>DATEKG010000112.1:0-15414 GCA_035277565.1 Pseudolabrys sp.
CGGCAAGCGGCGGCTTTCTCGACAGCATGCGTCAAGCGCTTGGCGGCCGTTCAGGCGGCACGTCGGTTCCGAGCGTACATGCAAATACACCATCCGGACCGGATCCGCGGTGGAACAGCGGCGGCGCCGTGGCGAGTGCAGCGCCGTCACCCGGCGGTTCCTTTCTCGGCACCGCCGCGGCGTCGGCAGCCGGCGTCATAGGGGGCGCGCTGCTGCTCAACTCGATCAGCTCGATGTTCGGACACCATGGTGGCAGCGCGTTTGCAGCAATGCCGCCCGCCAATTCGCCGTGGGATGGCGGCGCGTCAGGAAGTGACATGGCGCGCGATGCCGGCATCGGCGACATTGGGAACAATGCGCAGCCATCGCAACTCCTTGGCGACAGCGGAACGGATACGGCCGATGTCAGCGGTGACGATGGCGGCGGCTTCGACGGCGGCGACTTTGGGGGTGGCGACTTCGGCGGCGGCGACAGCGTGTAAGCGGTCAGAGCACGACGACTTTGGTGCCGACCTTTACCCGTCCGAAAAGGTCGATCACGTCGGCGTTGCGCATCCGGATGCATCCTGATGAGACATTCTTGCCGATCGTCCACGGCTCGTTCGAGCCGTGAATCCGGTAGAGAGTCGACCCAAGATAGAGCGCACGGGCGCCGAGCGGATTGTTTGGGCCACCGGCCACAAAGTGCGGCAAATAAGGCTGACGTTTGACCATCTCATCCGGCGGCACCCAATCCGGCCACTCCTTTTTTGCCGAGATCGTGTGAACGCCCGACCAAGTGAAGCCGGGTCGGCCCACGCCGATTCCGTAACGAAGCGCCCGGCCGTCTGACTCCACAAGGTAAAGAAAATGGTTCGGCGTATCGATGACGATGGTACCGGCCGCTTCCCTTCCGCTGTACGGCACCTCCTGGCGGAGGAATTGCGGATCCATCCGGCCGTCCCACCGCTGGGCCTGCATCGCGTCAACCGCCGATGAATTTGCGAATAGGCCCGGCGCAACTTCGTCCTGACGGTCATCGCTCTGCTGCGGCGGCGGGCCATACCATTCCTGCGAAGGCGAACGTGGGTGCCGCTCCGAGTCGCCGAAAAGAAACTCAACGAAACCACCGCCGAGATTGGTTTGCGGCTGCGCGGCAGCAACGACCATTGGCGGTGTCTGTGCTGCCGTCCCGGGAGGGGTTGCCGGCAAAGGCTGCGCCGATCCTCCGCCTGAGAGTGACAATACGATTATTCCGACAGCAACCGACCCGCGCATCGACCAGCCCATAGGTTTTGCCCCGCGACGGCGAGTAAACGGTCAAACGCCCACCGAATGGTAAATCCCCGTCAACCACGATTGCCTATGGTAAATGTCTGGTTTCCGTGCGCCTGCAACCGGGCATTAATGCGCTCTCTGTAAGAAGCCCTGGCAATTCCCGCGGGGCGACCAACGTGCAGCGCAAGGTTTTTCGCATCGAGCAGATGGCGGCGGGTCGGCACGCCGCCCCGCCCGCGGTTGGCGACGCATTTCCCGATACCGACAACGCGCCGCGTCAGACTGTCGAAATTACCCCGGCAATTGCGCATGAGCTTCACGCAATCCGTGAACTGGTGGCCAACCACAAGCGCGAGCTTTCGGCACTGTTCAGCGAAGGCACCGACCGCCGCATGGCGCGATCTGCGGGCGAGCTTGCTGCAGCAGTTGAATGCATGGAAACGGCAACGCAGAAGGTTCTAGCGTCGGTCGAGACCATCGACGACTGCGCGCGCGCCCTCGCCACTGTTGTCACCGACGATTATCACCATGGACTTGCACAAGACGTGCAAGACCACGTTGTTCGCATTTATGAAGCGTGCAACTTCCAGGATCTCGCCGGCCAGCGCATCGGCAAGGTGATCGCCACTCTGATGATGGTCGAGGAACAGCTTGCAGCAATGATCGAACGTTGCGGCGGCCCCACCGGACACGAGAAAAATGTTGAGCCCGGCCTGATCAACGGCCCGCGGCTTGACGGCGATACCGGCCACGCAACACAGCAAGACATCGATCTGATGTTCGCCTAGGACGGGCGGCGGATCAGCAGAAAGCACATCAGGGCGACGGACGCAAAAGCCGCCGTGACCGCCAGCGCGGCCGCATCGAAAGCGTACTCGACGACAAACGCCATAACCAGCGGCGCCGCCGCCTGCACAAGCAGGAACGGGCCTGCCAGCCGGCCCATCAATCGCCCGTACCCGCTTGCTCCGAACAGTGCCAGAGGCACGGCACCGCGCGTGATCGTCACGAGGCCGTTGGCGCCGCCGAACATCAGGGCGAATGCCGCGGCAGTGCCGGTGGAAACGCCGAGCAATGCCAGCATCACAAATGCACAGAGCAGAGTTGAAAGAGCAAACCGGGCGATCCAGAGCGGATCGAGGTTGCGCCCGAAAGCAAATTCGATAAGACGCGCGCCGACCTGCGCCGGCCCAAACAGGGCTCCGACCCAGACCACGGTGCCCGCAGGCACGCCCGCCCGGGCAAAGATCGCCAGCAGATGCGCCGACAGTCCTGAAGGAACAAAGGCGTAAGTCGCGAACGCGGCAGCCACCAGAAGAAAGGGCAGCCCATGCGGCGGCAATGTTTTTTTTGCCGGAGCTTCATTGCCGTTTTCCCGCGCGCTTCCGGTCTCGTAGTGGCTACGCGGGAGCGCCAGCGCATGCAGCGGCGCCGCAACGCCTGCCAGCAGCAAAGCATAGACAAGATATGTATTTTGCCAGCCCACATGCTCCAGAAGCAGGTGTGTCACCGGCCAGCTCACGGTGGAGGCAAACCCGCCGGCTAAAGTCAACGCTGTTATCGGCCGGCGTGCCGCCGCGCCGAATATCCGACCGAGCGTTGCAAAGGCGGCGTCGTAAAGGTTCGCCGCCATGGCGACGCCCAATACCGTCCAGGCGGCGTAATACGTAATCTGCAGATTTGCGGAGGCGACGAGGAAGAGTCCGAGCGCGCCGACCAATGAACCGACCGTCATGACGACATGGCCGCCGAAGCGATCGATCATCCGCCCGACAAGCGGTGCGACCAGACCCGCGACCAGGAGACCAATCGAAAAGCCACCCATCGCGAAAGAGATCGACCATCCATGGTCGGTCGCGATCAGCGGCACAATCAGGACCGGCGTGTAAAAGATCGTGCCCCAGGACAGAATTTGCGTCACGCCGAGGACCGGAACCGCACGCCACGAGCCGGACATGAAATCCTGAAATGCGGTCATCCGGCGCACCCACAGCCTCGCCCACGCGGCACCGGCGGTGCGTCGCGACGAACGATCCGCCCCATCGCGATGCTATCCGGACTCAGTGCTTCACGGCTGCATCATGGAATGCCGGTTCAGGACCGGCAATGGCGCAGGGTACGGCGCAGGTTCGGCACAAGCATCACTGCCGTGGCGGTGGCGGAACCGGCGAAGCTGCAGGTCTCGGCGCCGCGCGCGGCTTCGCCTTCGGCTTGGCCGGGCGCTTGGCGCCTTCTGCTCCGCACCGCACATAGACCATCGTGCCGTAGCGGCCCTGCACCTCGGAGTCCATCCAGCGCAGGATGAGAACACGGCCATCGAACGAGACAACTTCACGATCCTGCGCGCCGCCGGGAGGATCTTCGGCGGGCCCGATATAGGTCTTGCCGCCGGGTGCTCCCTTGAGCCGCAATTCGCTTGGCGTCGCCTGATCGGCGAGGTGCATCATGACGCCGCCGGTTGGGCCGAGCGTGATGACATAGGGCTGCTTGCAACCTGCGACCGCGGCCGCCTCGGTACGAGCACGGTCCTCTTCCTTGTGATAGGCAGCCAAGCCCCAGCGCCCGACGATGTCCTGCGGCGGGAAAGCGGGCGGCAGCGTCGGGACGACGGCTGGAGCCGCTGGCTGCTCAGGCTGCGGTCCGGTTGCGCAACCGGAAAGGCCGAGCGCGAATAGCACGAGCGCCGCGGCGCTCGAAATTGCAGGACGATAGAGCGAGTTCATTCCGGCTCCTTGCGAGGCGGGCCTGCGACTTTGGAGGGCATTAGCGAACAGCGCAAGCACACAATGATGAAGTGCCCCGGCAATTGATTGCCCCCTCGACTTGACACCTCGCCGTGAAGGCAATATTTCCCGGGCAGGAATTGGCACTCTTGGTTCCAGAGTGCTAAGCACCTGAAAAGCCGATACTTTCAGTTTAATGAGACGCGCCTTAGCGCCGCGAGGAAACCCATGGCCAAGACCAAGTTTCGTCCCCTCCACGATCGTGTTGTCGTTCGCCGCATCGACGCCGAAGAGAAGACCAAAGGCGGCATCATCATTCCTGATACCGCCAAGGAGAAGCCTCAGGAAGGCGAAGTTGTCGCTGTCGGGCCCGGTGGGCGCGACGAGAGCGGCAAGCTGATCCCGATCGACCTGAAACCGGGAAACCGGGTGCTGTTCGGCAAGTGGTCGGGGACGGAGGTCAAGCTCGACGGAGAAGAACTCCTCATCATGAAGGAATCCGACGTGATGGGCGTCGTCGGCTGATACGCAATTGAATTCAAACGGAGTGATTTGCAATGGCTGCGAAGGACGTAAAATTTTCGAGTGATGCCCGCGAGCGGATGCTGCGCGGCGTGGATATTCTGGCAAATGCTGTAAGGGTGACGCTCGGCCCGAAAGGCCGCAACGTCGTGCTCGACAAGAGCTTCGGCGCCCCGCGCATCACCAAGGACGGTGTCACGGTTGCCAAGGAAATCGAACTCGATGACAAGTTCGAGAATATGGGCGCCCAGATGGTGCGCGAAGTCGCCCAAAAGACCAATGACCTCGCCGGCGACGGCACGACAACCGCGACGGTGCTGGCCCAGGCGATCGTGAAGGAAGGGGCAAAGTCGGTGGCCGCCGGCATGAATCCCATGGACCTCAAGCGAGGCATCGATATCGCGGTCAGCGCTGTGGTGAAGGATATCGAAAAGCGGGCGAAGAAAGTCGGCTCTTCGGCCGAAGTCGCCCAGGTCGGCACTATTTCGTCCAACGGGGACGCGACGATCGGAAAAATGATCGCGCAGGCCATGCAGAAGGTCGGCAACGAAGGCGTTATTACGGTCGAAGAGGCAAAATCACTCCAAACCGAAGTCGAGATCGTCGAAGGAATGCAATTCGACCGCGGTTATATTTCGCCCTACTTCATCACCAACGCCGAGAAGATGCTTGCGGAGCTTGAGGATGCCTACATTCTTCTGCACGAAAAAAAGCTGTCGGGCCTGCAATCGATGCTGCCCGTGCTCGAGGCGGTTGTGCAGTCGGGCAAGCCGCTGGTCATCCTCGCCGAGGATGTCGAGGGCGAGGCGATCGCGACGCTGGTCGTCAACAAGTTGCGCGGCGGCCTGAAGGTCGCGGCGGTGAAAGCACCTGGCTTCGGTGATCGGCGCAAGGCGATGCTTGAAGACATCGCCATCCTCACCGGGGGCCAGCTGATTTCAGAGGATCTCGGCATCAAGCTGGAAAATGTCACCACGGCGATGCTTGGCCGGGCCAAGAAAGTAATCATCGAGAAGGAAAAGACCACCATCGTTCACGGCGCCGGCAAGAAGCCCGACATCGAAGCACGTGTCGGCCAGATCAAGGCGCAGATCGAGGAAACCACGTCCGACTATGATCGCGAGAAACTGCAGGAACGGCTGGCAAAGCTTGCCGGCGGCGTTGCGGTAATCAAGGTCGGCGGCGCAACCGAGATCGAAGTGAAGGAGAAAAAGGACCGCGTTGAGGACGCCCTGAACGCGACCCGCGCTGCGGTGGAAGAAGGGATCGTCCCCGGCGGCGGCGTAGCTCTGCTGCGCGCCAAGAAGGCCGTCGGACGCATCCATGACGAGAACCCGGACGTCCAGGCCGGAATCAACATCGTCCTTAAGGCTCTGGAAGCGCCGATCCGTCAGATTGCGGAGAATGCCGGCGTTGAAGGCTCGATCGTTGTCGGCAAGATCGTCGACAACAAGTCGGAAACCTATGGATTCGACGCGCAGACTGAGGACTATGTCGACATGATCGACAAAGGCATCGTCGATCCGGCCAAGGTCGTACGCACCGCCCTGCAGGACGCTGGGTCGGTCGCGGGCCTTCTGGTCACCACCGAGGCCATGGTCGCCGAACTGCCGAAAGAACCCGCACCCGCGATGCCGCCCGGCGGCGGCATGGGTGGCGGCATGGGCTTCTGATCGAACGGCCCAATGCAAAAACAAACCCCGGTCCTTGGACCGGGGTTTTCGTTTGTGCCGTTGCTACGCCTCAGTGAGCACCGAAGTGGTAATTCAACCCCGCGCGAACCAGGTGCATGTGGAATTCGGAATGGGCAATGCCTCCTGGAATTCTCAGGGTATCGCCTTTGCCAAGATTGACGTAGAGATATTCGGTTTTGACCGACCACGCCGGCGCGAAGGCCCATTCGACTCCGCCACCGACCGTGAAGCCGAAGCGTACCTTGTCCGAGGTCGCGCTGCGTGGCGCCGCCGCGGGCGCGCTGGCGAGCGTTTGCGTGCTCATGTTGAAGGTTTCAAATGTCGTCTTCACGCGTCCAAAGCTCAAACCACCTGTGCCATACAGCAGCAGCGAATTGACCGCCAATCCGGCGCGGCCTTGCAACGTGCCGAAGTAATCGAGCTCCTGTTTGAGGCGGACCTGGCCGGCAATCGCATCACCAAAACCATCATTCACGTTTGGATCCGTGATCGCGGAAAAGGCCGCTGTCGATTCATCTTTGATTCGACCCCAGCTCAGACCGGTTTCAAAACCGTAGACGAATGCACCGTTTTGCCAATTGTAGCCGGCCTGCAAACCGCCAAGCCACCCTTCGGGACTTACAGAGAGATCGAATGGCGCGCTCACTGAATTGATCGTGAAAAGCGGCGCCACATCCGTGATGAAAGCGCGAGGATCAAAAGTGGCGTGCGCGGGATCCCATCCATAGCCGCCATGAATGCCCAAATAGAATCCCGACCAGTCGTGCCCAGCGGGAGGATGAAGCGGCTGCGGCGCCTTTACCGGCAGCGCCAGATCCGACGCCAAGGCCGGTCCCGCCAACAGCGTCGCACATGCAATCGAAATCGCCGACCGGTGAACGCGCCGCCGCAGCCGCATCATGGATCTCCTCCATGCAGAGGGAGGCTGCATCGCTTTGATTCGGTGGAAGAACAATCAGCTGAATGGAGGATGCGCGCTGTGAAAGCGGCCACGCGTTGCCGAATAGCGACAGCTCACCGCGACGCGGGCGTACTCTCAGATCGCCGTGTCCCTTTTGAACTCAGTGATCGCTGCCGCGCAGTCGAAGAGTTGTGGTGCCTTCGAGCACGATGTTTTCGCCCTGACGCCGCCAGCTCGTGACCTGGCTGAAGGCCGCGAGAATTTCCTCATCGGCCTTGACGCGCTCGGGCGTGCATTGGCCGGCGCTCTGCATGGCCGGCAAGTCTTCAGGCAACGGTCCCGGTTCGATTTTGATGGTGGAATCCGCGATTTCCACATGCGCCGGAACCGTTCGGCACCAAAGATCGATCCTCGCAGTTCCGTTTTCTTCGACAGTGAGGATCGGCATCCGCTTACCGGGACGCATTGGCGCGGCATCAAGCAGGAGTTCACGATCGTACGGGAAGGAATCAGCCGAGACACTCGGGGCGCACGCCAGAATAAGAAACAAGGCAGCCAAAGCGCCGCGGAACCGCTGATCTTCGGTCATCAATTCTCGGACAGTTTCTTCACCAGGGCCTTGGCGGTCCGTAACAGGCGCGCGTCATCACCGAACGCACCCACCAATTGCACACCGATCGGCATGCCGCTCGAGCTCGTCATAAGTGGAATCGTAATCGCGGGCAAGCCGACATAAGTCCACAAGGTGCAGAATGCCGGGTTACCAGTGGCCGTGCCCTTCGGTGCCGCGCCCGGCGACGCCGGCGAGATGATCGCGTTGAACTGCTGGTGGAACAATTGGTTCAGGCCTTCACGCAGCGGCGCGGCGGCAGCAACGGCATTGAGGTATTTGGTTGCATTGGCCGCGCGGCCTTCCGCGATGAGATCCCCTGTCGTCTTGCTGATCAATTCGCCGCCGCGGTCGACCATGCCGCCGAGATTATGGGCCATTTCGGTCGCCATGATGATGCGCTGCGAGTCCCAGGCGGCCGCATACTCATCCGGCAATTTGTATTCGACACAGGCGTCACCCAGCTCTTCCGCAAGACCCTCGAAGGCCTCGCGCGTTTCGAGGTCGGCCTTGTCCCAGGCAGACGTGCGGACAAAGGCGAAGCGCGGCGGCAACGGGAAATTCTCGGCGGCGGTTTCACGGAAATTGCGAGCACCGATCGGCCGGGTATCCGGGTCCTCGGCATCATGACCGGCAATGACGTCGAGAGCCAAGGCAAGATCGTCGATCGAACGCGCGAATGGCCCCACATGATCAAGCGTGCGGGACAGCGAAAGAACGCCCGCGCGCGAGACCAGTCCGTGGCTCGGCTTCATCGCAAAGACGCCGCAGAAAGAGCCGGGACGAATGATCGAACCGTTTGTCTGCGTGCCGAGTGCAAGCGGCACCATTTGCGCGGCAACGGCAGCCGCCGAACCCGATGACGAGCCGCCCGGTGTCCGTTCGGGATCGCGCGGATTGCGGGTCTTGCCCGGGCTGAAATAGGCAAATTCGGTCGTCACCGTCTTGCCGATGATAACGGCGCCGGCGGCCCGCAGCCTTGATACCACGGTCGCGTCGACGGTCGGGCGCCGGCCGGACAAGAACGCCGAACCGCATTCGGTCGGGTAGTCGGCAGTGTCGATGATGTCCTTGATGCCGACCGGGACGCCGTGCAACGGACCTATTGGCCGCCCGCTTTGACGCCATTCGTCGCGCTCCCGCGCCTGACGCAGTGCGTACTCGGTATCAATATGAGCGAACGCCTGGACCTTGGGTTCCGACGCGGCGATGCGGTCAAGGCAGTCGCGTACATACTCTTCCGCCGACATAGCGCCACGGGCGATTTCGGATGCGGCATCGATCGCGGTCAGCGCAGTTTTCTCGGTTTCGGCCAGCACATTCGGATCCTCACGGACGACGGCGCCGATCAAATCACGTCCGCCATGGTTCGTCGACTACCGTCGTCTCACACACCATAGAGATAGTTCGGCAGCCACAGCGTCATGCTCGGCCAGAAATACATGATGACCATGCATATGATCACGATCACCATGTAGGGCATCATTCCGTTGAAGATCTGGTTGAGGGTGACGTGCGGCGGAGATACCCCCTTCAGGTAAAAGGCCGACATCGCTACAGGAGGTGAGAGGAACGCCGCCTGGAGGTTCACGAACACCAGCGTTCCCCAGAGCACCGGGTCGATGTTGAAGTGCTTGAGCAGCGGCAGGAAGATCGGAACGAAGATGACGATGATTTCGGTCCATTCCAGCGGCCAGCCGAGAACGAAAATGATCGCCTGCGACAGAATCATGAACTGGATGGGCGTCATGTGGAGTGACAGGACCCATTGCTCGACCAGGGCCTGACCACCCAAAATCGCGAAGACGCCGGAGAACAGCGCCGAGCCGACGAACAGCCAGCACACCATCGCCGTTGTTTTCGCTGTCAGGAACACGGCTTCCTTTGTGCGCTTCCAGTCCAGTGTTCTTGCCTGAATCGCCAGGAGGAATGCGCCCGCCGCGCCGACGCCGGCTGATTCTGTCGCGGTCGTGATGCCGAAGAGAATGACCGCAAGAACCACAACGGTGAGGATGCCAAGCGGCATGATCGACGTGGACAGAAGCTTGATGACTTCAAGCCGGTCGGCATCGACTTTGGTATAGTAACGAATCTGCCAGAGGGCACAGATGGCGGCGATTATGCCGAACCACATGTAGAAGCCCTGCGGCGGCCCCAGTTCGGCGGGAGATGCAGGGCCGGAGCCGAGGCCGGGCGTTCCCAGCTGCTGCACGCCGGTAACGACCGCTTCCGGCGCGACCTGCGGATGAATGACGACGTACCACCAGGTCAGCCAGAGCGTGCCGGCGACCAGCATGAACGGCACCAGCGCTGCGATGAGATTTGTCAGCAGCTTTCCGTAGCTCACCCGGCCCTTGCCGGTGTCGATCGCGAAGGCGCGCGACGGCGAGACGAGCGCCTTCAATGTGCCGACGAAGACATTGTTGCCATATGCGGCCTGGAACTTGCGCATCCAGTCTGGCACCGGCACGCGCTGCTGTTCCTCGGGGAGCGGCGGCGCGATTTTCGGATTAATCATCGCCCAGCCGATGATGTAAACGAGATAGAGGAACGACAGAAAAAAGCCGGGGAACATCGCGGCGGCGTAGAGTTTCACCACCGATTGTCCGGCAACCGCCGCGTAGACGATGATCATGACGGAAGGCGGAATCAGGATGCCGAGCGTTCCACCAGCGGTGATGACGCCGGATGCGAGCTTCACGTCGTAACCTGCCCGCAGCATCGGATTGAATGCAATGACGCCCATGAGCACGACAACCGCGCCCACGAGGCCGCTGGCGATCCCCCAGAAGGTGCACACGATCAGCGTGGCAACCGCGAGCGAGGCCGGCACGCGCCTGAACGCGAGCTGGATCGAATAGAACATCTTGTCGACCAGCGCGCCGCGCTCCATCACATATCCCATCAACACGAATAACGGGATCGATATCAGCACGTCGTTGTTCATGGCACCGTAGGTGCGCTGGACCATCAGCTCGAAGACCTTGTTGTCGGTCATGAGCTGCGTGGGGTCATAAAAGGCGATGAACCCGAAGAACATGCCGAGGCCCATCAGCGTGAAGGCCGTCGGAAACCCCATCATGATCACAACCACGATGAGGCCGAGCATCAGGAGCCCGAGTGCCGGATCGCTCATGTGTTGAGATCCCCACCCATGCCGCGCTGCCGGGCGACTTCGTCGATTTCCTTCGCCCTTTCGATCGCGATTTTGCGCGACTCCTCGTCGACATATTCGCTATGCGCGAGTTGCTCTTCGATGACATCGATTTCGGCGACGTCCGCCAGCCGGCTTGGCCATTCGCCCGTCTTCAGGCAGATCACGCAGCGTACGATTTCCGCAATGCCCTGAATCATGACAAGCACGCCGGCGATCGGTATTACCGTCTTGAAGTGGTAGACCGGGGGGCCGTCGGATGTGACGTTTGAATGCTCGAGAATGCGCCAGGAGTCGGCGGCATAGAACGAGCCGGCAAAGATCAGCGCCGCAATCCCGGGAATGAAGAATACAAGATAGAGCCCGATATCGAGCGACGCCTGCAGGCGCGGCCGCATCGAGCTGTAGAGAAAATCGCCGCGGACATGCGCGTTCTGCGCGAGTGTGTAAGCGCCGCACAGCATGAACAAAGTGCCATACATCATGTTGTCCGCGTCGAAGATCCACGCGGTCGGCGCGTTGAGAATGTAGCGCTTGAAGACCTCGACGCAGACGACAGTCATGAGAAGCATGATCAGCCAGGCCGCCGCTTTGCCGACCCAGGTGCTGATGCCGTCAATGGTGTGAAGAACGCTTTGAACGTTCATAGATCGTGTGTCCCCTGTCCCCCGGCGCTATCGCGCCAAGAACAAAGCACCATTCCGTCGCCCCCGCCGGAATGGTGCTTTGCCCGATTTACTTCGTCGTCAGATCGGCGATTTCGCGTTGGGGCCGAAATAATGATCGAACGCCATTCGGCGCGGGGTGATGTAGTCCTGCTCCCATTGGGTGGCCCGCCTCGCGAAGGCAAGCTGCGAAGCGATGATTTCCTTAAAGAGCGGATTGCTTGCGATGTATTTCTTGGTGATCTCGTCGTACAGCTCGAGCTGCTTCTTCAAGATGGCGTCCGGCGTCTTGTAGAACTTCACCTTGTCCTGTGTCTGCAGCGTGATGTAGTCCTGCGAGTTGCGGTCGATCGCCTTCCATTGCATGTCTTGCGAAGCGGCTTCGACGCCGCTCTCGATGAGAGCCTGCATCTTCGGCGGCAGAGCCTTGAACTTCGTCTTGTTGAAGCTGATTTCCAGCTGCTCGGCGTTCTGGTGATAGCTCTGCAGCATGCAGATCTTCGACACGTCGGCAAACCCGAGCGCGCGATCCGACGAGGCATTGTTGAATTCAGCCGCGTCGAGCAGGCCGCGGTCGATCGCCGCAACGATTTCACCGCCGGGAAGCGCGTTGACCGCCGCTCCCATCGCGGTGAACAGGTCAATCGAAATGCCGACGGTACGATACTTGAGGCCCTGGAAGTCTTCCGGCTTGCTCATCGGCTTCTTGAACCAGCCGAGTGGCTGCGAGTAGAGCGGCGCGTACGGGAAAGACACGACGTCGGCGCCGATCTGGTTGTAGATTTTCTCAAGCAGCTCCTTGCCGCCGCCATACTTGTGCCAGGCGAGCAGCATGTTGGCGTCCATCGCGTAACCTGGGCCGGAGCCCCAGAGCGCCAAGGCGGTATTCTTGCCGTAGCTGTAGACGAGCACACCGTGGCCGCCGTCGAGCACGCCTTTCGAAACCGCGTCGAGCAGGCCGAAGGCCGGCACAACCGCACCGGCTGGCAGCACCTCGATCCTGAGATCGCCCCCGGTCATATCGTTGATGCGCTTGCCGAAGTCCTGCGCGTATTCGTGGAAGATATCTTTTGACGGCCAGGTGCTCTGGAACCGCATATTGATCGGACCTTGCGCCTTGACAACCGCCGGTGCCGCGACAGCTGCCACGCCGGTCAATGCAGCACCGCTCAGGAACTTGCGGCGCGTCGCACGTGTAGTCTGGTTTTCTGTGGTCATTGTCGTCCCCTCCCCTATGCCGAACGGAAGAATTTCGGCTGTTCTTCCTCTGCTGCCACTAACACCGCAGCCAGAGTTATTAATCGTGGGCAATATTCTGTAACAAATCTTTTTTCGCTACAAGTTGGAATCAGGGCCCGTTTGACGCCCGTATTAGGCGCTATCGCAGGGCAAACCATCGAAATGGGAGATTTGGCGCGGCTTTGCGGCCGCTGGAACCCTGGTTTCGACCTAAAGCGTCATGCGGCCTTATGACCGGCACCGGCCAATTTATTGACCAGTTCGGTATCTTTCGAAAGCTCAGCCGCCCTTCCGGAATAGACAACCTTGCCATCGTCGAGAATATAGGCTCGGTCGGCGATCGACAGTGACAGCGGCGCATTCTGCTCGATCAAGAGAACAGACAGTCCTTCTTCCCGCATCCGCCGCACGACCTGCATGACCTCACGTACAATCAGGGGCGCCAGCCCCTGGCTCGGCTCGTCGAGCAACATGATGCGCGGATTGAGCAATAGCGGGCGCGCGATCGAAAGCATTTCCTGCTCTCCGCCGGAGAGCTGGCGGCCGAGTTGCGACTTCCGTTCGGCGAGACGCGGGAACAGCTTGAGCACCCGCTCGAGATCCCAGGGCCCCGGACGCGCCTGCGGCACTTTGAGATTTTCGAGCACCGTCAGGTTGCCGAAGATCTTCCGTCCCTCAGGGACATAGCCCACGCCAAGACCTGCAATTCGATGCGCGGGCCAACGCGTCGTATCCTTGCCAAAGATCTCGACCGTACCGTGTCGGGGCGGTGTCAGCCCTACGATGCTTCGTACCGTTGTCGTCTTGCCGGCACCGTTGCGCCCAAGCACAGCGACAATCTCGCCCTCATTCACTTCAAGCGAGATGCCGTGCAGAATATGGCTCTTGCCATAAAAGGTCTGCAGTTCATGGGCGCGCATCACGACAGTCATTCGATCGACCCCAGATAGGCTGCGCGTACCTTCTGATCTGCGGAAATGGCATCAGGGGTGCCATCCGCCAGGACGCGTCCTTGATCAAGGACGGTAATGCGCTGCGCGATACCGAAAACAATGTCCATGTCGTGCTCAATGAAGAGAATGCTCATTTTCTGTTCTTGATGCAGCTTGCGGACGAGGCCGACCATGTGATCCGTCTCATGGTCGCCCATTCCTGCGGTCGGCTCGTCGAGCAACAGCAGGCGCGGCTTCAGGCTGAGCGCTACCGCCACTTCGACGACGCGCTGGTCGCCATGCGCCATCTCTCCGACAACCCGTCCGGCCTTGCCGCCAAGATCGACAATATCGATCAGTTCCTCGACTTTGCGACGGACGGCCATCCGCTCGCTGCGGCTGATCCATGGCTTTGAATTCAGCTGCGCCGCGGTTTCGACGCCGACACGAATATTCTCGTACACAGTGAGATCGGGAAGGATTTCTGTAATCTGGAACGTACGGACGATTCCCTTTGCGACGCGGTGGACGATCGTCTGGCTGGTGATTGTCTCGCCTTCGAAAACGACCTCGCCTGACGTCGGCGGCAGAAGGCCGCTGATCAGATTGAAAAAAGTCGTCTTGCCGGCGCCGTTCGGACCAATAACGGCGCGTAATTCGCCGCCGGACATGTCGAACGACACGCCGTCGACCGCTTTCAGCGTTCCGAAATGCCGCGAGACATTGTCGAGGCGCAGAAACGGCCGCCCGTGCGCTTGCGCGGCGCCCGGGGTGCTGATTGGCGCGGTGGCGATGTTCATACCGCCTCCGCGCGACGATTGAAGATGCCGAGCACGCCCCTTGGGAAGAGAAGCACGATCAGCACGAAGATCATGCCGATGAATGTCATCCAGTTTCCGGTGACGCTGGAAAGATAGTCCTGCGCCACGACAAAGATAATGACGCCGATCAACGGGCCAAAGAAGCTTCGCATGCCGCCGAGGATGATCATGATCACGAAATTTCCGGACAGGATCCAGTGCAGATCCTGCGGCGACGTAAAATTGAACAACAATGCGTTCAGCGTTCCGGCAAAGGCCGTGATCGCCCCCGCTATGGCAAAGGCGGCCCACACGTAACGCTCGACGCGGATGCCCAGGAACTCCATGCGTCTCCGGTTCTCGCGGATTGCAACGAACGTATGTCCCAGCGGCGACTGCAATATTGTCCACATGATTGCGACCGCAGCCGTGAAGCCGAGCAGGACCAGATAATAGAAATTGGTCTCGGTCAGTCGATAGATGATCGGACCGAAGTGGATGTCCTGCCGGCTGAATCCGGCGAGGCCGTCCTCTCCGCCTGTAACCTCATTCCAGCGGACCATGATGAAGTAGAAGAGTTGGCCGATGGCGATCGTGATCATCGCGAAATAGATACCCCGGCGCCGCATGACCAGCGGTCCCAGCAATGTTGCCGCGGCACCGCCAACCGCCGTGCCGATGAGGATCGCGAGCGGCGTTGAAGGCGCGAGGTATTTCAGCGTCATGCCAGCGCCGTACGCACCGAGGCCGAAATACGCCGCCTGTCCGAAGGATAACCCGCCGGTAAAGCCAAGGATGATGTTCAATCCCATGGTCGCGATGGCGTAGATCAAGACCTTTGAGCCCAGCGCGGTATAACTGCCGATCATCGGCAGCCACCACGGCAATGCGATTAATGCGATCCACATGACCGCAAT
>DATEKG010000113.1:0-17494 GCA_035277565.1 Pseudolabrys sp.
GTGAACGGATTTGCGCAGGATCGGATTGCCCCGCGCGCCGACGCAATAGACCGGGACAACGTGTTTCCACGCGATCTCTGGCCGGAGATGGGCGCGCTTGGCCTGCATGGCATCACCGTCGAGGAGGAATTTGGCGGTTCAGGCCTCGGCTATCTCGAGCACTGTGTGGCGATGGAGGAGATTTCGCGCGCCAGCGCGGCCGTCGGCCTGTCCTATGGCGCCCATTCCAATCTTTGCATCAACCAGATTCGGCGCAACGGCACGAACGAGCAAAAGCGCAAATATCTTCCGAAACTGATTTCAGGCCACCACGTCGGCGCTCTCGCGATGTCGGAGCCGGGCGCCGGTTCTGACGTGGTTTCGATGCGCACGCGCGCCGACAAGGTCGGTGACCGTTTTGTCCTCAACGGCTCAAAGATGTGGATCACCAACGGGCCCGTCGCCGACGCGCTCGTCATCTACGCCAAAACCGACCGGACGGCAGGAGCGCGCGGCATTACGGCTTTCATCGTCGAAAAGGGATTCAAGGGCTTTGCGCCGGCGCAGAAGCTCGACAAGCTCGGCATGCGGGGTTCCGATACAAGCGAGCTGGTGTTCACCGACTGCGAAGTGCCGGAGGAAAATGTCCTCGGCGCGATCGGCAATGGCGTCAATGTGTTGATGTCGGGGCTAGACTACGAGCGCGTCGTGCTGGCGGCGGGCCCCCTGGGCATCATGCAGGCCTGCATGGATGTCGTGATGCCTTATGTCCACGAGCGGCAGCAATTCGGCCAGCCGATCGGGCGCTTCCAGCTCGTGCAGGCCAAGCTCGCCGACATGTATGTGACCATGAATGCCGCCAGGGCCTATGTTTATACCGTTGCGCGCGCTTGCGACGAGGGGCGCACGACAAGGGAGGACGCGGCAGGGGCAATTCTTTACGCGGCCGAGCGCGCGACCTGGATGGCGCTGGAGGCCATTCAATGTCTGGGCGGCAACGGATACATCAACGATTTTCCAGCCGGCAGGCTGCTGCGCGACGCCAAGCTCTACGAGATCGGCGCGGGAACGTCGGAAATCCGTCGCATGCTGATCGGACGCGAGATCTTCGAGAAAACGCGTTAGCGCCTGAATTTAACTTTTTGGTGCCGCGAATCAGCTAGTGCATTGGCCGACACCATCAGCCAAGGGGTTGGCGCATGATGCGGGTACGGCTCAAGGCCGACGGGCGGATCGTGGAAATCCTGCCTGACGGTGCTGAAAAAACCATCGACCACGGCAATCCGGCGCAGTTCGTGCGGCAGGTGCGAGCACGCTGCGGCCTGACCCAGGCCGCATTCGCGGAAAAAATCGAAGTGCCGATCGAAACCGTGCGAAATTGGGAGCAGGGCAAGCGCCATCCGCGGGGGCCTGCGCGCGCACTGCTCAAGCTGATCGATCAGGCTCCGGATGCCGCCTTTGCGGCCCTCGGCGGCCGGCGTCGCTGAGTCTATTCGGCGACTGCGGGAACGCGCGGACGCGGCGAATAGCGTGCGATCCGCATCAGCAGGAACATTGCGACCAAGGTCGCAATGTAGACGACAAGCTGCATCTCAGTCGGCCGTTCGGTGTAGCCGATCAGCGTGTGCAGTAACTTGCCGGGGATGCTTCCTTCCGACAGCAGCCATGACGTATCCCAAACCGTGCGGTCGAGGGAGATCACAACGCCCGCATTGTTGAGGAATTGAACGGCCTGCGCCGCCATTCCCGCCGCGAGCAGAGCGATCAGCCAGCTTGTTACCGAGAAGATATGGCGGTTCGGGATCGCCAGCAGTCCGAAATAGGTCAGGGCGCTGAACGCAGCCCCTGCGGCAATGCCGAGTACGCCGCCGACGAGCAGTGCCGACGCCGATGTGCCGGATGCCATGATACCGTAAAGGAACAGGACGACCTCGGAGCCCTCGCGCAACACTGCGAGACCAACGACGACGGCAAGCGCGGTAAGCGGCTTTGCGCCTTCGCTCACCGCCGCGCCGATATTGCGCATCTCCTCGGCGATTTCGCGGCCATGGCGCGCCATCCAGGCGTTGTGCCACATCAGCATGACGACCGCGATGCCGAGCACGCTGGCGTTGAACAGTTCCTGGCCGGCGCCTTGAAAGGCTTCGGAGATCGCGCCGGCAAACATGGCGACGATTCCCGCACCGAGCACGCCGGCACCGATCCCAAAAGTGATCCATCTTTCGCGTCCGACAACGCCGCGGGTGGCTGCCATCACGATGCCGACAATCAAGCCGGCTTCGATGACTTCACGAAATACGATAATCAGCGCACCAAGCATGATCTATTCCACGACCACGACGCCTTTGGCGGTGGCTTCGTTGTACTCGCCGATGAACGGATAGCGCCCCGCCTTGAGCGGGCCGATGCGAACCAGACCCTTCGATTTTCCAGCGACCACCTTCTCGACCTTGAGCGCGCTGCTGTCGAATTCCTCAGGCGTCGCGTCATCATTGATCACAGTGATCGTTACCCTCTGGTTCGCCGGCACCTTGATCTCGACAGGCGTGAACGTGTGGTCCTTGATGGTCAGGACATAATCATCGGCGCGGGCTACCGATAGCCCGAGGCCCAGGAACCCGACCAGAACAATAATGGCGCTGCGCATTCGATCCTCATCGTAAAAATTTATCATCACAAAAGCATTAAACGCCTAGGATGCAATAAGTATTTTTACTCTTGAATTATTCCAATGTAAGAACGGGGCCGAAGCGATTGCTCCGCAAAGTATTGCGGCAGTTGATGCTGAGAAAAAAATTTCGTGATCGGCGGCCGGACAGATGACCCCCGAGGACCCCGGTTGGCAGCGGGCCTGCCGAAGGGCATTCTTCCCACCCCGCCGCCAGGCTTTCCCCTAACGCTGTTGCGAGGAGTCCGTAATGCAGGTGATTGAAGCCCATGGTGCCCGTATTCCAGCCATTGGTCTGGGCACAATGACGTTAAAAGATGATGTCTGCGTCCAGGCCGTGAAGACCGCCCTGCAGATCGGCTATCGCCATCTCGACACCGCAGCCTTTTACGGCAACGAAAAGGAGAACGGCGAGGGACTGCGCCAGTCAGGCGTCAAGCGAGAGGACGTTTTCATCTGCACCAAGGTGCGGCAGGGCGACCTGATGCCGGATGCCTTCGCAAAGGTGCTTGGTCAGAGCCTCGCCAATCTCAAGCTGCCTTACGTGGATCTGCTTCTCATCCACTGGAACAATCCGGATATCCCGTTCAAGCTTTCGGTCGGCGCGCTGTGCAAGGCGAAAAAGGAAGGCAAGACCAGGCATATCGGCGTCGCGAACTTCACAACCACGATGCTGGACGAGGCCTGGGCGGTGACGACCGAGCCGCTCGTGTGCAACCAGATCGAAATGCATCCGTTCCTGACTCAGGACAAGGTGCTCGCCGCCTGCAAGAAGCATGGAATGGCGGCCGTCGCTTATTGTCCGATTGCGCGCGGAAAGGTGCCGGGCGCTGACGCCCTCGAGCGCATCGCAAAAACGCACGGAAAAACGGCGGCGCAGGTATCGTTGCGTTATCTCGTACAGATGGGCGTCTGCCCGATACCGCGCACCGCAAATCCGGAGCATCTCAAGCAGAATCTCGACGTGTTCGGTTTCAAACTTTCGGATTCCGAAATGGCGGAGCTCAAGAAACTCAATGCCACCAATATGCGCGTCGTAAATCCGCCACACGCACCGAAGTGGGATACGCCGTAGCGTCGGTGAGTCTGGCGATAACGAGGACTGCAGAATGCCTGCGGATAGGCCACATCCGTCAAGCGCCCCGCTGGTCGACGCCAGAGGTTTCAAGGTTCCGATCGTGGGGCTCGGGACCTGGGCGCTGCGCGGCCGTGAATGCGCGCGCCTCACCGAACAGGCCATCCGGATCGGCTACCGCCACATCGACACTGCGCAGATGTACGACAATGAGCGTGAGGTGGGCGAGGGCGTGCGGGCGTCGGGACTCCGGTCGGAAGTCGTGGTCACGACAAAGGTGCAGCCGACCCTGCTTGCTCCTCACGATCTTGAACGCTCGGTGAAGGAAAGCCTGGCCAAGCTTCGTCTCGACGCCATCGATCTTCTTCTGATCCACTGGCCGAATCCGCGCGTGCCGTTGGCCGAGACCCTGGGCGCCATGGCCAAGATGAAGAAGGAGGGCTACACGCGACAGATCGGCGTTTCGAATTTCACAGTCGCGCTTCTTGAGGAAGCAGACCAGGTTTCCGGCGAACCGCTGGTCTGCAATCAGGTTGAATGCCATCCCTTCCTGAACCAGGACAAGGTGATCGCGACATCCCGCAAGTTTGGAATGGCGGTTGTGGCCTACAGCCCGATTGCACGGGGCGGGGCGAAGGGTAATGCGTTGCTGGAATCGATTGGCAAGGTCCACAAGAAAACAGGGGCGCAGGTTTGCCTTCGATGGCTGGTGCAGCAGGGTATCGTCGTCATTCCGCGCACCAGCCGGGTCGAGCGCCTCGAGGAGAACTTCGCGTTGTTTGATTTTGCGCTGAGCGACGCGGAAATGCGGGACATTGCGGGCCTGGCTCGCCGTGGCGGCCGCATCGTCGACTGGACATGGTCGCCCAGCTGGGACTGAGACTCAGAAAAAGCCGAGCGACTCGCAGCCCTTGCCTGCCTTGAAGCTTTGCTTCCAGCGCCGGCCCGGAATATCAATCACATGGACCGACCCGTCACCCTGACATGCGATGAATAACTCATCGCCGCGATAGACCATGTCCATCGGCTGGCTCCCGATCTTGACGGCGGTTTGGTCACGAAATGTCGGCGTGACCAGGCTGACCGTATCGCTGTTCAGGCTGGTGACGGCGAGCATGCTCCAGTCGGGGCTGTAGCGTGCGATCTGCGCCGGTTTGGGCACATCCTTGAGGCGCACCGTTTCCCTCACCTGTCGCGCAACTGTATCGATCAGAAAAAGGACCGGCTCCTGGTCGGACACGACAACGACCGTCCTGCCGTCAGCACTAATGGTAATACCGGCCAGAGCATGCGGGGTCTTCACCTTGCCGAGAAGCTTGCGGTTTGGAAGGTCGATAATGGAGACTTCGCCATCTTCCTCATTCTCCGTGTACAGCCGCTGTCCGTCGGGCGCGATTATCAGGCGATGCGCGTTTGTCGAGCCTGAGTCTATCGCGTCAACCACGCGGCGCGCGGCGCGATCGATCACTGCCACAACGGCGCTGTTTTCGCAGGTGATGTAGATCAGTCCGTCGGGACCGAGCTTGAGCGTATGCGGTGCGATGTAGGGGCGCAGATCGATGTCGGCGGCGTGCGTCCGCTTTTCCAGATCGATAATGCAGAGCGTATGGCCGGGATTCGGGTTGCGGCCGTGAATCCCGTCGCCGTAAATCGGTACGTAGGCAAGCCGGGCCTCCGGCACGATCAGCAGTTCGTGCACGGTGCGCTGAAAGCCGTCGAGAACCTTTTGCGTCTCGTAGGTGGTGGGATCGATAAAGAGGATCTTGGCCCCCATTTTATCAACCCCGATCATTCCGCGTGCTTTGTCCATGAGCCCGGCTCGCTTGCGCTTCCCTTGTCCACCAATTAGCACGCTGGACGCAACGCTTTATAGTGGGTCTGCATGACCGTCACCTCCGATACGTCCATCGTCCTGTTTTCCGGCGGGCAGGATTCCACCGTTTGCCTGGCCTGGGCATTGGAGCGCTTCAGCCGGGTGGAGACACTGGGTTTCGACTACGGCCAGCGTCACGCGGTCGAGCTCGATGTCCGCGCGGGCCTGCGCGACCGTATGGCGACGCTCAGTCGCGGGTGGCGAAACCGGCTCGGTGAGGATCACATCATCAAGCTGGATGCATTGGGCGCGATTTCCGAAACGGCGCTGACGCGCGATGTCGCAATTGAAACGGCGGATTCTGGCTTGCCCACGACTTTCGTGCCGGGCCGCAATCTCATCTTTTTTTGTTTTGCCGGGGCGTTGGCCTACCGGCGCGGCGCCCGTCATCTTGTCGGCGGCATGTGCGAGATGGACTATTCCGGCTACCCGGATTGCCGCGACGACACGCTCAAGGCGCTGCAAGTTGCATTGACGCTGGGGACCGATAGGCGCGTCACCATCCACACCCCGCTGATGTGGGTGGACAAGGCGGGGACCTTTGCCATGGCGGAGGACATCGGCGGCAAAGCTTTCCTTGATCTCGTCATCGAGGACAGCCATAGCTGTTATCGCGGACAACGCTCGATACGCCATGACTGGGGCTATGGCTGCGGTGCGTGCCCGGCGTGCGAACTCCGGGCGAAAGGCTACGCCAAATTCATGGAACAAAGGACACATGAGCGATAACGATCGGCGAAGAGCAATCGAAGGCGCGATTTTCCTTGTTCTCTTTTGCCTCACGATTCCCGCCGCCAACTGGATGATCGGTCACCTCGGCACCGTTTGCGTGCCGAACGGCCCATGCCTCGTGCCGGTCGCGCCGGGGGTTGCTGCACCATCCGGCGTCCTGATGGTCGGCGCCGCGCTTGTGCTGCGAGATCTGGTGCAGCGGCGGCTCGGCATCGGATTCGGCATCGCAGCGATTGCGGTCGGAGCGGCGATTTCAGCGGGCCTTGCGCCGGCATCACTGGTGGTTGCGTCGGCAACCGCTTTTCTACTTTCCGAGTTCGCGGATTTTCTGGTCTACACACCGCTCGCGCGACGCCGGCTTGTCGCCGCAGTCGTCGCTTCGAGCGTTGCAGGGCTGGTGGTCGATTCAATCGTGTTTCTTTGGCTCGCTTTCGGTTCGCTCGAGTTCCTTTTCGGCCAGATCATCGGCAAACTCTGGATGGTCCTGATTGCGGCTCCGTTGGTCGCCTGGGTCCGCCGCCGTGACGAGCGGCTGGGACTCAAGGCTGTGTGAGGTATCTCATGAATTCCGCCCTTGATACGCTTCGCCAGGTTACGACCGGCACAATCACCACAATGCTGTTGAAGAAAGGAATCCGTCGCTGCTGGATGACGGGCGCAATGCCGCTCGGTTTTTCCGGCAAGCGCGTTGTCGGTCCGGCGTTTACGCTGCGCTTTGTGCCGGTCCGTGAAGATCTGGCGACGCCGGAAAGCTGGTCAAAGCCTATTTCAACGCGCGGGGCGATCGAAGCGATGCCGGAAAACTGCGTTGTCGTTGCCGACGCGATGGGCGTCACCGGCGCAGGAATATTCGGCGACATTCTATGTATGCGCATGGTCAAGCGCGGAGTGACGGCCTTGATTACGGACGGAGTCATGCGCGACAAGCACGGCGTGCTCGCAACCGGCCTGCCCGTGTGGTGTGCAGGCGTTGCAGCGCCGGCGTCGGTCAATCAGCTCACATTTGTCGGCTGGAACGAGCCGATCGGATGCGGCGGCTGCGCGATATTCCCGGATGATATTATCGTTGCTGACGACGATGGCGCAGTTGTGATCCCCAAGGACCTGGCGGACTTCGTAGCGAACGAGGGCGCTGAGCACGAACTTCTGGAAAGCTGGCTGGTTCAGGAGGTGGAGAAAGGGGCAAAACTGCCGGGGCTGTACCCGCCCAACGAGGAAAACAAGAAACGCTATGAGGAATGGAAGAAGAAACGCTGATGTTCTTCGTTCTCTCGAAGACGGCGGCGTCGCTTCTGTTTCCATCCAACCTGCTGATTATTCTTGCGCTTGCAGGCCTTGTTCTCATCGTGTTGCGCCGCAGGCGAATCGGGACGTGGCTCGTTACACTCGGTATCTTGCTTCTGGCTGTCGTCGGCTATCTGCCGATCGGAAACTATTTTTCCTACATTCTTGAGAGCCGCTTTCCGCGATGGGACGCAAGCCGCGGCCCGCCGGACGGAATCATTGTCCTTGGCGGCGCCATTTCTTCGCGGCTTTCAAACGTCCATGGAGAGACAGTCGTCGATGGCGATGCTGGCCGCATATTCGCGCTGGTCAAGCTTGCGCGTGCCTATCCGGCCGCGCGGATCGTTTATTCCGGTGGTGACGCAAGCATCTTCGCCGACGAGTCTCCGGAGACTGATTATGTCTACCCACTGCTGGACAGTCTCGGCATCTCCCGCGGTCGCATTTTGCTGGAAAATCGTTCGCGCAACACCGCCGAGAATGCAGCGTTTACGAAACAGCTGGTCGATCCGAAACCGGGCGAACGCTGGCTTCTTGTCACGTCCGCGCAGCACATGCCGCGTGCGATCGGCTGCTTTCGGCAGGTTGGGTTTCCGGTCGAAGCCTATCCGGTCGGTTGGCGCGCTGCCAAAGCAATCGACTTTAGAGCGGATCGTACACTCGGCGACGGACTCAAGCGCCTTGACGCCGCAGCCTATGAATGGATCGGGTTGGCCGCATACCGCATGACCGGCAAGACATCCGCACTGCTGCCATCGCCGTGATACCGTCGCGAATTAGCGCTTACGCAGCTTGCGGCAAAACACGTCGTAGATCGCGCCAATGACAACGCGCGCATCTTCGCTTGCCAAGTTATAATAGATCGCCTTGCCGTCGCGCCGAGTCGAAACGAGTCCGTCGGCGCGCAGTCGCGCAAGCTGCTGCGACACTGTCGGCTGACGCAAAGCGAGAAGGTCCTCAAGCTCGCTGACGGATTTTTCGCCTTCCGCGAGGATGCAGAGAATCAAAAGGCGGCTTTCGTGCGCGAGCGCCTTGAGAAAATGGCTGGCGCGTTGTGCGCTGCCGACCATGCGCTCAAGTTCGCTGGAACGGGTACGGGCGTCCAAATGCTGCAATTCCATACGTACACCAACAAATTTCGATTGCGCGTACTTGAATACAGACGATCGAGCAGCTGCGCGCAACGACTTTTCGCTTCACCCTCTCTCAATTTAGCTTGCGCCGTCGCTATCC
The DNA here is from genome assembly GCA_035277565.1 of Pseudolabrys sp. Classification (GTDB taxonomy): domain Bacteria; phylum Pseudomonadota; class Alphaproteobacteria; order Rhizobiales; family Xanthobacteraceae; genus Pseudolabrys. Next base: position 8,845 of record DATEKG010000113.1, read on the forward strand.
AGCTTTTTGATCAGGGCGCCAAGCAAGCCCCAAAAGTTTTCTTCGCCAGGATAACCGCGGATACGTCCGATCTCGTGACCCTTGTCGACCAGGACGAACAGGGGCGCAAGCCGTTCTACGGCAACAAAATCAAGGTCCTGCGGTAATGGATAATCGATGTTCACGCGTCGAAGCGGAGCGCGCTGCCCTTCGGTCGTTTTTGCGTAGATTGGTCCGATTTCCCGATCAAAGGTGTCGCACCAGGCGCACCCCGTCTGTTCGAACATGATGAGTTCGGCTGCGCGCGCGAGCGTCTGGCTCAGGAGCAGCAGGGCGACAGCAGCGATGTAAGAAAAACTTTTCTTTATTTGCGTTCCAGAGAGCAACTTCATTCTCTTACACTTTTGTACTTTTGGCAGCCGTAGTGATCACACGGAAGATATATCAGAATAGGTGAATGTGTTGAAGCGGCCAATGTGCGAACGCCGAATTGCCCCAGGGCGCCTCAGCCGAAGCGGAAATCGAGCAGATTGTCGAAGGAGCGCAATTCGATCAGCACGCGATGAAGCAGGTTGGTGTCGCGAGTTGCGATCGCGTGCGGGATCAAGGCAAGGCTTGTCTTTGCGCCATCGACGAGCCGGCGGAATTCGGGGGACTTTCGCACGGCGCCATCGGCCATTGCGTCGCAACGATCAAGCACGGAAGCATACGTGGATGCCCTGTCGGCGATTGTCTTGCCGGTCTCTGCATCGGTCCAGTCCAGGGTACGACCGTCAAAGGCAAACAGCTCGTCCATTGCGGCATTCGCGTCACGAACGCAGTCGGCAAGAACCGGAACGCCGCTGGCTTTGCGCAGTTCATAAATATCCTTGCGGATGGCGTCGAGCGCGTTGCGCGCCGCGTCAGGTCGACCGATCTTGAGCATCAGATCCGCACCCACCAGGCGTGCGCTCTCGCTGGTAAACAGGTTTGCGTAAAGCGGATTGCCCTCGAATGCGTGCGGACGATTTCCGGCATATTGCTCGGTAAATCGGGTCCATGCATCGCGCAGCCGTTCGATTTCGAGGGTGGCGAGGTCGACATTTTCCGTGCGCAGATAGCCGATGGCGGTCCGGTTATGAGCGCTGACTGATTCGATTGCCCTATTGAAATCGGAAAGGTCATCAGCGCGTGCGCCCGGTGCGAGGCCGGCGAGAAAAACCAGAAGACATGCAACACGGACAATCCAGGCCATCATGGCATTCACCGAATTTTGAGCCGCGCGGCTTTCGAGTTATGAATATATGCGGCCCGACGGACGGCGAGGAGCCGAGTTGCCGTCGTGGTTTACGGAATACGATCATGATCGGAAGACGGGCTTTGTTGCTGGGAATAGGCTCTGCGGTGGCGCTCGCAATGACCCGCGCGCGGGCGGAAGAGCCGATTCTGACGGATGACGGGCTCTACAGGCAGCCATGGTTTCTGGAAAGCTTCCTCGATCTCGCCGACGATCTCGAGGGCGCCCGCAAGGAAGGCAAGCGCTTTGTCGTGATGTGGGAACTGCGCGGCTGTCCCTACTGCAAGGAAACCCACTTCGTGAATTTTTCGCAGCCTAGAATCTCCGACTATGTGAAAGCCAATTTTGAGGTGCTCCAGCTCAACATCATCGGGTCGCGCAAGGTCACCGATTTCGACGGGCAGGAGCTGTCGGAAAAGGCATTGGCTGTAAAATACGGTGTCCGTTTCACGCCGACATTTCAGTTTTTTGGCGAGAACGCCGCAACACTTAAAGGACTGCCGCCCGCGAAACGGGAGGTCAACCGCGCGGCGGGCTACATGCTGCCGGACGATTTTCTTGCAATGTTTCGCTATGTCCGGGAAAAGGCCTATGAGGGCAAAAGCTTCCGCGACTATCTCAAATCGCGATCGAGCTAGGCACGGCATTCTCCGGGCCGTCGGCCTCGCAATACCAATATTCTCTTTTGTGAATATGATTTGAATAGCGCCCGCTGCGCAGCTATGGTCGCCATGGTGCGGGCTCAACCTGCCAGACATGCTAGTTGGAGGAGACACGAATGCAACATCTATCCCGCCGCGGCGCGTTGGCGCTCGGCGCCTCTGGAGCGGCGCTGACGTTGATGGGCTGGAGTGTCACGGCGTCGGCCGCGGCAAAGGAAACGGCGGAGCTGATTGGAAAATTCACCGGCGGCAAGGCGGCCGAGAAGGGCAAGATCTCGATTGAGCTGCCGGAGATTGCGGAAAACGGAAATACGGTGCCGCTCTCCGTATCGGTCGACGCACCGATGACCACGGACAATTACGTCAGCGAAATTCTGGTCGTTGCCGACGGCAACCCGAATCCCGGCGTTGCAACATTCCATCTTTCGCCTTTAGCGGGGAAGGCTGAGGCCTCAACGCGCATCCGTCTTGCGACCACCCAGAACATCATTGTTGTCGCAAAGACCAGCAAGGGCGAATTCTTCACGAACCAGAAGCTGGTCAAGGTCACCATCGGCGGCTGCGGCGGCTGATAACGCAAAAAGAAAAAATCAGGAGTTCACCATGGCGGAAAAGCCGCGGCTCAAAGTTCCGAAGGAAGCCAAGAAAGGCGAGATCGTGCAGATCAAGACTCTGCTGCCGCATATTATGGAGTCGGGACAGCGCAAGGATAAGGATGGAAAGACAATTCCGCGCAAGATCATCAACAAGTTCACCTGCGAGTTCAACGGAAAGCCGGTGTTGGCCGTCAATCTCGAACCCGCGATCGCGGCCAATCCCTATATGGAATTCCATGCAAAGGTGGATGAAAGCGGAACGTTCAAATTCAGCTGGACCGATGACGACGGCACGGTAACCACGGCGGAAGAGAGTATAACCGTCACCTGAGCACCCGAAGTGCGCAGAAGCGCACGTTGAAAAGAACAATTGGCTGGGGAGGATTTGATGACGCGTGGAGGGATTCTGGCCGGCGGCGCCGCACTCGCCGTTGTTTTGGCGGGCGTAATTGCCGTAGCAATCAACTCAAATGCTCATGCGCAAGCGAAGGGCACGGAGGCGCCGCTCGATACAAAGGGCGATGCTTCGGCGCGACCGTGGAAACGCTATGCGGGCTGGCCCGCGCGCGACGAGTCGAAGTGGAGCACACTCGGACAGGTTGCTTCACCGCCAGCCCCGAAATCGCCGAGGAATCTCAGCGGGCCGATAACCGGTGATGCCGCAAACGGTGCAAAACTCGTGGCCGATCGCAACCGCGGCGGGTCATGCCTTGCTTGCCACGCGATGGGGCCGGCAGGCGGCGCCAATCTCCCGGGCAATGTCGGTCCGGATCTTTCCGAGATCGGAAATGCCGGGCGCGAGGACGAGTGGTTGTTCAATTACATCTACGATGCGCGCGTCTACAATCCGGATACGGTGATGCCGCCATGGGGAAGCCATGGCGTGTTCAACGATCAGGAAATCAGCGACATGGTCGCGTTCCTGAAAACGCTGAAGGCGCCGGCACCTTTCAAGACCGAGCTCGACAATCCGGAAAAGCGTCCCGCGCCGGTCGAGACACGCGAAAATCTCGATCCGATCGAAAATCCGGGCATGTGGGCGATCGACAAGGCGAAGGATCTCTGGAAACAGAAGGGCGCAACCGGCTTTTCATGCAATAGCTGCCACAATGACCCTGCGACGGCGTTCAAGACCTGGGCGGCGTCGATGCCGAAATGGGAGCCGCGGCTGAACAAGGTCCTTGGCGTCGAGGAATTCGTCACCCGCCATGCCAGGGCGACGACCGGCTTCAATTGGCTGATGGAGACGGATGAGAACCGCGCAATGTCCGTCTATCTGCACAATCTTGCCAATGGCACGCCGATCAACGTCGATACGACAAGTCCGGAGGCCAAGGCGGCCATCGAACGCGGCAAGGAACTCGCCAGCCGGAAGATCGGCGAGCTCAATTTCGCCTGCACGGATTGCCACGGCAAAGTCGCCAATCACTGGATCCGCGGGCAATGGCTCGGAGCCCCGAAGGGGCAGTACGACCACTTTCCGACGTGGCGCACGAGCCTGCTGACGATCTGGGACATCCGCCAGCGGTTCCAGTGGTGTCAGGTCAACATCCGCGCCGACGAGTTGCCGCCGGATGCCAAGGAATATGGCGATCTTGAGCTGTATCTCGCCGCGGAGAATGAAGGCTTGAAACTGAGCGTGCCGGGAATTCGGCACTGAGCCAGGCCGCGCGCGTTTCGCTCTGCAATTGCACGGAGCGCGCGCCACAAATGATGCGCGCCAGATGATTACGCGACGCGAAGTCCTGCAAATTGGCGCCGCAAGTGCAGCGCTTGCGGCTGGCGATGCCGCATTCATGCGGGCGGTCGCGCGACAGCGTTTGACCGAATCCGATCTGCTTAAATTCGACCCAATCGGCAATGTCACGCTGCTGCACATTGCCGATATTCACGGCCAGCTCACGCCCGTCTATTTTCGCGAACCTTCCATCAACATTGGCGTGGGAGAGGCGAAGGGGCAGCCGCCGCATTTGACCGGCAAGGCCTTCCTCAGGCGCTTTGGCATTCCGGAAAAATCAGCGGCGGCCTATGCGCTGACCGACCAGGACTTCGCGGCGCTTGCCGGGACCTATGGTCGTATCGGCGGGCTGGACCGGCTGGCGGCGGTCGTCAAACGCACACGCGCGGAGCGCGGGGAGCAAAAGGTTCTTCTTCTTGACGGCGGCGATACTTGGCAGGGCTCGCTTGGCGCAAATCGCAGCAAAGGCCAGGACATGGTCGACTGCATGGCGCTGCTGAAACCCGATGCGATGACGGGCCACTGGGAATTCACCTATGGCGAGGCCCGGGTCAAGGAGCTGATTGAGGGGCTTGGATTTCCTTTCCTTGCTCTCAATATTCGCGACACCGAATGGAACGAGCCGGCCTTTGAGCCGATGAAGATTTTCGAAAAGGGCGGTGTCAAGATTGCCGTCCTCGGCCAGGCCTTTCCCTACACGCCGGTTGCCAATCCGCGATGGATGATACCGAAGTGGTCGTTCGGCATTCGCGAGGAAGACGTGCGCACGAATGTCGAGAAGGCGCGCAAGGGCGGCGCCGAGCTCGTCGTGCTGCTTTCGCATAACGGTTTCGACGTCGATCGCAAGCTTGCGGGACGCGTGCCTGGCCTGGACATCATTCTCACGAGCCACACGCATGATGCGGTCCCGGAGGCCATCAAGGTTGGCCGCACCTTGCTCGTTGCCTCAGGCAGCCACGGCAAGTTCGTTTCACGGCTCGATCTCGACGTGCGGGGCGGCGAGATCAAGGACTATCGCTACAAGCTCATTCCGCTTTTTGCGGACGCGGTAAAGCCGGATGCGGAGATGAGTGCGGCGATTGCAAAGGCGCGCGCGCCCTACGCCAAGGAACTCGCGCGCGTCGTCGGCCACACCCAGTCTCTGCTTTTCCGGCGCGGCAATTTCAACGGCACGTTCGACGATGTCATCTGCGCCGCCCTGTTGAAAGAACGCGATGCCGAGATCGCTCTTTCGCCCGGCTTCCGCTGGGGCACCAGCGTGCTGCCGGGCCAGACAATCACGGTTGAGGACATTCACAATGCGACGGCTATCACCTATCCGCAGGTGTACCGCATAGCAATGACCGGTGCGCGGCTGAAGGATGTGCTCGAAGACGTCGCCGATAATCTGTTCAATCCGGATCCTTACTACCAGCAGGGCGGCGACATGGTCCGTTGCGGCGGGCTCGGCTATGCGATCGATGTGACGAAGCCGATGGGGCAACGCATTTCCGCGCTGACTCACCTCAAATCCGGCAAACCGGTCGAAGCGACCAAGGAATACACCGTCGCCGGCTGGGCGAGCGTGAACGAGGGGACCGAGGGGCCGCCGGTCTGGGATCTGGTCGAGCGATACGTCGCGGCGGAAAAGACGGTGCGAGTGACGCCGAACAGCTCGGTGAAAATTTCCGGGATTTGACCGTGCTTTCTATTACATTCATAAAGCAGAATGTGATATGAACTGGCGGGTCTTGTCGCCGGGGAGGTGCGGATGAAGAAACGTGCCGAAACGCCGACGCGCCGCCGGTTTCTCATTGGCGCGGCCGGTTTTGCGGCCGCAGGCGGCGGCGCGGCGCGCGCCGACAACGCAAAGAATTTGCCGCCGAACATTCCCGCATGGACCCGCCAGCTTGGCGATGGCGTTGGTGTGCGGGGCTATGGGGCACCATCCAAATTCGAAAAGAACGTTGTCCGCAGGACCGTGCCGTGGCTGACGGCAACGCCTGAATCGTCGGTCAGCTTCACGCCCTTGCACGAGCTCGATGGCATCATCACGCCGAACGGGCTGTGCTTTGAGCGTCATCACGGCGGCATCGCCGAAATCGACCCGGGCGACTACCGGTTGATGCTGCATGGGCTCGTCGACAAGCCGCTGATTTTCACGCTCGACGACCTGAAGCGGTTGCCGCGCATCAGCAGGGTCCATTTTCTGGAATGTGCCGCCAATTCCGGAATGGAATGGCACGGCGCGCAACTCAACGGGTGCCAGTACACCCACGGAATGGTGCATTGTGTTCAATACACCGGGGTGCCGCTGAAGCTTCTTCTCGAACAGGCTAGCGTTAAGTCAAACGCGAAATGGATCATGGCCGAGGGCGCGGACGCAGCCGCGATGAACCGCTCTATCCCGCTGGCGAAAGCGGTCGACGATTGCCTGGTTGCATATCGAATGAATGGTGAAATGTTGCGGCGCGAGCAGGGTTATCCCGTGCGGCTCGTGGTGCCAGGCTGGGAAGGCAATGTCTGGGTGAAATGGTTACGGCGGATCAAGGTCGGCGATCAACCGTGGTTCACGCGCGAGGAGACTTCCAAATACACGGACCTGCTCGAGAGCGGAAAGGCGCGTCGCTTCACTTTCGTGATGGACGCGAAGTCCGTGATCACATCGCCGTCGCCACAGGCGCGAATGAACCATAAGGGTTTCAATGTGATCACTGGCCTTGCTTGGTCGGGGCGAGGCAAGATCAGACGTGTCGACGTCTCGTTCGACGGCGGCCGCAACTGGCGGGCGGCACGTATTGATGGGCCGGTTCTCGACAAGGCCTGCGTGCGATTTTACGCTGACCTTGACTGGAGCGGCGACGAGCTCTTGCTGCAATCGCGCGCGATCGATGAGACGGGGTACGTGCAGCCAAGCAAGGAAGATTTACGCAAAATTCGCGGCGTGAACTCGATCTATCACAACAACGGCATTCAGACCTGGGCGGTCCGGCCAAACGGGGAGGTCGAGAATGTCGAAGTGGGCTAGCCTCACGCTTGCTACTGCGTTGTTGCTGGTATTCAGCGCGCACGCCCAGCCGCGTAACTATGGCATCGGGCATGTGGCGACGCCGGATCAGATCGCCGGATGGGATATCGATGTCCGTCCGGATGGTCAGGGAGCGCCGCCGGGCCATGGGTCGGTCAAGGAAGGCGAGCAGATCTATATGGAAAAATGTGCGGCATGCCACGGCGAATTCGGCGAGAGCGCCGGGCGTTGGCCGCAGCTGGCGCAGGGAAAGGGTACGCTCGCCTCGCACGACCCGGTCAAGACCGTCGGATCGTATTTTCCATATCTGTCGAGCGTGTTCGACTACGTCCGGCGGGCAATGCCTTTCGGTGACTCGCAGTTGCTATCGAATGACGAACTCTATGCGGTCGTCGCCTATGTGCTCAACCTTAATGATATCGTCGATGATAATTTCGTCCTCTCAAAAGAAACCTGGGGCAAAGTCAAAATGCCGAATGAGGGCGGCTTCTTTGATGACGACCGCGAACAGGCCGAGAAGGCGTTCTGGAATTCCAACCCGTGCATGACCGACTGCCGGGGCCCGGTGACAATCACGGGCCGCGCCCGGGCTGTCGATGTGACGCCCGACGAGAGCACCAAGAAGCGCGGTGTGGAGTAGCGCACCGCCGTCATTTCGCCTATGAGAGTTCTTCGGCACCGACACGGCCCAAGGTAACTCATGGCGAAATTAAACCTCTCCATCGCAGTCCGCGACTACGACCGCACGCGTCCCTTGAGCGACGGGCTTGTTCAGATCGACGGCGTCGATCCGGTCTTCATGGCGCTCGATCCCGAGGAGATTTTCTTTCGCGCCTTTCGCCGCGCCGAATTCGACATCTGCGAACTGTCGATGTCCAGTTTCACAGTCAAAACAGCTCAGGGCAATTGCCCCTATGTCGGCGTTCCGGCGTTTGTATCGCGCGCATTCCGGCACACCGCCATCTATGTGCGGACCGACCGCATCAGGAAGCCAGCTGACCTGAAGGGCAAAAAGATCGGAGTGCCGGAATACCAGCTCACCGCCAATGTTTGGGCACGCGCAATTCTGGAGGACGACCACGGCGTCAAGCCATCCGACATCCACTGGATCAGGGGCGGCCTGGAAGAAGCAGGCCGGCCCGAAAAGATCGCCATCACGCTGCCGAAAGACGTACGGCTCGACAACGCGCCTGAAGGGGACACGCTCTCGAGCATGCTGGAGACCGGAGAAATCGACGGCTTCATTGGTCCACGCGTGCCGCCGGGTTTTGGCCGCCATCCGCACATCGGCTGGTTGTTCTCCGATCCCGTCGCTGCGGCGAAAGACTATTTCAAGCGCACCGGAATTTTCCCGATCATGCATCTGGTGGGGGTGCGGCGCGAGCTCGCCGA
>DATEKG010000114.1:0-10637 GCA_035277565.1 Pseudolabrys sp.
GAAGCAGGATCAACAGACAGTCCACAGCTAGACCGCACGTAATCGACGGACCAACGAAAAGAGATGATGATCCCATCTCCGCGCTTGATGGCCGACGTTCGCACCCGCCACCAATGGCTTGAAAACTCAGTGCAACCGGAATTCGCCGTCGATCGCCTTGAGCTCGGCCGGCTTGATCAGCTTGCAGTGAGCGACCCGCACTGAATGCAGCGGGCCCTCAAGCTTCTCCATCCAGAAGCTCAGAAAGCGGTGGAGTTCGGGAAATTCGGGAAACAGATCGTAGTTCTGCCAGACATAGGACTGCAGCAACCAGCGATGATCGGGACGCCGATACAGGATGTGCGCGGTCGTCAGGCCATAACCACTGACTTGCTTACGGAAATCCTCTGAAACCATGGCGTCCTCCGTCTGCGACTCAGACTGAAGTTTCCATTTCCGGCTGCCTCCATTGCAAGCCGAAAAGGTAAACAAGCTGTTTAAAATCAAAGCGATAGCAGCAAGCATTCCAGCCTGCTAACAGCCCGGCGTCCGCCTCGAACAGCCCGCGCGAGCTAACGTGAAACCGCCTCGGCGCGTTCCCGACCCGGTCCCGTTAACCATTGGATGCACTTGATTTTCGAGAATTGTTGGCACTCACCAAAGATGAGTGCTAAAAAATTTCCCGATGCCCCTTGCGGGGAAAAATTGGGCCACCCATGTGGCGGCTCAGGGGCTGGCCGGGGGACCAGTCAGCTACCGAAAAAGTTTATCTTGCCCAATAGCTTAGGAGGACCACCATGAAGTTCCGTCCGCTTCACGACCGCGTCGTCGTCAAGCGCATTGATGCCGAGGAAAAGACAGCCGGCGGCATCATCATTCCCGACACCGCCAAGGAGAAGCCGAGCCAGGGTGAAATCATTGCAGTTGGCCCCGGCGGCCGCGACGAGAGCGGAAAGCTCATCCCGATCGACCTGAAGGTCGGCGACGTCATCCTGTTCGGCAAATGGTCGGGCACTGAAGTGAAGATTGACGGCCAGGATCTCCTGATCATGAAGGAGTCCGACGTCATGGGCGTGATCGAGGGCGGCTCCGCCGCCAAGAAGAAGGCCGCCTAAGGCTGCCTATCCGAAAACGAAATCAGAGGAACACGAACTATGGCTGCTAAAGACGTCAAATTTTCCGTTGACGCCCGCGATCGCATGCTGCGCGGCGTCGACATCCTCGCCAATGCGGTGAGGGTGACGCTCGGCCCGAAAGGCCGCAACGTCGTGCTCGACAAGTCTTTCGGCGCTCCGCGTATCACCAAGGACGGTGTGACGGTCGCGAAGGAGATCGAACTCGAGGACAAGTTCGAGAATATGGGCGCGCAGATGGTGCGTGAAGTCGCGTCCAAGACCTCGGACCTCGCCGGCGACGGCACCACGACCGCCACTGTGCTTGCACAGGCGATCGTGAAAGAGGGTTCAAAGGCGGTTGCGGCCGGCATGAACCCGATGGACCTCAAGCGTGGCGTCGATCTCGCTGTCGAGTCCATCGTCGAGCACCTCAAGTCGAACTCCAAGAAGGTCACGTCGAACGAAGAGATCGCCCAGGTCGGCACCATTTCCGCCAACGGCGATACCGAAATCGGCAACTTCCTCGCCAAGGCCATGCAGAAGGTCGGGAACGAGGGCGTGATCACGGTCGAGGAGGCGAAGTCGCTCGAGACCGAGCTTGACGTGGTCGAGGGTATGCAATTCGACCGCGGCTACATCTCCCCCTACTTCATCACCAATGCCGACAAGATGCGGACGGAGATGGAGGACCCTTACATCCTTATCTACGAAAAGAAGCTGTCGGGCCTGCAAGAGTTGCTCCCGCTGCTTGAATCGGTCGTGCAGACCGGCAAGCCGCTGCTGATCGTGGCCGAAGACGTCGAGGGTGAGGCTCTCGCCACGCTCGTCGTCAACAAGCTGCGCGGCGGTCTGAAGGTCGCCGCTGTGAAGGCGCCGGGCTTCGGCGATCGTCGCAAGGCCATGCTGCAGGATATCGCGGTACTGACCGGCGGCCAGGCCATCAGTGAAGATCTCGGCATCAAGCTCGAGAACGTCACGGTCGCGATGCTCGGCCGCGCCAAGAAGGTCATGATCGACAAGGAAAACACCACGATCGTCAACGGCGCCGGCAAGAAGGCCGACATCGAGGCGCGTGTTGCCCAGATCAAGGCACAGATCGAGGAGACCACCTCCGACTATGACCGCGAGAAGCTGCAGGAACGGCTTGCCAAGCTCGCCGGCGGCGTCGCGGTGATCCGTGTCGGCGGTGCGACCGAGGTCGAGGTGAAGGAGCGCAAGGATCGCGTCGATGACGCGATGCACGCGACCCGCGCCGCGGTCGAGGAAGGCATCCTGCCCGGTGGCGGTGTTGCCCTGCTCCGTGCGGTCGAGGCCCTCAAGAGGATCAAGACCGACAATGAGGACCAGAAGCATGGCGTCGAGATTGTCCGCAAGGCGATCCAGACCCCTGCTCGTCAGATCGCGATCAACGCCGGCGCCGACGGCTCCGTCGTGGTCGGCAAGATCATGGAGAAAGATCAGTATTCGTACGGCTATGACGCTCAGTCAGGCGAGTACGGCAACCTCGTCACCAAGGGCATCATCGACCCGACCAAGGTCGTGCGCTGCGCCCTGCAGGACGCTGCTTCCGTCGCCGGCCTGCTGATCACCACGGAAGCGATGGTCGCGGAGCTGCCGAAGAAGAAAGAGGCCATGCCGGCGATGCCGCCGGGTGGTGGCATGGACTTCTAAGGCACAGCCAAACCGGAAAAGTGCAGAGGCCCGGGACGTTTCCCGGGCCTTTTGCTTCAACGAGTTCTTTAGCTCGCGCGGCCAACTCCAGAGCGATGCGACATATTGGCTTGCCGGGCGGCGCGGTTGAAAGCATTCCGTTAGTATCTTATGTGCTGAGCGTGTGGAGCCTACAGGGGACAGGCAAATGCCGAAACGCTTGATTGTTGCTGCCTGCATGAGCGTCGCTGTGCTGGCGGCGACGCCGGCTTCGGCAGACGACGTCGGGCAGCCCGGCAAGGTTTCCTTTTATTTCGCGGCGCATGAGGATGACTGGCAGCTGTTCATGAATCCGTCCGCCTTTCAGGATGTCCTGAACGGAGCGGCCAAGACCGTGTTCGTGCACCTCACGGCCGGCGATGCCGGGCTCGGCGTCGGCCTGGGCGGCCGCAAGTATCCATTTTATCTGGCCAGGGAAAACGGAGCAGAAGCGGCAATCCGGTTCATGGCCGACGCAGATGGTGCACCGGGCCAGCGCACGGCCGGCCCGGTTTCATTCAACGGCCACATGATTTACCGCGTCAGCTACCGCAACACCGTAGGTTATTTTCTGCGCGTTCCGGACGGCCATTGGTCGGGGGACGGCTACTACGAAACCGGGTTTGAGTCGCTCAAGCGCCTGTCGACCGGCGAAAATGACGTGCTGCGTGCCGTCGACGGCTCGACAACCTATCATGGCTGGGACGATCTCGTCGCCACGCTGAGCGCAATTATCGTCTACGAGCGTGGGAAGGCCGCATTGGTGCAGATCAACGTCGCGGAAACGGACACGCGGGTCAATCCGAGGGACCACTCGGATCATTTGATGACGGCACACGCTGCACTCGATGCGGTGAAGAAGGTATCCTGCGTGCGGCGCGTCTTCTACGTCGACTACGCCAGTTCGCATTTGCCGCAAAATCTCAATGCGCAACAACGCGACATGGAGAGTTCTGTCTTCGCCGTAACCCTCGCGGGCGTGCAGGCTCTCGATCACGCCACATCCTGGCATCACTACGATGAATCCTTTGTTGGCCGGAACTATTTCCGCGTGCAGGAACCACCCGCTCGATGCGGTGCGGCCGAAACCAGCGTAGCGGCCAGCCAGCACTGAGATTTCCGCTTTTCGTGAACCGATACCGCTGCCCGCCGAGCAGCGCTGATTTCGCCGTTATTGAGCTAGGTCAACGACCTCATTCAGATCGAAGACATAGTCTTTGCAACCATTCCCCGACCAGCCCGTTCTCGTCGCGATTGCATCTGATCCGAATAACGGCGTCCCGAATGCGTTATGCTGAAGTGCCGTTGGCTTTGCAAACAGGCCGCATCGTGTCGGTCGACGCCCTGCGTGGCCTCAATATCTTCTGCATTCTAGGTTTTGACGGCGCGGTTTGGGCGTTCGACCACATGCTGAACGACAAGGGGCCGCCGTTGAGTTCGATAAGCGGCTTCCTTAAAGACCAAATGAGCCACGCGGCATGGGAAGGCTTCCGGTTCTACGATTTGATTTTTCCGCTGTTTATTTTTGTTACTGGCGTTTCGATTGTTCTCGCATTGCCGCGACCGGTCGAACGCGAGGGCAAGGGACGTGCGCATCTGCGCGTTATTCGTCGCGCCATGCTGCTTTATCTGCTCGGCCTGCTTTTCTACGGCGGCGTCGGCCAGCATTGGAGCGATATTCGCTATGCCGGCGTCCTGCAGCGCATTGCAATCTGCTATCTGTTCGCATCCGTCTTGTTTCTGAATTTCGGCAAGCGCGGACTTGGCATTGCTCTTGTGGTGCTTCTCGGCGGCTATTGGGCATTGATGACCTTTGTGCCGGTGCCGGGCATTGGAGCCGGCTCATTTGGTCCCGATGCCAACCTCGCAAATTGGATCGATGCGAACTACCTGCCGGGGCGGCTTTGGGACAGCACGCGCGATCCGGAAGGCCTGTTGAGCACCCTGCCTGCGATTGGCACCTGCGTGATCGGCGTGTTCGCGGGGCTCTTGCTGAAAGACGATCGGCTGACACAGACCCAACGATCACTGCGCTTGATTGGCGGCGGCATCGCGCTGGTTGTGACCGGTTACCTGTGGGGTCTGCAATTCCCCGTGATCAAGGCGATCTGGACATCATCCTTCGTCCTGGTCGCGGCCGGCTATAGCGCCATCCTGCTGGGCGTCCTGCATCAACTGATCGATGCATGGGGCGTCAAGGCGTGGGCTGTCATTTTTGTGTGGATCGGCGCCAATGCAATTTTGCTGTATTTCATCAATGGGATGATCGGCTTCGAGCCATTTGCGCTACGCTTCGTCGGCGGTGACATGGCGCTTTGGTTTGACAGGGTGGCTGCGACGCCGGGCACCGGCCTTTTTGTCGCGCACCTGTTAGGCCTCTCTCTAGCGGTCGCGCTTGCAGGTTTTCTGTATCGCCGCAAGATTTTCCTGCGCGTCTGAAGCTTGACGCGAAACCTACCTTTTCTGGCGATGCATTTTATTTGGGCCGAGGTCCAAAAAAACGGCAGCTGCCGCTGGAAACAGGAACGACCACCCGAAAAGGCGCGCGTTCATCCGGCGTCGCCTCATCGCAGTGGCCGCAGGATGATGTACAATCGCATCACCCTTGCAAATCACTGTACGCCTCCGACATGACAGGACAATGACAACTCAGACGGGCAACGTTTACGTCGGCATTGGCGGCTGGACCTACGAGCCCTGGCGCGGCGTGTTCTACCCGGAAGGCATGCCGCATGCGCGCGAGCTTTCCTACGCCGCTACGCACCTGACGTCGATTGAGGTCAACGGCACTTTCTACCGGACTCAGAGCCGGACAACGTTCCGCAAATGGGCGTCCGAGGTGCCTAATGGATTTATCTTCGCGCTCAAGGGACCACGCTTTGCGGTCAACCGGCGCGTGCTCAAAGAAGCCGGAGATTCGATCAAGCGTTTTCTGAATTCAGGTGTGACCGAGCTCGGCGATCGCCTCGGCCCCCTGCTCTGGCAGTTCGCTCCGACCAAGAAATTCGAGGAGACGGATTTCGGCGGTTTCCTCGAACTGCTGCCGAAGACCTTCGACGGCCGCGCGATACGCCACGTGGTCGAAGTGCGTCACGACAGTTTCAAGACGCCCGCCTTCATCGCACTCCTGCGACGGTTCGACATCCCGGTAGTTTTCGCGGAGCACGCAACCTATCCCGCAATTGTCGACGCGACCGGCGAATTCGTCTATGCGCGGCTGCAGAAAGGCAACGAAAAACTCAAGGCCGGCTACCCGCCAAAGGCGCTTGACGACTGGGCAGCACGAGCCACGGCGTGGGCCAAGGGGGACGAGCCGAAGGACCTGTCGCGCGTCGACAAGACGCCGGCAAAGAAGGAAGCCCGCGACGTATTCATCTATTTCATCCACGAGGCGAAGATACGCGCCCCGGCGGCGGCGATGGCGCTTATCGAAAGATTGAAATGAAAGCGAAAAAGAAACCGGCAAAAGTCCAGGCGCTTTTCACGATCGGCTATGAACAGGCCAAGCCCGCTGCAGTGCTCGACGAACTCAAACGCGCAAAGGTCAGATTGGTGGTCGATACGCGCGCGGTTGCGGCCTCGCGCAGGCGCGGCTTTTCCAAGCGCCAGCTTTCCGCATCACTTGGTGATGCCGGCATCAAGTATGTGCATCTGCAGAAGCTCGGCACACCGGCCGAGGGCCGTGCCGCAGCACGCAGCGGTGACACCGAGGCGCTGTGGCGGATCTACGACAAGCACATCAAGAGCGCGGATGCGCAAGGCGAGTTGGGCGAGCTTGTCGGACTGGTCAAATCGGGCAAACGGATTGCCCTGCTCTGCTACTGCCGCGATCCAAGGACCTGCCATCGCAGCCGCATAGTCGCCAACCTCAAGAGGCGCGTCCGCGTGAAGGCCGAAGACCTGGTGCCGCCGCTGTTTTGACTATTCGGCCGGCTGCGGCGCGCGCTGTTTGCCTTCGACGTTGACGATCATTGCCACAAGACCCAACGTCGTGATGAAAAGCAGCAGCGCAATTGCGGCATTGACGCCAAGCACAAGGCTGAATCCGCCCGTCTCGTGCAACACCGAAATCATGCCGATCGCGGCGCCGGCACTGATAAACAGAAGAAAGTACCGCACCGCGTAAACCCGGCCGCGCCAGGCGTCCGCCGTATACCGCGCCATGATCATGTCATTGACGGTGACCTGGCCGTAGATGGCGGCAATCGCAACCGCAAGCGCGACCAGCAAGGCGACGCCGCCCGCATGGGCGGCCCACAGATTTCCGAGAAAGCCGAGGCCCGTCACAACAGCAAAGATCGTATGGGGTGCAACCCATTCGACCAGCCGGCCTACGGTGAGTTGCGCCAGAGCGCCGCACACCAGTACAGCCGTCGCGATGCTTCCGACGAGAACGAGCGGCAGATCCGCGGAAAGGCGTTCATCGACAATCTTCGGCAACGCAATCGTCAGCACATTGAAAGTGAGCCCGGCGCTGAGCGCAATCACGATGAACAGACCGAACAGCATGACGGCAAGCCGCGGCGCCAGCGGGACAGCCGGCGCAGAGGTGCGGCTTTTGGCGTGGTGGCGATCGTCTGGTGTGAGCCAGAGATAGACTATTCCTGTCGCAAGCAGGATCGCCGCCGGCGCATAGAACGCCGCGCGCCAGCCGAGCCAGGTCGCCAGTGCGCCACTGATCCCGGCTGCAAGCGAAACGCCGAGATTGCCGCAAACGCCGTTGAAGGCGAGCGTCCTTCCGCGCGCATTCGACGCTTCTATGAGCATCGCCATTCCGACGGGGTGATAGATCGAGGCAAACATGCCGAGCGCAAACATCGCCATGGCGAGCATAGTGAGGCTTGGGGCGGCGGCAGCACCCGCGAGCGAAAGACCGCATCCGATGTAGAACATTGCCATCATGTTGCGGCGGCTCCAGCGGTCCGCCAGCCAGCCGGCGGGCAACGAAAACACGCCGAAAGCCACAAAAGTCGTGCTCGAGAGCGCGATCAGTTCGCTGTACGGCCTCTGGTAGATGGTCTCGAGGCCGATCACGACGGTCGGGTAGATCAGCAGCACGAAATGGTCGAGCGCGTGCGCCCAGTTGAGGAAGGCGATCTCCCGGCGCCGGGCTGCCTCATCCAAAGCGGCGTTGGCGGAATTGGGCGAGTTCATGAATTTCCTGTCCGGACCAACAGACTCGTACGCATGCATATACTCATACGGTCTGCCGAGACCATGTCCTAAATGGCATATCGACCAACGGTTGTATTTTAATACGAACATTCCTTATAATTGCGGCGCTAGCTTGCGGGGCAGTGCAAGGGCCGGCCTTTCCGAATGTGGTTGTGGAGGCGCGTTTGCGCGGGAGGCGTCACTGCCGCGGCCTTCCTCTTCTGTTGCGTTTTCCTGCCGTGCGGTTCGGCGCACGCCGGCGAGGATGACGACGCGCACATGATGATCTTTGACGGCAGGGATGTCTGGTGGAACGGGCTTTTCACCTATGGCGGCTTTCTGATCGCACCGGGCTCACTCGACGAGGACGGCTACATTCTCAAGGTCCTCCTTTCGGGTGGCATCTATCGCTACGACGCGCAAAACCTGGGCGGCCGGCGTGTGGTCGGCTTCGAGCAAATTACCCAGGTGCTCCCAGGCTGGCGCATCAAGCGCGGCGATGCCGAATTCAAATTCTTCATGGGTCCCGAAATCCAGGTCCACTATCTTTTGCCGGACGATCCGGCCAATCGACTGCGAGGACGCTCTGTGGGTCTGCGCGTCGGGGCCGAGCTCTGGTATGAGCCGACACCCGCGACAATGATCGCCGCCGATCTGTCGCTGTCGTCGATTGCAACGAGCAATAGCGGCCGCCTCGCCTACGGATATCGCGTATTCGACGAAATGCTGGGCGGACTTTATGTCGGGCCGGAAGTTCAGTTTTTCGGCTCGGAGGGCTACCGCCATTTGCGACTTGGCACGCATGTCACAAGCATGAAAGCCGAGGATACGGAATGGTCGGCCGGCTTCGGCTGGGCAAGAGACTCCAGCGGACGATCCAGCCCCTATCTGCGCCTGGGCGTCGTGAGGCGCCAGTGACTTAGTCTAGCGTGCGGCGGAACCGCGTGACGGCGATCGTCATCGCGACCAGCATTAAAACCAACATCGCCGCGGCGTCGTAGTGAAGATCCGATACCGAGGACCCCTTCAGCATGACGGCGCGGACAACACGAAGATAGTGCGTCAGCGGAAGCGCTTCCCCCACCCACTGCGCCCAGTTGGGCATGCCTGCGAACGGAAACATGAAGCCGGAGAGCAGGATGTTCGGCAGGAAAAACATGATCGACATCTGCATGGCCTGCAGCTGGTTCTGCGCGATCGTCGAAAACGTGTACCCGATCGAAAGATTTGTCGCGATAAAAAGCGTGCTCAGTGCCGCAAGCACAAACAGATTGCCGACAATGGGGACTCCGAACAAGACGACGCCTATGCCGATAATCATCGAGGCCTGCACGAAGCCAACCAAGATATAGGGAATGATCTTGCCGAGCATGATCTCGACCGGGGTGATCGGCATTGACAGGAGGTTTTCCATCGTGCCCCGCTCGATTTCACGCGTTACCGAGAGCGCGGTGAAAATCAGCATCGTCATGGTCAGGATAGTGCCGACGAGACCTGGGACAATGTTGAGCTGCGTCAGCCCCGCCGGATTGTAACGCTGATGCGTTCTGATCTCGAAGGGCGCGGCAGGAGCATCAGGAATGGCGCGATCATGCGTCAGCGCGGTCTGCACCACCTGCCCCAGGGCGCCGACTGCGGCGCTCGCCGCCACCGGATCCGTCGCATCAGCGATGACCAGCATTGCCGGCTTGTCGCCGCGCCGCACCGAACGCTCGAAATTGCGGGGGATTTCTATGCCGAACAATATTTTTCCGGATGCCAGCAGCTCGTCCATCTCTGCCTCGCTCTGCGGGCGTTCAACGACTCGGAAATAATCCGTATTGCGGAGCGCGGCGAGAATCGAACGGCCGAGATCGCTGTTTTCCTGCAACAGAACAGCGGTCGGCAGGTGTCGCGGATTCGTGTTGATCGCGTAGCCGAACAGAAGCAGCTGGATCAGCGGAACCATGATGATCATCGCAAACGAAATGCGATCCCGCTTCAGCTGAATGAATTCCTTGACGAGGACTGCCCAGGTGCGCCCCCAGAAATTATTGCCGAGCACGCGTCCCGGCGCTTCTGCCGGCATGACATGCGTCATTGGAAATTGTCCCGTGCCTTGCCCATGAGATCGATGAAGACGTCCTCGAGCGAAGGCTCGGAACGCCGCCAATCGAGTTCTTTGTTCTTCCGGTACGATGCGATCGCCGCCTCGAGCTTGGCTGCGTCACGGCCGGACACATGCAGGCTGGCGCCAAACGGCGCGACCATATCGATGCCTGGCTTGCCGTTCAGTTCCGCCGAAAGAGTGTTTAATCCCTCGCCGTCCTCGGAACTCACCACATAGGTCGTCAGGTGCGAGGAGTTGATGACGTGTTCAACCGTCCCATGGGCCAGTAGTTCGCCATAGGCGATGTAGGCGATCTCATGGCAGCGTTCGGCCTCATCCATGTAATGCGTCGAGACGAGGACGGTCAGCCCTTCGGCGGCGAGCGCGTGGATCTCATTCCAGAACTCGCGCCGCGCCTTGGGGTCGACGCCGGCGGTTGGCTCGTCGAGCAGAAGCAGTTGCGGTCCGGACAAGGTGCAGGCGCCAAGCGCAAGCCTTTGTTTCCATCCGCCTGACAATTCGCCGGCAAGCTGCTCCTCGCGTCCGCTCAGACCGAGGCGCTTGATGGCGGCAGCGGCCGCCGTCACCGGATGCGCGATACCGTAGATGCG
>DATEKG010000115.1:0-6853 GCA_035277565.1 Pseudolabrys sp.
CGCCAACTCGGTTCGTAATCCGCGAGTCGAGTCATGAATCGTCTTGAGCAATGCACCGACGGCGACACCCTGCCCGCTCCGCAAATCCTCGCGCAGCTCGGCGACCATGCGGTCGAGTTCGGCCAGCACAATATTGACAGCAACCGCATAGTGCGTGTCCGCAACACGTGCAGCCGTATCACTGCCAGCGGCCCTGACACCGAGTCTGATCAGTTGCCACGGCGCCGCCATTCGATTCATGACGGTAAGCAGCGCGTACAGGAAGAGCTCACCATCGCGCGCTGCCGCACCTTCGATCAAGGCTTTACATTCGTCGAGCTGTGCATTTGCAAGATTACCGATCTGAAGCGGCAACCGCTTCGACAGGGAAGCAAGAACGTCGCGACCCTTCAGTGCACACTTGAGCGTTGTCAGATCCTCGCCCGCGCGCGGCGTTCCAATCTGTTGAAGAATTTTTCGACGAACGCGACCGTCGCCATCGTCGCCGTTTATATTCGCTTCGATCGCCGCCGCAACGCGATCCTGAAAATTGCGCGCGAGGCGTTCCGTTCGTGCCTGATCGCCTGCATCTATCGCAGCGCTGACCCCTTCGACCAAGACATCGGTGTCCTTGGGCAAAAGGTCGCGTCTGATCCAGTTCCAAAGAGCGTCGAGCGATGACCGCGAAATACGCCCCGGATGCTTGTGGTCACCGCGATCGTAGACAAGAAAGGGCTCTAGAGGCTTGAACAGGAGACGCGCCGAGTCGTCGATGCGAGGCGCGCTATCGCGTTGCTCGCGGACGATCCGGCGGAGTTCCTGAAGAACCAAATCGGCGCCGACGATGTCGTCACCGCGCAATACGCTGCGTTCGAGTTCGCCGATAAGAAGCGAACGCGCTCCCGGCGATAGCTCGCGCAGAAATTGACGCAGTCGCTCGACGGTCGTCTCGACGCCCGCCATTTCCCGATAGATCCGAATTCAAGCCTTTCGGCTTGATACGGCGCGGGTGTTAAGAAGCTGTTAACTGTAATTTTGCCTCAGCCCAGCGCTGACCAGGTGCCATCAGGATTACGGCAAGCCGTTCCGCGTGCGGTCTGTGGCTGCCCATCGATATAGATGGTGTGAGTATAGGAACGGCAATGGCGGCCGGCCTGGTCGTAGGTGGGGCCGGGTACGACGGTGCCGTAGCGGCCGGAATCGGGATTTCGCCACGAAACCGGAGCTCCCGGCCGTCCCCGTTCAAGAGCATCCATTTGCGCCGCATAAGCGCGTTGCTTGTCGTCGTCGTCGAGCGCGGCACCGATCCTGTTGCCGATCAGGCCGCCAATACCCGCGCCAATCAACGCGCCCGCCACGTGGCCGCCGGTACCGCCGCCGAACTGCGACCCGATTGCAGCTCCGCCAAGGGCGCCCAGCAATGTTCCCGTATTTTCCTTCGGGCCCGGTCCCATGCCGTCAGGACTAGCGGCGCAACCCGCGAGCGCAAAACCCGCGATGGCAATAGCAGCGAGCCTGGCCGACAGCATGTGTACCCCCAAACAAGCGAATCTCGCGGTTTTACCGAACCGAATGGAATCATTCTATCGGGACTTCAGGATTGGGGCAAAACTCCGGCGTTACAGCGAAAAATCGGTCGCGGGGACGGGTCCTCACGCGGCCGGTAACACGAGTTCTGCGCGCAAACCTCCAAGCGGTGCTGTGCCAAGCGTCAGGCCACCGCCATAGAGTCCGGCAAGTTCAAGCACGATCGAAAGCCCAAGACCGGAACCTGGCTTCGTTTCATCGAGCCGGCGGCCTCGTTTTGCAACCTGTTCGCGTTCCGACGGCGAAAGACCGCGGCCATCATCATCGACGATGACGCGCACGACTTCGCGCTCGCGGGCGGGTTCAGTCCGCTCTCTCACTACTTCGATCGCCACTCGCGATGACGCCCACTTGCAGGCATTGTCGACAAGATTTCCAACCATCTCCTCGAGGTCGGGACGCTCTCCATGGAACTGCGCCCTGTCATCCGCGTGCACATCAATTTTCAGATTTTTATCGCGGTGTATCTTTTCCATGGTGCGCGCCAGGGCAGTGACAACCGGCGAAATATCTGTGACCGATCCGACGATTGTCAGCCTGGCCGCCAGGCGCGCACGTTCGAGGTGACGAGCAACCTGGTCGCGCATGATGTCCGCCTGCTCGAGGATTTTCTGGGCGAAAGGCTCACTGCTTCGAGCGCTTGCCTCGTTGACTACGACGGAGAGCGGCGTCTTGAGTGCATGAGCCAGATTTCCAACGTGCGTTCGCGCACGCTCGACGATTTCCTTGTTTGCCTCAATTAGGGCGTTGGTCTCGCGCGCCAAAGGAGCAATTTCTTCGGGAAATTTCCCTGTCAGGCGCTCGGCGGAGCCTGACCGAATCGCTGTAAGGCCATTGGTGATGCGTTTGAGCGGCGCCAAGCCGAAGCGCACCTGGAAGGTCGTGGTCAGGAGGAGAACTGCGGCGAGGATGGTAAAGGTAATAATGAGAGCCTGGTCGAATGAACGCGTCTCTTCGGTAATCTCGGCGGCATCGCCCGCAACCGCGACCAGATAGTGCCCCTCATCGCCGAGATCTATCGTACGCTCGACCAGCCGCAAGCGTTGGTCTTCCGGTCCCGATACGTAACCTTCACGCGAACCGTCGGGACCACCTGCAATCCCATAGTCCTGAAGATGCGGAAGACCACCGTCCCAAAGTGATCGCGATGACCGAATTTCCGTTTTGCTTGGATCAAGTCGGGTGACCTGCCAGTACCAGCCTGACAGGGGCAACTCAAACAGCGGCTCACCCAAAGACTGAGGGAATTTATCGCCTCCTTCATCGGGCGCGGCGACATCGGCAACCAGCGTCCGCAGATAGACGCCGAGGCGGCGATCAAACGCTCGTTCGACCGCCTGCCTGTAGAGCGAGGAAAGAACAACACCTGTAATAAGAAGTATGATTACCGCCCATGCGGAAGCGGACAGAAACAGACGCAACGCGAGAGAATTTGCGCGCATCCTGTCAACGACTGTCTGGCGGCGCCAGCAGATAGCCCAGCCCGCGCACGGTTTGAATGATCTCTACGCCGAGTTTCTTGCGGATTCGTCCGACAAAAACCTCAATAGTATTCGAATCTCGGTCGAAATCCTGATCGTAAAGATGCTCGACGAGTTCGGTGCGTGAAACGACGCGGCCCGAGTGATGCATGAGATAGGCAAGTAACCGGTACTCGTGACTGGTCAGCTTGACTGGATTGCCGTTGACCGAGACGCGCCCCGTGCGCGTGTCCAAACGTACAGGCCCGCAATTGAATTCGCTCTTGGCATGTCCTGCCGAACGACGCAAAAGCGCGCGCACTCGCGCCAATACTTCCTCAAGATGAAAAGGCTTGGCAACGTAGTCATCGGCTCCCGCGTCGAAGCCCTGGACCTTGTCGCTCCATCGGTCACGCGCAGTAAGAATGAGAACAGGCATCGCGCGGCCCTGGCGGCGCCACGCTTCAAGAACAGAAATTCCGTCCATCTTTGGCAGGCCAATATCAAGAATGACCGCGTCGTATGGCTCGGACTCGCCAAGATAGTGCCCCTCTTCCCCGTCGAATGCCCTATCGACCACGTAACCGGCATCGGTTAGCGCAGTCGATAGTTGACGGTTCAGGTCAGGGTCGTCCTCGATCACGAGGAGTCGCACGGCCGTTTTCTCCGCTTAGCGGGCGATATGAAACTCGCCATTCGTGGCGTCAATAGTAGCAATCGTGACTTTGCCACTTCGACCGAGCAGAGTCAGTATGTAGACAAGCTTCTCATCGTGCCGACATAGCCGTGCACGGACGACTTCAGAATGTCTGCGCTGTTCGCGGAGAAGCTTGATCGCCTGACCAAGAGAGATTGCGTGGTTTGCGGCCACCGCCGCACGCTGCTCTGCTTTGCTCAAACATGTAGCGTGCAGCGACAACGTGTCGGCTGCCGGCGACGGCGCCGTCGAAACGACAAATAATGCAAGGGCCAGAAAAAAACGACATACAATATGCATGACGCGCATTGATACGAGGATGCCGGTGAACGCGGGCTGAACGCCGACTAAAGGCCTGTATTTCCTGGTTTTCAAAGCCCTCGAAAGTCGCAAAGGCATCCACAGGTTCGCGCGGAGGCCGCCAATGGCTTCGAGGATATCCATAGGACCGACCCAGCTTGCCTCGCGGCGCGCCTATAGCCAACCCATCGCTGGACAATCACTTGAACGAAAGTATACGCGCAACTTTCTCAATCGATCTTCCGCCGAAATACGCGGCTAGCACCATCATCGACCATTGAGACACGTCGCCGGACAGAGGATCGGTCGAACCGAAACCAAATACCTTGTCCCACACAACGACCTTCCACACATAAATTACGAAGGCGAAGGCGAAGAGCGGCCGCGGCAGCGCCGTAAACCATCGCCCTTGCTCTGCAATCGTCAGCTGTGTTGCGAGCTCATTCTCGCGCTGCTCCACCGCCAATTCGCGCGCCGCAAGATCTGCGGCAACTTTTTCGCTGGCATTTTCAGATGACAGTTTAGCGCGATAGGCGTCTACCGCGGCTTTGGCAAAGGGGCCGCCAATTAGGTTGCCGAGCCAGCCAAGAATTGCGGCAAACATTATTTCACATTCCCTAAAGTACGCCGTCGCGCCAATTCAGTGATGAGGCCGATCGCAATAACATAATAAGGAATGAATTTTGGTTGCAGCGCGCTTTCGACCGCGCTCGTGACATGCGGGTCTGTCGCAAGCGCCATAAGAAAGGCCGCGACGACACCGGAGACTATTTGCACACGTGCCCAGAGGATTGTCACCGAATTCCTGAACCAGGCTTTTACATCATTCCACATTGTAGGTTCCTTCTCCAATTGCTTGTTGAAATCTGATTTCATCACCTGCGTGTGATTCGTTCGTCGCGGCGCCATGCGCCGCCAAAGCCAGTGCCGTCGCTCGCACATCCGCCACTCGGCGTCCCCAACCATGGCCGAACGTTCGCCATGTGCGGAGCGATTGCAGAAATTGCAGACGCTCAGCGCACATTTCGGCAATGAGAGCTCGCGTATTTGCGGCGCATGCCAACGAAACGACGTGGTCATCGATCACGCTCGTTTTGTCGGAGAGACCGAGCATTCTTCGCAGCACTTTGCCGCTGCGGCCAATGCCGGAATTTACGCCATAGTCAAATACAGCGTAGTCGACTCCAGCCGGCAGTTCGTCGCAACGCTGCGCATCCCAATAGCGAGCACGATAGATGCGCTTCGCATCTTCCACCGTCATTGTGCGAACGTCGGCGGCGGTCGCGTCACGCTTCACATATTTTCGATAGTCAACGATTGTAACGCCGAAATTCGTGGGCCCGCCGGGATCGCGTGGATCGTTGGTGTACCCGCCCTCATGCGCAAGCAGCAGGGGCAAGCACGTCGCAAGACTTGCTTTCATTGATTGCCTTTTCGTGGATTGCGCTGCGCGGCCGAATCACGCCGTCGGCACCGCCATTTCGAGAAAATAAACGATCAAACGCACCTTCCCGCCCGTAAAAGCTGGAGCCGTTGGCGGTCACACGCACCCTGGTGTCGGCATAAAACGCCGTCGGGCCGATGACGCCATTGTTGGTCGCGCCGGGCGAAATACCGAGCAGATTGCCAAATTGAGTTGTGTTGCCCACAACGCCGACGCCGTACGACGTTGCACCGGTAATTGCGGCCGTCGTACGCGATGCCACGCCCAGCACGATTGCGCGATCAGGAATGAAGGATGCGTCCACCGTATCGGCGAAGGCCCCGCCGAGTGCCACCTCTTCTTCCTTTGCACGCAACGTCACACGGCCGCCGTGCGCTGTCAGCGCGATACCATCCCGCCAGATGCCGTCCTCATAGGTTATCGTCAACCGTTCGGATTTTACCCAGGCCTTAAGTCCGGAAACGGGTATCAGACGGACCCAGTCACCGGCACTGAAGAGCGCGATCTGGCCGTCCCAGCCGCTCCACGCTCCACTGGCGCCGGTTGCAGCGATGTAACAGCTGCCATCGGCAGGAAAGGCCGGCGGGCCCGTCAAAGTACGCGACTCGACTGCGAGCTGAGTGAGCGCATCGAGCAGTGCCAGCGCTTCATTATGGGTGACGTGTTTTTGCGCCTGCGCGGCCTCGATCGCCGGCAGGGCGAGACGTGGTGTGTCAGTCATTGATAGCCTTACGTTTGAAGGGATTGTTGTGCGGCAAAACCGCGCCCGACTGTCGCCGACAGCTGCGTCACGCGGACGGTGATGTGGGTTTGTGGTTCGCCAAAATCGGCAATTTCGTCGGCCTTCGGATAGAGAGCCGAAGGCGACGTCACCGCAATTGTGCGCACGATATTTACGCCGGACAGAATATCGACAGCATATTGCTCGGCGTCTTCTCCGAGCGGCACTTCGGCTGCCCAGCTGTCACCGTCGATCCGTGTACGGCGAATCCAGCTGAACATTATGCCACCGTCTTCTCGCTCCGCTTTCAAATGAACCGGACTCAGCGGTTTAAGCGCAGTCGCCTGCGGCGTTGCCGTAAGCGCAAGCGCAGCCGGATCGGCGTGATCGCGGCCGGTGGCCACGATTCGCATTTGCAATGCGCGGTCCAGCGAATCAAGACCGCTCGCCACCGGGACGAGGTGTTGGTCGAGCAGCACAAAAGGCGCACCGGCCAAAAGTGGCGCGCCCATGGCCCACTCACTGCCGCCTTGGCCGCGCAACAGTCGTGACAGCAAATATGTGCGATCGTCGACCAACTCCGCCGATGCAAACTGAATGACTTCCCAGGCTCCATCCGCACGCTGCAATGCAGCCACATTCGCGCCGGCGAATACGGCGGCGTC
>DATEKG010000116.1:0-4963 GCA_035277565.1 Pseudolabrys sp.
GCCTGTTCGGCGACATGTGGATCGCTGGCAAGCACGACGGCAACCGGCTCACCGACATAATGAACCTTGCCGATGGCGAGGATCGGCTGATCGTGAAAAGCCGGCCCGTAATACGGCTCCGGGATGACCTTGCGAACGTCATCGCCGGTATAGACACCGAAAACGCCGGGCACCTTGCGGGCCGCGCCGACATCCACTGATCTGATGCGGCCATGCGCAACCGTGCTGCGGAAAATCTTCGCATGCAGCATGCCCGGCACCTGCAGGATGTGCGTGTATTCGGCGCACCCCGTCACTTTTTCGCGCGCCTCGAGGCGCGGGAGCGACCGGCCGACCTGTCCGCCGGAAACCGTGGTTACCATCAGTCCGCTCCCTGCATGGCCGCCCGCACGGCGCGACCCACATAGACGCGCAGCAGCTCGCGCTTGTAGGACGCCGAGCCGCGCAGGTCGGCCGTGATATCGGCCTCTCGGACAGCGGTCTCGGCGGCATTCGCGAGCATCGTGTCGTCGGGCTTTCCGGCCGTTACCGCCGCTTCCGCGGATTTGAGGCGCATGGCTTTGGTCGTCGCCGCACTTGCAACAATGCGCGCCGACCTGGCTCCCTGACCGTCGGCTTCGAGGGACACGGCGACACCGAGCGCTGGCCAATCGTCGGCGGAACCTGCCGTCACCTTGAAATAGACCGAGCGTGTTGCCCCTTGCGGTGGAATTTCCAGCTGCGTGATGAGTTCGTTGCGGGCAAGCGCGGTTTCGTAATAGCCGGTGAGCAGGTCTTCGACATTCATTGTCCGCTCGCCCTTCGGACCGGCAATCTTGATCGCCGCACCGAGGGCAATGAGAACCGGCGGCAGATCCATGTGCGGGTCGGCATGCGCGAGCGCGCCGCCAACAGTCGCGACATTGCGCACGCGTATATTCGAGAGGCGCCGCATCGTCCGCGTGATCACCGGCGCGTGGCGTGCGACCTCAGGCGAATGTTCCAGGGCCGAAAGCGGCGCGAGAGCGCCGATCGTAAGACCGCTCATACCTGCCTTGATTTGCGAAAGTTCCTTGCCAAGCTTGCGCAGGCTGACGAGCCGGCGCGGACGAAATACGCCGGATTTCATCATCAGCATGAGCGCAGTGCCGCCGGCGATCGGACGCACGTCGGGATCGTCCGGATCAATGAGCGCTATGGCCTCCGAGAGCGATGACGGCTCGGCAAGTTCAAACGGTATCATGCGGTCGCCCTCGCCCCGCCCGGTGCGAATGCGGCTGCTATGCGTTCGCTGAACTGCTTTTCCATCTCTCTTGCTTTTGCCTTGAGCACCGGCTGTCCCATGCTACCCAGTTTTCCGGTCAAGGTCGCATTGATCGCATAATGGATGTTTGTGCCGTGACCGGTCTCGGACAACCGCGTCGTCGCACTAGCGGTGAGCCGGCCAACCATGCCGACCGGCGTTCCCTCGACCTTCGCCTCGATAGTCTCAGGCGGTGAGACGGCGCTCATCTCGACCGTGACCCGGAATGCAAAGCGCATATAGGCGATGCGCGTTTCGAGCATCGCATCATAGCGGGTTGCGTCGATTTGCTTCAGGTCGCGGACCCCGTCGATGCAGGAGGCGAAAAAAGGTGCGTCGCTGAGCGACCTGAACACCGCTTCCCGCGGTGCAGCAACCGTGATTTCACCTTCGACAACCAAGGCAGAGATCTTCCGTCATACGGCCCTCACGAAAGGCTAACGATTTCACGGCGGCTGTCGATAATGATTTTCATGCGCCGGAACGACGCGGTTCGGCAGGCAGACGTCGGGCAGACTTCAGGCGGACTTCAGACAGACTTGGCTTGCGGGTGTGTGCTCTTATAGAACAGGGGTGTAACGTAAAGAGGTTGGATTATCGCCAATGACAATTCCGCAACTCCTGGTGCACGACAAAAAGGACACGGTCGGCGTGGTCGTGGTCGAAGGGCTCAAGGCCGGGACCGAAATGCTGTGCGTGATAACGGCCGACGACTCGTCATTCAAGCTCGGGGCCAAAATGGACGTACCGATCGGACACAAGATCGCGCTGATCAACATCAAGAAGGGCGACACCGTCTGGAAATACGGCCAGGACATCGGCAAGGCCGTCGCCGATATCGGCAAGGGCGAGCACGTCCACGTGCATAATCTCAAGAC
The DNA here is from genome assembly GCA_035277565.1 of Pseudolabrys sp. Taxonomy (GTDB): domain Bacteria; phylum Pseudomonadota; class Alphaproteobacteria; order Rhizobiales; family Xanthobacteraceae; genus Pseudolabrys. Next base: position 2,161 of record DATEKG010000116.1, read on the forward strand.
CAAGCGGTGGTGACATGGCGAACGACATGGTGAATAACCTGGCGAAGGGCAAATCCAACATGAAATTCATGGGCTGGCGGCGCGAAAACGGCCGCGTGGCCGTGCGCAACCATGTGCTCATACTTCCGCTCGACGACCTGTCGAATGCGGCCTGTGAAGCGGTCGCCAACAACATCAAGGGCACGCTCGCCGTTCCCCATGCTTATGGCCGGCTGCAGTTCGGTGAAGACCTTGAAACCTTCTTCCGCACCATTATCGGCACCGGCGCCAATCCCAATGTCGCCGCCTGCGTCGTCATAGGGATCGAGGACGGCTGGACAAGTCGCGTGGTCGAGGGAATCGCGAAGACGGGAAAGCCGGTGACCGGTTTCGGCATCGAGCTCAATGGCGACATCAATACGATCGCCAGGGCATCGCGGGTGGCGAAAGACTATCTACACAAGGCATCCGAGCTGCAGCGCGAGGAGTGCGATCTCTCCGAATTGTGGATCTCGACGAAATGCGGCGAGAGCGACACAACCACCGGGCTCGCCTCCTGCCCGACCGTCGGCAACATGTATGACAAATTGATCCCGCAGGGCATCTATGGCGTGTTCGGCGAAACGTCGGAAATCACCGGCGCAGAACATCTTGCCAAGGCTCGCGCGGACTCGGCGGACATCGGCGAAAAATGGATGAAGACCTGGCAGGCCTATGAAGACGAGGTGATCCAGGCCCACAAGACCGATGATCTGTCCGAGTCACAGCCGACGAAAGGCAATATTGCCGGCGGTCTCACCACGATCGAGGAAAAAGCGCTCGGCAATCTGGAAAAGATCGGCCGGCAGTGCAAATACATCGATGTCCTCAAGCCGGCGGAAGCGCCGGCGCGCGGCCCCGGCCTCTACTACATGGACACGTCTTCCGCCGCTGCCGAATGCGTCACGCTCATGGCAGCGGCCGGCTATGTCGTGCACACCTTCCCGACCGGCCAGGGCAATGTGATCGGAAACCCCATCATTCCAGTCATCAAAATCTCCGGCAATCCGCGCACGGTGCGCACCATGTCGGAACATATCGATGTCGACGTCTCCGGCATCCTGCGGCGTGAGATGACGATCTCGCAGGCCGGCGACGCGCTGATCGAGATGATCCAGCGCACGGCGAACGGCCGCCTGACGGCCGCCGAGGCGCTCGGGCATCGGGAGTTCGTGCTCACGAAACTATATCGCAGCGCCTGATCCGGCACCCGTCTCAATCGGGCGTGTGCAACGATGCGCCGAGGCGCGCGCGTCGGCGTAACCATGTGGTGGCGCGGTATTTCGGATCGCGCGTGATCTCGTGCATGCCATCAAGCACGGCAAGCACGCGCGCAGGACCAAGCGCGTCACCGAATGCGAGCGGGCCGCGCGGATAATTGAGGCCCAGCTCGACGGCCGTATCGATGTCGGCCGGCGCGGCGATGCGCAGCTCGGCAATGCGCGTGCCGATATTCACGATCATCGCCAGCAGGCGCTGGACGACGAAACCCGGGCTGTCATTGATCGCGGTGACCGGCGTGGCGCCGGCCGCCAATGCCGCGGCGGCCGCGCCGAGTATTTCCGGCATGGTCAGCGGGGTCTTCATGAGCGTTCGCCGGCCCGAAAAGCGCCCAAACATGTCGACGGCGACCGTGCATGCCGGATCGAGCCCGAGCCGGACCGCCGCATGCGACGCGTCCTCGCCGAGAGGCGTGACGAAGCACGGCGCGTCCCTGGCCGGCCTGGCGCCGAGCTGCACCTGGACGCCCGCGCTCTTGAGCCATCCGGCAAGTTCGCGGCCGCCATCCTCGTCGGCGACCCACGCCGACGCCGGCGCGGCTTGCTCGGATATCTCAACTGTCGGCGGACTCGCGGTCACGCTTCCGTCATAGCGGTAAAAGCCCTGTTTCGACTTGCGGCCAAGCATGCCGCCGGCAACCCGCACCGTCATCTGTGCCGAGGGTTGATACATCGGCTCGCCGAAATACTGTTCGAAGATGCTCACCATCACCGCATGCGTGACATCGCCGCCGACCAGATCAAGCAGCTCGAACGGTCCCATGCGGAATCCGGCGCTTTCCTTCATGAGCGAGTCAATTTCCTGCGGGCTCGCAATGCCCTGCGCCGCGATCCGCAGGGCCTCGGGGCCGTAGGCCCGCCCGGCATGATTGACGATGAAGCCGGGCGTGTCGGTCGCGACCACCGGATGCTTTCCGATACGCCTGGCGAAACCGACAAGCGCGTCGACGACAGAGGGGTCGGTGCGAAGGCCGCCGACGACCTCGACCAGCTTCATCAGCGGCGGGGGATTGAAAAAGTGCAGGCCCGCAACGCGTTCCGGCCGGGCGCAGCCGGCTGCGACCGCGGTGACGGAGAGTGATGACGTATTGGTTGCAAGGACCGCATCGGCGGGCAACAGACTTTCCAGCCTGCCGAACAGTTCACGTTTTGCTTCAAGCTGCTCGACGATGGCCTCGATGACAATGCCGGCCCGTTTTGCCTCATCGAGCGAGTTGATGGGCTTGAGCTGCGTAAGCATGGCGGCTTTCGTGTCGGCGCTCATGCGGCCTTTGGACACGAGACCGTCGAGCCCCTTTTCGATGGCGGCGATGGCTTCGCCGACCGCGCCATTGCGTGAATCAAACAGCAATGTCGTGAGGCCGGCCTGCGCGCAGAGCTGCGCAATGCCGCGCCCCATTGTACCGGCGCCGAAGACGGCGGCGACGAGATCGGGCCGAGCCAGGTTCACCGCCACGTCTCAGTGCCCCTCGAATTTCGGTTTTCGCTTTTCCATGAAGGCGCGC
>DATEKG010000117.1:0-22397 GCA_035277565.1 Pseudolabrys sp.
CCGACAACGCCGAGCGGTTCGCGCACCGAAAAATTGACCACGTCGGGTCCCATGGGGATCGATGCCCCCTTCATTTCAGTAACGAAGCCCGCAAAGAACTCCATCTGCGCCGCCGCGATCATGGCGTCGCTGACCATTTCCTTGACCGGGTTGCCGCAGTCGGCGGCGTCGATCATCGCCAGTTCGTCGGCGTTTTGCCGGAGGATTTCCGCGATCCGGCGCAGTATCTTCGCGCGTTCAAGCGGCAGGACGCGCCGCCACTCGGCGAACGCGATTTTGGCTGCCGCAACTGCGGCGTCGACATCTTCGACACCTGAATCGGCAACCTTGCCGAGGGGTTCACCGGTGCCCGGGCTGATCGTATCGACATATTGGCCCGATTTTGGCTCATGCCACGCACCGCCGTAGTAGGCGCCACGATTTTTTGGCAGCGCCACGGCCTGCACAGCGGCGGATTGCGGAGAAACGGCTGTCGTCATGACTCATGTCCTAAGGTTCAGTGTCGCTTGATGCTATCGAGACCGCCAAGTCTGCCGATCGCTGCATTTACCGCGAAGGCCAGCACAAACAGAACGATGAGCATCGCGTACATGCGCGGCATGTCGAACGTGCTGTAGGCCTGAATAATGAGAAATCCAATGCCCTTGTTCGACAGTTTCGTTTCCGCGAGGAGCGTGCCGATCAGCGCGAAGCCGAAACCGAGACGCACGCCGTTGATAATAGGATGGCGCATGGCGGGCAGGTAGATCTTGAATACCATTTGCGTGACGGTCGCGCGAAAACTCCTGCCGACGCGGATCAAGGTCTTGTCGATCTGCCGCATGCCCGCTGCGACGCTGAGCGCAACGGGAAAAAAGCAGGACAGCGTGCCCAATGCGACCTTGGATTCCGGCCCGACGCCAAACCACATGATCATGACGGGAAAGAAAATAATCTTGGGCGTAGGCCCGATATAATAGAGAAACGGCTCATAGGCCTTGGCGAGAAAACGGTTGGCGCCGAGCAGCAGGCCCACGGCAATGCCGGACACGCCCCCGATTACCAGCGCAGCGCCAATTTCGGCCGAAGTCACGCCGAGGTTGAAGTAATAATCTCGACTGAGAAGCAGGTCTTTGACCGCGACGCCAACCCTCAATAGTGATGGGACGACGTCGCGATAGAGCCAGCCGGAACGCGCGAGGACTTCCCAGACAGCCAGCAGCGTCAGGATCAGCACCAGGCGCAGCAGCCTCACCGGATTGAATGCCGGTGTATATGCGCGCGTGTGAATCAGTCGACCGGTCTCAGCCATCGCTCGATCTTTTCCAGTGCGATGAAGAACAGCACGCTGACCAGAATTACAAAGCAGATTGCGGCGTATGTGCCTCCAAGATCGTAGCGCTCCGCCAGGTCGGTGATCAGCTGGCCGAGCCCGCCGAAATTGATGAGAAATTCGGTGCCAATGATGTTGATGAGGGCGAAAACCAGGCCGAGCCGCACACCCACGAAGATTGTCGGCAATGCCGAGGGGAACAGGATTTTCCAGACCTGCTGGGATCCCGTGAGATTAAAGCTGCGTCCGACATTGACCAGGACGCGGCGGGTGCCGGCGATGCCTTCGATTGTCTTGAGAATCACCGGCGGCAGTCCGGCGATGAAGCCCATGACGATGATGGCCCAGGCGTTGCGGCCGAAAATCACCATGAACAGCGGATAGGCCAGGACAAAAGGCGCGGCGGCGAGGGCGGCGACCCATGTTTCGCAAGCCTGTCTCAGGAGATTGTACCGGCACATCACCACGCCGGCGGCCACTCCGACGACCGTAATCATGATACCGGCCGCCAGACATTCGCCGACGGTATAGAAGAACCGGCGAATGATGTGCTCTTCGAGCACCAGGCGGCCGAAGCTTGCGGCAATTTCCGAGGGTGGCGGTACGATGTACTGACTGATCCAGCCGATCCGGATGATCGCTTCGACGGCAAGAAGAAAAACAACGACCGAACCCCAGCCGGCAATGAGTGCCGCAAACGACGTCCGCGCCGAGCGCTTGGATGAAGTCACCATCGTCACGAGGCGACACCGTCTTCAAGTGCGCTATGTTCTGCGTCTTTCAGGCCGCGGCTTGCTTCTTCGCGGAGGTCACCCCAGATCTGCGCCACATAACGGCCGAAGGCTTCACTGCCCACGATCTCGGAATTGCGCGGGCGCGGGAGGTTGATGTCGACAATGCGTTTCACCTTGCCCGGCCGGTAGGTCATCACCAGAATGCGGTCCGACATCTGGACGGCTTCGGTGATGTTATGGGTGATCAGCAATGTCGTCTGATTCAACTGTTGTTGAATCTGAAGCACCTTGTCGCCGAGAAGGAGCCGCGTCTGCTCGTCCAGGGCGGCGAACGGCTCGTCCATCAGCAGAATTTTGGGCTCCGACGCCAAAGTGCGGGCCAATGACACGCGCTGGCGCATCCCGCCCGACAATTCGCCGGGATAGCGGTTTTCGAAGCCTTCGAGCCCCACCATCTTGATGAAATGGCGCGCCCGCTCGGCCCGTCCGGATTTCGCCATGCCGGTCAATTCAAGTGGAAACGCGACATTGTCGGCAACCGTGCGCCACGGGAATGTCGATTCCTCCTGGAACACCATGCCGATCGATTTGTGAGGGCCGGAAATCGTTTCACCTGCGACGCTTACGACGCCCTTGTGCTGATTGAGAAGGCCGCCGATCACATTAAAGAGTGTCGACTTTCCGCAGCCCGATGGTCCGATGATCGACAGGAATTCGCCGGGCCTGACCTTGAGCGATACGTCGTCCACCGCGATAACCGGCCCTTCGGCCGTTTGGAATTCGACCGCAATGCTGTCGGCAATGAGAATGGCGTCATCGGCCGGCATCGCGGGCTCACTCGCTTTTGCGCGTCATCGCGGCCGTGGTCGCGGGCGTATAGCCAGGCTCGACGCGTGCGTCGACCACCGCCACGGCGCCGACCTCGACAGCGGCGATTGCTTTCGGCAGAACACTTTTCAATTCGTCGATCGTGTTGATCGGTCCAAAACCTTGCGCGCCCTGCGCTCGCGCCATCGCCGCAAGATCAATATCCGGCTGCGAAATGCGCTGGCCGATCCACCGGTTCTCAATCGGCCGGTTACGCATGCGGGCTACGCGTTCCTGGTGCAGCTCGTCGTTGAAAAAAGAGCGATTATTGGCAATGACGACCAGGAGCGGAATGCGGTAATGCGCCGCCGTCCAAAGCGCAGTGACGCCCATCAGAAAATCGCCGTCGCCGCAGACGGCAATCGGAAGCCTGCCACCGCCCTTCAAGGCGAGGGCCGCGCCGACAGAAATGCCGGGGCCGCCACCAACTCCGCCGCCGCCGTCCGAGCCAAGATAGTCGAGCGGATGGTCGAAATGCCAGTTCGCGCCATTCCACGACAGTGAGACATGCGTAAGCGAAGCCGGCCGTCCGGCGACCGCTTCGCGCAAGACGGCGGCGAGGTGGTCGACGGTAAGCCTGTCGCCGGCCGGCCTCGGAAACTCCTTGGCGGGCGCTGGCGCGGCGCGGGCAGGGCCCGGCCCAAGCGCTGCGAGAAGTTGCGGCACGACGACGTCGGGTTCGCAGTCGACGAAAAGATCGACCGGCGGCAGCCCCTGATAGTCCATGCTCCAGCCGTTATGCAGGCGGTGATCGACCGACACTTGAATGATCTTGCCTGTGACATTGCCGACGGCTTTCAACAATCCGGCGAGATCGAGCCAATCAAGACTGACGATGACGTCGGCCGCCCCGATGGCCTCGGCTGCTTCGGCCGCGAGCACTGTGCCGCCGGGGGCGCCCGCATGAAGATGGTGAGACGTTGGAAACGAAGCTGCGATTTTGAGATCGGTGACCACTCGCGCATTGAGCCGCTCGGCGAGCCTGACGCGTTTATCCCAGGCCTCGACACTGCGCGAGGCGCGGCCCGCGAGCATGACCGGACGCCTGGCGCTTCCAAGCAGACTCGCAGCCGCCTGCACGGCGCCGGAGTCGGCTGCGCCCTTCACTTGCGGCATAAATCGCTCGACGTCGATCGTGGCGACCGCTTCCGCGAGCTTTTCCTCCTGCATGCCAGCATCGAGATTGACGTAAGTCGGGCCGCGCGGAGCGGTATTGGCAATCCAGTTTGCACGCAAGACGGCTTCGCGCGCGGCTACGGGCGAGGCCGGCTGGTCGTCCCATTTTGTGTATCCGCGGACCAGCGCGCCCTGGTCGCGTGCCGTATGAATCCAATCGATCCATGGCCGGCGCTTGACCGCGTCAACAGGACCGGTCGCACCGAGGATGACCATCGGCATGCGATCGCACCATGCGTTGAAGATGGCCATGGTCGCGTGCATCAAACCGACATTGGAGTGAACCGCTGCCGCCATGGCCTTGCCGGTCACCTTGGCATAGCCGTGGGCGATTGCCACTGCGCTTTCTTCGTGGAGACAAAGGAGCATTTGCGGCCGTTCATTGCCGAGATAGTTCACCAGGCTGTCGTGAAGCCCCCGGTAGCTCGCACCCGGATTGAGCGCGATATACGGGATGTCGGTCGCGCGCAGCGCGTCGGCGACGACATCGCTCCCGAAGCCGGCGGCGTTTACTCCAGCCGAAACCGGGCGATCAAGCGCCGAAATATCGCGGTCGGCGCGCGAGGGTGATTTGACGTTATCAATTTGCTTGTTCGACACGATCAGATGGCCCGCTCTGCCGCCCGGCGGGCGGACGAGCGGCATCCAACCGGACTACGGCCCCGGTTGCAAAACCCACCCAGCCACCCCTTCGGGCTTGAAGTTTCAATTACTTAGCAATTCGCGATGACCACCGAAATAGCGAATTGCCACCGGATTGGCCTTATGGCGCTCACAAACAAGAAGGGCGGCGTCAAAGGGATTCCAAATATAAAGAGGGGCCGCCGCGATAACGCAGGCAATGAGGCGGTGGGGTCTTGGTGGAGGTTTCTCCGCTCAGTACATGCCCTTAATTGTGATGAGAACGATCCATGCCTTACACGGTGGTTCATGCCACCGCCTTCCTATCGTGAGCCACCTAAGCCGTGCCCCGTCTGCCAAGTCTCAATGCAGGCCGACGAAACGGACGACGGCACCGTGCACCAATGCCCAAAGTGCGGCGTGGTCATCAGCATCGTCCGCGGACCTAAGAGGAGCGGCGGGATGCGATGCGCGGAAATCGATTAGATCAACGTCAATACGCGGAACGCGGCATCACACAATACCCTGATTGTGTAACTTCTGAACGCCACGCGCGGGCCGGACACTCGGTATTTATTTGCGGTGATTTAAGTCAAAGCGGGAGACGCAATCCGGCATCATTCTTGTAAAGTCTTCGAGCCAACCATCCATGTCCCCTGTGAGGTGGCGCTTCGAGACAATGGTGCCGGCACCATGCTTGTTCGCGTTTGCCGGGCGCACTTGGATATGATCCCGACGGGTGCTTCGCCGTTCCCGTCGGGCGCGCGAACTTCTCTCGGACGCGCGCACGTCTGCTTGCCCAAGGAGCGTGAAAGTGGCGCGTGTCCGTTCGGACCCCGGCGGGTTCATCGCTCGTTCCCGCCGGGGTTTTTGCTTTGCACCCGACTCGCTTTGAAATCCGCCATCGCCTGCTCACGGCTCGCCGCATAACCGCGATCCTGCGGCGTATTCGGCGTGCGTGCGGTGATGGTCCAGAACCACGGCTGCTCCTTCGGCGCTTGCGGATGCCGCATCATGCGACCGATGTGATGGTCGCCGTCGAACATGTCGTAATCGGCCAATTGAGGATTACGGTCCCTGACGCAGTCGGGCGAGCAGTTTCAGTCCGGCGTAGCCGTCGGCGGGCTCCATTCCGACCTTTTTCTGATACGACAGGATCGCCTTGACCGTGCTGCTGCCGATACGTCCATCGACGCCATCGGTCTTGAAGCCGTGGTCGTTGAGCCGCTGCTGAATCTCCTTGGCTTCGGCCAGCGTCGGCGCGCGCTCACCGCCGGGAAACTGCTGATGGAATGGCGGATCCCCGCGAACAAGATCGCCAAGGTGGCAGAGTGCCAGTGTGTAGCTGGTCGACGGGTTGTAGGCGTGGACGGCGCGAAAATTCTGTCCGGTAAGGAATGCCGGGCCGCCGGCTACGGGGATCCAGAGCCGCGCCTGGTCATGGGGCCGACTGAAGGGGGTGCCGTCGGCGCGACGGATGCCCAGTTCCGCCCATTTGGCGTAGCTGCGCGTGGCGCGGGTTTTCGCCAGCCGCTCGTGGCCTGCGGCATTGACCTCGCAGCCCCAGCTTTCGCCGCGCCGGTACTGGCCGCGTTCGACAAGGAAGCGCGCGGTCCCCGCAAATGAATCATCCGGGCGCCCGAATGGGGAGGTACGGCCGTCATGGTCATAATCAACGCCCATATGCAGCCAGACTTCGGGCATCCACTGCGTATGGCCCATCGCTCCGGCCCAGGAGCCGACCATCTCGGAGGGTTTTGCCCAGCCGCGGTCGACAATGGCGAGCGAATTGATCAGCTCGCTTTCCCAATAGGCGCGCCGCCGCGGCTCGGCCCAGGCGAGCGCGGCCAGCGCGGGGATGACCGGCTGCATATATTTCGCGTTGGTGACGAGTTCGCCGAATGACGACTCCATTCCCCACAAGCCGAGCATGATATAGCGATCGACTCCGTAGTCCTTCTCGATACGCGCAAGCAGGGGAGCATATTCCTTCGCGCGTTCCTTGCCGGTAATCACACGCCAGTCCGAGCAGCGGCGGTTGATGTATTGCCACAGCAATTCGGTGAATTCGGGCTGCGACTGGAACTGGGCCAGGACGCTCGTGTCCGGAGTCACAGAACCCATGACGCGATCAAATGTCTGTTCCGAAATGCCTCGACCCAGTGCGCGCGGACGAAACCCCGCAACCCAGCGCACAAACGCCGCCGGTTGTGACGCAGAAGCGGATCCTGCAAGCAGGTACGCGGCTCCGGCAATCACGCCCGATAGAAACCGGCGGCGGCTCAAAGTCTTCAGCGCTGCAGGGATTCGTTGCATACGGCTATTTTAGCTGCGGACGTCGTGTCCATAAACCGACCCAAAGCGGCTAGTTGCCCGCGTGCTTCCGCTTCCGGTGTGTTTGCCGTGGAACTTTGCGTGCCTTCGCTGCGGCTTTATGTGGCTTGACACGCGTGGCCGCGGAGTCCTCGACATGCGCGGCCGGTGCCGTTGTGCTCGCGGGCGTATCCGATGGATGCAGGATGACCGGAGGAACGCCGACCGTTTGCGGAACTGGATCTCCATCCTTGATTTCGGTTCCGCGCGCGCCGATCAGCCGCTCATAGGCAGAAACCAGCGTCATGTACGGGTTCACAAAGACCCAGCCGACCTTCGTCGGCACCTGCATATCGAAATGCAGATGATACGTGGTCCCGCGTTCCGCATTGTTGTAGTTGCCGACTCTGCCAATCGGGTCGCCCGCACGCACGTGCTTGCCGCTGAGAATGCCGTCGGCGTCGAGCTGGTTCGGATTCATGTGCATGTACCGAACGCGCACATGCGTGCCCGGTGTATTGATGAACAGGTAGACCGCTTCCTGCTTTCGAGCGCGCAGGATGAATCCATCATGCGCTGCGACGACCTCATGCTCGTAGGGCTGACAGCGGTCGGCGCCGTCGTTTAAGATAGTGCAGGAGCTTGGCCGGATATCCTGCCCCTGGTGACCTTCGCCGCCGGGACATTGCCCGACAAAGAAATGCCGGTGTTCGCAGAAATTGTCCCGCCAAGGATATGAATAGTTGGCGGGTGCGGCCTCATCAAAGACGAGGGGCCGGCCGTTCACATTGCACGAATAGGCTTGATCCTTTGTGCGCGGCCTGCGCACCGAGCGGCCGGTAAAATCACAATCGCCCCAGTTGTTGAATGATTGCGAATTAGCGAAGGCTGGCGCCTCTTTTAGTGGAAAGCGCAGGCGGGCATAAACCGTGTAGTCGTCCCGGCCGCCAATGTCCCTTTTCAGACCAGTATTCGGAATGAGGAATCCGGGGCTGAAATAAGTGAAATCCTTGGAGACATCCTTTGGCCTTTCGAGATCGAGTGCGTCCGCCGAGTCCTTCGCCGGCGACGGTGTTCCGCCGGTAAGTTTGAGTGCGCGCAGAAAGCGATCCATGACGCGGTCGGCTTGCTTGCAAGTCAGAATGCGGCCTCGCGGCCGCGCGTCCCGACAATAGATGGCGCCTACATAGGTCACGCCATAGCGCTGGAAGCTGTAACGGATATATGACTCGTGCAAATAGCGGCGGATGCCGGGGTAGTCGGACTCGAGTGGCTTGACCGGTTCACCCTCGGGCAATGGCGGGCCGTCAAGCTCATAAATCATTCGCAGCCCGGAAAAGAGCACGTAGACCGGGTCTGTGTAATGGATATCTGAAAGTTCGGGGATATCCGTGAGATTGAGTGCGAAGGCGGCGTCGTATCCGGCGGGGCCGGTCACGAAAAAGCGCGTCGCCTGAAAGCCCGCACGCATGAAATTGTCGGCAGTTTCGACGGCTTGGTCCGGTGGCGACTCGGGGTGCTCCGTTCGGTACTTGATAAAGCCTTGGACATCATAAGGCAGCAGAACGGGAACGGAGCTGTCGCCGATGCCCGGAAAGCTGATGCCCGCTGCCGCATTGAGATTGACAAATGTTTCGGCCGGGGAACCTGCGGAGCTATCGGCAAGACTGGCGGCCGCCGCCTGCCAATCGACATGGGCGACCGAAATTCGAGGGCTCTTCATTTCCTCAGCCGACGCGCAACCCGCAATGAGCAGCGCCACGCCAACAAGAAAGGACCGTTTCAAGCAGGCTCCCCTCGTTCCGCATCGTCCGCTAAAGGGTCAATTACAACCGGCGTGAGTTAAAGGCATCGAACCGAGGCATACAAGGGTCGTGACCTAGTGTAGGGTGCGCCGCATCAAATGCGGGCCGCACACTACCGGGAGATCCAGGAATAATGACTGTACGCGAAGCAAATCTCACGCCGGGATCGAGCGCCGATCGAGAACCCGAAATTATCGAAAGTGGCGGAACGGCGCGGCTTCACCTGACGCTCGCGACGACCGACTACGATCATGTGCGCGATCTGGTGAACGGTGTCGTGCGCCCCGAAGGGATCACGCTGACGGCCTTTGTGCTCAATGTCGAAGAGGTTTTCTACAGGTTTATTAAGAACCGCGAGTGGGACGTTTCCGAAATGTCATTCGGAAAGTTCATCGGATATGCCTCGCAAGGCAATTCGCCGTTTGTCGGGATTCCGGTTTTTCCGTCGCGGGTTTTCCGTCATTCGGCCTTCTACGTGCGCGCCGACCGCGGCATTGCGACGCCGAAGGATCTCGAGGGCAAGCGCGTCGGCATTCCCGAATGGGCGCAGACTGCCGGAATTTATGCACGCGGCTTTCTTGCCGAGACGGCCGGAGTCGACTTGCGCAAGATTCAATGGGTGCAGGCCGGTATGAACGAGGCTGGACGGGAGGAAAAGGTAGAGTTCGTATTGCCCGCCGGGATTCGCTACGAGCAGCGGCGCGACACGAGCGTTTCGGCGATGCTGCTGTCGGGCGAGATCGATGCCGCGATCTCCGCGCGCGTGCCGGATGCCTTCGAGAAAGGCGCCGGAAAAATCATACGGCTGTTCCCGGACTACCGTGCTGAAGAAATGCGCTATTACACAGCCACCGGGATTTATCCGATCATGCACGTGATCGCGATGCGGCGCGCCGTCTTCGAGCGGTATCCATGGGCCGCGATGAACCTGTTCAAGGCCTTTGACGACGCCAGACGCCGCAGCCTGGAGCGTATCCGTGATTTGACTGCGTCACGCATTCCGGTGCCGTGGGCGGCCGCGATTGCAGACGACTGGAGCAAAGGCTTCGGCAATGATCCTTTTCCGTACGGACTGGAAAGCAACCGGAAAACACTCGATGCGTTTTGCCGGTTCGCGCACGACCAGGGCGTTGCCTCCAAAAGGCTGAGGTCGGACGACCTATTTCCCAAAGAGGTGCGAGCAAGCGTTCGTGTCTAGTCTTTCGCACGCTCGACATAGGCGCCGTCGGCGGTGCTAACGACAACACGCGTGCCGACTGTGATGTGGGTCGGCACCATCGTTCGCACGCCGTTTGACAATTTGGCCGGCTTGAACGAGCCGGAGGCGGTCTGTCCCTTCACGACCGGTTCGGTATCGACGATTTCAAGCGTGACTTTTTGCGGCAGTTCGATCGCAACCGGCACGCTCTCGTGAACGCTCAAATTAACGACCATACCCTCCTGCAGATAGACCGATTGGTCCCCGATGATGTCTGCAGGCACCTGGATCTGGTCGAAGGTCTCCTGATTCATGAAATGGAAGCCGTCGCTGTCCTGATAGAGATATGAAAATTCATGGTCTTCGACATGGGCGCGCTCCACCTGGTCGGTTGTCTTGTAGCGTTGTGAGGTCTTCACGCCGTCCGAAATCCGGCGCATATCGACCTGCGTGGTGGGGGTTCCCTTACCGGGATGGAAGTTTTCGGCGGTGAGAACGACGTAGAGCTTGCCGTCGATGTCGACAATATTGCCCTTGCGGAGCTGGCTGGCGATGACTTTCACGCGAAGCATCCTTGGATTGAGGGCCCATGGGCCTGGTTTCGGAGCGCACCATAGCGATCTTCTCGACCGATGCCAGCATTTCCCGCTGGTGGTGTGATCGAGGTAAATGTGCCGACAAACCCGACCTACTGGAGCGCCAGGGCGCACGCCGCCCGCAGGCCCTATCTCATTCTCCGCAACCGCATTGTGGGCGCGCTGCGCGCGTGGTTCGCCGCCCGTGATTTCATCGAGGTCGAGACATCGGCACTGCAGGTATCGCCCGGCAATGAAACGCATCTGCACGCGTTCGCGACGGATTTGATCGGGCCGGACGGAGCGCGCCATCCGCTCCATCTGCGGACCTCTCCGGAATTTGCCTGCAAGAAGCTTCTGGCGACGGGGGAGGCGCGCATCGTCGAATTCGCCCGCGTTTTCCGAAACCGTGAACGCGGCGCCCTCCACCATCCGGAGTTCACCATGCTCGAGTGGTACCGGGCCGGCGCGTCCTACGAGACACTGATGGACGATTGCGCCGGGCTGCTGAGCGCGGCTGCGCTGGCGGCAGGGACAAATCTGCTGCGCTTTCGCGGCAAGACGGCCGATCCATTCGTATCGCCGGAACGGTTGACGGTTTCTGAAGCGTTTCTGCGTCATGCGCAGGTCGACCTGTTGGGGACCATCAATGCTGGGCAGGGCGATCGACACGCGCTGGCCGCCGAAGCCAGGAAGGCCGGCGTGACCATGGCCGAAGACGATACATGGGGTGACATTTTCAGCCGTATTCTCGTCGAGCGCATCGATCCGCATCTCGGCATGGGCCGCGCGACGATATTGACCGAATATCCCTTGCCGCTGGCTGCCCTGGCGCGCGCGAAGCCGGGCAGCGACAAGGTGGCGGAGCGTTTCGAGCTTTATGCTTGCGGCGTTGAACTTGCCAATGCCTTTGGCGAGTTGACCGACATTGCCGAACAGCAGATTCGATTCGCGGCTGCGATGGACGAAAAGGAACGTATCTACGGAGAACGCTACCCCATAGACGAAGACCTTCTTGCCGCTCTCGCGCATATGCCGCCATCGAGCGGGATCGCTCTAGGACTTGACAGGCTGGTCATGCTGGTCACAGGCGCCGAACGCATCGAGCAGGTGCTGTGGAGCCCGGTCATCCAGCCGGAATGAATGTTAATGAACGTTATGGAGATTTCGTGATGACGATGCTGCGCACCCCCGAACAGTTCATCGAACGAGGCCTCGTTCCGCCTGAGCGACGTGCCGAACTTGAGGCCGTCGCATCCCGCTATGCGGTTGGGTTGGCGGAAGGCATGGCGGGCCTGATCGATCCGACCGACCCAATGGATCCGATCGCCCGCCAGTTCGTCCCGCAGGCCGCGGAGCTCAGCGTTGGAGCGGACGAACTGAACGATCCGATCGGCGACGCCGCCCATAGCCCCGTTGAAGGCGTCGTGCATCGCTACCCCGACCGCGTATTGCTCAAGGTCGCGTCGGTCTGTGCGGTCTACTGCCGCTTCTGCTTCCGGCGTGAAATGGTCGGGCCCGGCAAGGCAAAGCCGCTGAGCGCGCCGGCGCTTGACATGGCGCTGGATTATATCCGCTCACACCAGGAAATCTGGGAAGTGATCCTCACCGGCGGCGACCCGCTAGTGCTTTCGAGCCGGCGGTTGCGGACTGTGATGCAGGCCCTCGACTCGATCGACCATGTTCGCGTCGTGCGTATCCATACACGGGTGCCGGTTGCACACCCGCGACGCATCACGCCGACGCTGGTTCGTGCGATGAAGCTCAGGCACAAGCCGACCTATGTCGCAATTCACATCAACCATCCGCGCGAGTTGTCTGCTGATGCGCGTTTTGCCTGCGCGCGTATGGCCGATGCCGGATTTCCGTTGCTGTCGCAAACGGTGTTGCTGGCGGGAATCAACGATACGCATGAGGTCATGGCGGCACTGATGCGCGCCCTGGTCGAGTGCCGGATCAAACCGTACTATCTGCATCACGGCGATCTCGCACCCGGCACGGGGCATCTGCGCACCGACCTGAAATCAGGGCAGCAATTGACGCGCGGCCTGCGCGGCCGCCTCTCGGGGCTATGCCAGCCGACTTATGTGCTGGATATCCCCGGCGGTCACGGCAAATCGCCGGTCGGTCCAAGTTACGTTGCCGGCGCAGGTGAGCGCCAAGGACAGATTCTGGTCGAAGATTTCAACGGCCGGCTTCACCCGTATCCGGCGCGCGCTGTCTAATGACGGAACGAAAGCACGTCGAGCAGCGCCGCTGCCACCGCGAGGCTCGCGAAGCCGATAAACACCACGGCGATCACCGCGTGCCAGACGAAAATTACATCGCGTCGCAGGGCCGCGCCGACATCTTTGCTTCTGATCATGGCCTCAAGCTCCGGGCACTTAGAGCTCATCGCGAGACAGGTTATTTTATCCGCTATGAAACACCCGGCCCATAATTTGTATGTTAAAAATCACGTGAGGTGCCCGATGGTTGCGCATGGCAGGCATGAAATCGGTGTCGAGACACCGAAGGCGAGCCTGTCGCGTGCAGCCGCCGCCACGTAAACGTGAATATTTGCCGTTTTTGACGCGTTCGACGCGACGGAAGACCCCGACAGGCAGACGGGCCGAAGTTGGCACCGCGACGTCATGGCGCTGCGGCAGATTGCACGAGCCGGCGTGGGGTCCTCTGGGGCCCTCCCGGTATGACATCCGACCACGGCGAATCGAAGAGGAGACCCGTCTGAACGGAGCGTCGTGTCGCTCATTCAATCGCGCTTATAGGGGCCTTCCGGAGGGTCCCGGCCTCGAAACATCCGAGAAAATCGGAATAGTCTTCATTTTTTGATCAATCTCAAAGTAATCGCGACGTGCCCGGGCTTGGATAACGGCCCTAACGGCCAGCCGGCCGCCAAGAACGGGTGACGATGATGCCAGCCAAGCCCATTGCGGGCGCCGCGGGTCAAAGCCGCGCGCTTTGGATGTCGACCATTGCATTTACGGTGTGTTTCGCGGTCTGGACGATCTTCGCCATCATCGGCATCCAGATCAAAAAGAATCTGGATCTCAATGAAACCGAATTCGGCCTTCTTATCGGCACGCCGATACTCAGCGGCTCGCTGATTCGAATCGCGCTTGGCGTCTGGACCGACCAGTATGGCGGCCGCATCGTCTACACCGCGGTGATGCTGGCGGCGGCCGTCGCCACTTTCGCCCTGACCTGGGCGGTCACTTATCCGCAGTTCCTCATCGCTGCGCTGTTTGTCGGCATTGCCGGCGGCTCGTTCGCAGTGGGTGTTGCCTATGTATCGCGATGGTATCCGACCGAGCGGCAGGGAACCGCCCTCGGAATTTTCGGCGCCGGCAATGTCGGCGCTGCGGTCACGAAATTCCTCGCGCCGTTCGTCATGGTCGCCTACGGGTGGCAAACCGTCGCGGAAGTATGGGCCGCCGGGATCGCCATCATGGGCATCCTGTTCTGGCTGTTTACCTACGACGATCCCGTCCTTGTCGCGCGCCGGGCGCGGGGTGAAAAGCCGCGCAGCGCCTGGCTGGAGTTGGAGGCACTCAGGAACGTTCAGGTGTGGCGTTTTGCGCTCTACTATTTCTTCGTCTTTGGCGCTTTCGTCGCGCTGTCGCTGTGGTTGCCGCAATACCTGATCAATGTCTACGGCATAGACATAAAAGTCGCTGGTATGATTGCCGCCGCCTTCTCATTTCCGGCGAGCGTTTTCCGTGCCTACGGGGGACATCTGTCCGATCGTTACGGCGCCCGCCGTGTCATGTATTGGACATTCCTTGTCGCGGTGGCCTGCACCTTTGTGTTGTCCTATCCGCCAACCGATTACATCGTCCGCACGATAGCCGGGCCACGCTCATTCCACCTGGAGATGGGGGTGGTGCCGTTCACCGTCATCGTCTTCGTGCTCGGCTTCTTCATGGCCCTCGGTAAAGCGGCCGTCTACAAACACATTCCCGTCTACTATCCGAAGAATGTCGGCGTGGTCGGCGGACTGGTCGGGATGATCGGCGGACTTGGCGGCTTCGTATTGCCGATCGCGTTCGGCGCACTGAACGACCTTACCGGCTTGTGGACCAGTTGCTTCATGCTGCTGTTCCTGCTGGTGACCGTCGCGCTCATATGGATGCATCTGTCGATCCGGCAAATGGAGCAGGGCGTCACCGCAACTGCGCTGTCGAAACTCCCGCAACTTCCGGAGTTTCAGGAGATCCACCGCCCGGCGCATGTCGGCGCTCTGTCGGGCGTCGTGCTGACCGATTGGCGCCCCGAAGACAGGAAGTTCTGGGAGTCGACGGGCAGGGCGATCGCGCGACGAAATCTTTGGGTGTCCATCCCGGCCCTGTTGCTGTCGTTTGCAGTGTGGCAGGTCTGGTCCGTTGTCGTTGCCAAATTACCCGCGGTCGGTTTCCGGTTCACGACCGATGAACTGTTCTGGCTTGCGGCATTGCCCGGCATATCCGGGGCCGTTTTGCGCATCTTCTACTCGTTCATGGTGCCGATCTTCGGCGGCCGCCTGTGGACGACATTGGCGACCTGGTCGCTCATGATTCCCGCCGTCGGCATCGGCTATGCGGTGCAGAATCCGTCGACACCGTACTTCGTGTTCCTTGCGCTGGCATTGCTTTGCGGCCTCGGCGGCGGAAATTTCGCTTCGTCGATGGCGAACATTTCGTTTTTCTTCCCGCGTGAGGAAAAAGGCAACGCGCTCGCGCTCAATGCCGGTCTCGGAAATCTGGGCGTCAGCGTCGTGCAATTCGTGGTGCCGATCGTGATCACAGCCGGCGTGTTCGGCTGGTTTGGCGGCGATCCCGCAATGGTGAAGGGGCCCGGCGGGCAGGTGCCGCTGTGGCTGCAAAACGCCGGATTTATTTGGGTGCCCTTCATCGCGGCGAGCGCTTTTGCTGCCTGGTTTGGAATGAACGACATCGCGTCAGCAAAGGCTTCGTTCTCGGAGCAGGCAGTGATCTTCCAGCGCAAGCATAACTGGCTGATGTGCTGGCTTTACACCGGCACATTCGGTTCGTTCATCGGATATTCTGCAGGCTTCCCGCTGTTGGCCAAGACCGAGTTCCCCGCGGTGGACGTGCTCCCGCTTGTCTTCCTCGGCCCGCTGGTCGGTGCCTTGTCTCGCTCGGCGACGGGCTGGGTATCGGATCGATGGGGCGGCGCACGCGTGACCTTTTGGGTCTTCGTGGTGATGATGATAGGCGTTGCAGGCGTCTTGTATTTCCTTGCAATCAAGGACCAGCCGAATGCGTTCTGGGGCTTCTTTGCAATGTTCTTGCTCCTGTTCTTTGCAACGGGTATCGGCAATGCCTCAACTTTCCAGATGATTCCAAACATCATGCGCAAGGAAATTGGCCGTCTGATGCCGAAGGCGGAGAAAGACGTACAAGTCCGGCAAGCCGAAAAGGAATCGGCCGCTATCACCGGCTTTGTGTCGGCGATCGCTGCCTTCGGAGCCTTTTTTATTCCGAAAGCTTACGGCTCTTCCATCGCATTGACGGGCGGACCGGAAGCCGCACTTTGGGGCTTCATGGTCTTCTACGTCAGTTGTGTGCTTGTGACCTGGTTCTATTACACGCGTCGCGGCAGCGTGCTTTACGACATCGAACACGGGATCGCGTCACGGACGATCAAATCGGCAGCCGTTCCAGCTGAATGAGGGAAGATTATGAGTTATTTTCTTGATCGCCTGAACTTCTTCCGGCGAACCACCGGAAGTTTTTCAGACGGACACGGCATCATCACACGCGAGGACCGGCGTTGGGAGGAAGGCTACCGAAAGCGCTGGCAGCACGACAAGATCGTGCGCTCAACGCATGGTGCGAACTGCACCGGCTCGTGCTCATGGAAAATCTACGTCAAGGGCGGCATCGTCACCTGGGAAACCCAGCAGACCGACTATCCGCGGACGCGGCCGGAGCTTCCCAATCATGAGCCGCGCGGCTGCTCACGCGGCGCAAGCTATTCCTGGTACCTGTATTCCGGCAATCGCGTGAAATATCCGCTGGTGCGGTCGCGCCTGCTCAAACTCTGGCGCGAGGCAAGGGCTTTGCGCACGCCTGTCGCGGCATGGGCGTCGATCGTCGAATCTCCGGAAAAGCGTGCGGCTTATGTCACCAGGCGCGGCCTTGGCGGATTCGTGCGCGCGACCTGGGACGAGGTGACGGAGATCATTGGCGCGGCCAATGCCTATACGATCAGGAAGCACGGGCCCGACCGGATCGTCGGCTTCTCGCCGATCCCGGCAATGTCGATGGTCTCTTACGCAGCCGGCTCCCGCTATCTTTCGCTGCTCGGTGGCGTCAGTCTGTCGTTCTACGATTGGTACTGCGATCTGCCGCCGTCATCGCCGCAGACATGGGGCGAGCAAACCGACGTGCCGGAAAGCGCCGACTGGTACAATTCGAGTTTCCTGATCCTGTGGGGTTCGAACGTCCCGCAGACGCGGACGCCTGACGCGCACTTTTACACCGAAGCCCGTTACCGCGGCGCCAAGAGCGTCGTGATTTCGCCCGACTATTCGGAAGCATCGAAATTCTCCGATCTGTGGATATCAGTGAAGCAGGGCACCGATGCCGCGCTTGCCATGGCGATGGGCCACGTCATCCTGCGCGAGTTCTATCTCGACAGGCAGGCGGACTATTTCGAGGATTATGTCCGGCAATATACCGACATGCCGATGCTGGTCCGGCTGGTCAAGCAGGGTGCGAATTTTGTTCCGGACCGGCTGCTGCGCGCCTCGGACTTCGTCGGCAATCTCGGTGAAAGCAACAATCCCGAATGGAAAACAGTCGCCTACGACGAGGCGTCGGAAAGCATTGTGGTCCCGCGCGGATCCGTCGGCTTTCGCTGGGGCGAGAAGGGAAAGTGGAATCTCGAGGAAAAACAGTCGGACGGTGAAGCGACGAATCTCCAGCTTACATTCGCAAACGACCGCGATGAACTTGCCGATGTCGGCTTCCCCTATTTCGGCAATCGTGAGCACGATCATTTCGCCGGGACGTCGCATCCGGGCGTGCTTGTCCGCAAGGTGCCGGCGAAGCGCGTTCAGTTGAAGGACGGCGAGGCGCTGGTCGCCTCGGTCTTCGACCTGTTTGTCGCTAACTATGGTCTCGACCGCGGGTTTGGCGGCGAACACGTTGCCAAATCATATGACCAGAACGTTCCCTATACGCCGGCCTGGGCCGAGCAGATTACGGGCGTGCCACGCGACCAGATCGTCACGGTCGCGCGCGAATTTGCGCTCAATGCCGAAAAGACCAAAGGCCGTTCGATGGTGATCATCGGGGCCGCGATGAACCACTGGTACCACTGCGACATGAATTACCGCGGCGTCATCAATATGCTGGTGATGTGCGGTTGCGTCGGTCAGTCAGGCGGCGGCTGGTCACACTATGTGGGCCAGGAAAAGCTGCGTCCGCAGTCAGGCTGGCTGCCGCTAGCCTTCGCACTCGACTGGGGTCGCCCGCCGCGGCAACAGAATTCCACGTCGTTCTTCTACGCGCATACCGACCAGTGGCGCTACGAAACCATCGGCGTCGAAGAGATTGTGTCTCCGACGGCGCCCGCGGGCCCGTGGGACGGTGCGCTCATCGACTACAACGTCCGCGCCCAGCGCATGGGCTGGCTGCCCTCGGCACCGCAACTGCGGCAAAACCCGCTTGATATTTCGAAAAGGGCGCAGGCGGCGGGCCTTGAGGCCAACGACTATGTGGCCAAGGCGCTCAAGTCGGGCGACCTGCAGATGGCCTGTGAGGACCCGGACCACCCGGATAACTGGCCGCGCAACATGTTCGTATGGCGCTCCAACCTGCTCGGATCGTCGGGCAAGGGGCATGAATATTTCCTCAAGCATCTGCTCGGCACGACGCATGGCGTGCAGGGCAAGGATCTCGGCGAGACCGGGAAAAAGCGGCCGAAGGAAGTCGCGTGGCACGACGATGCTCCGAAGGGAAAGCTCGATCTTCTCGTCACGCTCGATTTCCGCATGTCCACGACATGCGTTTATTCCGACATCGTTCTGCCGACGGCCACCTGGTACGAGAAGAACGACCTCAACACGTCCGACATGCACCCCTTCATCCATCCGCTGACGTCGGCGGTCGATCCTGTCTGGGAGTGCAAGAGCGACTGGGAAATCTACAAGGCCATTGCCAAAGCCTTCTCGCGGGTCGCCCCGGAGGTGCTTGGTGTCGAAAAGGACGTCGTTTTTGCGGCGATCCAGCATGACTCTGCAGGCGAGCTGGCGCAGGCGATCGACGTCAAGGAGTGGAAGAAGGGAGAGATCGAGCCGATCCCGGGCAAGACAATGCCCGCCGTCACTGTGGTCGAACGCGACTACCCCAATATCTACAAGCGGTATACGGCGGTTGGGCCATTGATGCAGAAAATCGGCAATGGCGTGAAGGGCATAGCCTGGAACACGGAGGATGAGGTCGAACTTCTCAAGCGCCTCAACGGCGAAGTGACGGAGGAAGGCGCGACCAGGGGACTTGCCCGCATCGATACCGATATTGACGCCACCGAGGTCATCCTTTCGCTTGCGCCTGAAACCAACGGCGAGGTCGCCGTGAAGGCCTGGGAAGCGCTGTCGAAAACCACCGGGCTCGACCACAAGCATCTCGCAATCCCGAAAGAAGACGAGAAAATCCGCTTCCGCGATATTGTCGCCCAGCCGCGCAAGATCATTTCGGCGCCGACCTGGTCCGGCCTGGAGTCAGAGAAGGTCTGCTACAACGCGGGCTACACGAATGTGCACGAGCTGATCCCCTGGCGTACGCTTTCGGGCCGGCAGCAGCTCTATCAGGATCATCTGTGGATGCGCGCCTTCGGCGAGGCGCTGTGCGTGTACCGGCCGCCGGTCGATCTCAAGGCGGTGAAGCCGGTGATCGATTCAAAGCCAAACGGCGAAAAGCAGGTGGTGCTTAATTTCATCACGCCGCATCAGAAGTGGGGCATCCACTCGACCTACACGGACAACCTGCTGATGCTCACGCTGTCGCGCGGCGGGCCGATCGTGTGGATCAGTGAGGTCGATGCACAGAAGGTCGGCATCGCCGACAATGACTGGATCGAGGCCTACAACCGGAATGGCGCTCTGGTCGCGCGCGCGGTCGTCTCTCAGCGTGTGAAGGAGGGCATGTGCCTGATGTATCACGCGCAGGAAAAGATCGTAAACGTGCCGGGCTCCGAAATCACCGGGCAGCGCGGTGGCATTCACAATTCGGTCACCCGCATCGTCGTGAAGCCGACCCACATGATCGGCGGCTATGCACAGCTGGCCTACGGCTTCAACTACTATGGAACGGTCGGCACCAACCGCGATGAATTCGTGATCGTGCGCAAAATGTCGAAGGTCGACTGGCTCGACAAGCCGGCAGCCGACCAGCCCGAACCGCTTGGCGTCGCTCCGAAAATGGAGGCTGCAGAATGAAGATCCGCGCGCAGATCGCGATGGTGCTCAACCTCGACAAGTGCATCGGGTGTCACACCTGCTCGGTCACCTGCAAGAATGTCTGGACCAATCGCGAAGGCATGGAATATGCCTGGTTCAACAATGTGGAGACCAAGCCCGGCATCGGTTACCCGAAGGACTGGGAGAACCAGGACCGCTGGAACGGTGGCTGGCGCCGCAAGAAGAACGGCAAGATCGAGCCGCGCATCGGCTCGAAATGGCGCGTGCTGGCGAATATTTTCGCCAATCCGGACCTGCCGGAGATCGACGACTATTACGAGCCCTTCACCTTCGACTACGAGCACCTGCAGACGGCTCCTGAACTCAACGCATCGCCGACGGCACGCCCGCGCTCGCTGATCACCGGCGAGCGGATGGAGAAGATTGAGTGGGGACCGAACTGGGAGGAAATTCTCGGCACCGAGTTCGCCAAGCGCTCGAAAGACTACAATTTTGAAGGTGTGCAGAAGGAGATTTACGGCCAGTTCGAAAACACCTTCATGATGTATCTGCCGAGGCTGTGCGAGCACTGCCTTAATCCGGCCTGCGTTGCGGCCTGTCCGTCCGGCGCGATCTACAAGCGCGAGGAAGACGGCATCGTGCTTATCGATCAGGACAAATGCCGCGGCTGGCGTATGTGCGTGTCGGGCTGCCCCTACAAGAAGATCTATTACAACTGGTCGAGCGGAAAATCCGAAAAGTGCATCTTCTGTTACCCTCGCATCGAGGCCGGCCAGCCTACGGTCTGTTCAGAAACCTGTGTCGGCCGAATCCGGTATCTGGGAGTTGTCCTCTACGATGCCGACCGCATCGAAGAGGCGGCCAGCGTTCCGGACGAGCAGGATCTTTACCAGTCCCAGCTCGGCATTTTCCTCAATCCGAACGATCCGGCGGTGATCGCGCAGGCGAGTGCCGACGGAATCGCGGATAACTGGATGGAAGCGGCGCGCCGTTCGCCCGTCTACAAGATGGCGATGGAGTGGAAGGTGGCGTTTCCGCTGCATCCCGAGTATCGAACCCTGCCGATGGTCTGGTATGTGCCGCCATTGTCGCCGATCAAGTCGGCGGCCCAGGCGGGCAAGATCGGGCACGATCGGGAAATGCCGGACGTCCGCAGCCTGCGCATTCCACTCAAGTACCTGGCCAATCTTCTCACGGCAGGCAGGGAGGAGCCGATTGCCCTTGGTCTGGAGCGCATGCTCGCAATGCGGGCCTATATGCGGGCGAAGACCGTTGATGGCGTGATTGACGAAAACATCGCCAGGCGGGTCGGTCTCACCGGTCCTGCGATCGAGGATATGTACCATGTGATGGCGATCGCGAATTACGAGGATCGCTTCGTCATCCCGACGGTGCATCGCGAGATCAACGAGGATGCCTATGACCTTCGCGGCTCCTGCGGTTTCTCGTTCGGTAATGGCTGCTCCGGCGGCGTGAGCGAGACGAACCTGTTCGGCACGCCAAAGCACGCCAAAACCCCGATGGAGGTCGTGTGATGAACAGGACGTTCAAGGTGCTGTCGGCGCTGCTCACCTATCCGACGGCCGAACTGCAGCAGGCGGCGGCGGAGATCCGTGAAACGGTTCAATCAGAGGCGCTGATTCCGGCACGTATCCGCGCACAGCTGGGCCCGCTGGTCGACGAGCTGCAAAATCGCGATCTCTATGATCTGCAGGAACGTTATGTCCTGCTGTTTGATCGTACGCGGTCGCTATCGCTTCATCTGTTCGAGCACGTGCATGGCGAAAGCCGCGATCGCGGCCAGGCGATGATCGATCTCAAGACGCAATACGAACAGGCAGGCCTGCTGATGGCGGCGGGGGAACTGCCCGACTTCCTGCCGCTGTTTCTCGAATATCTGGCGATGCTGCCCGCGCGCGACGCCTGCGAGATGCTCGGGCAGCCGGCGCATATCCTTGCGGCGCTCGCGGAGCGCCTGCGCAAGCGGCAGTCCTCATATGAAGGGGTCTTCCGCGCCCTGATCGCCCTGGCCGGGATACGTCCCAGGGATGAGGAAGTCTCCGCCTTGCTGCAGGCGCCGGACCCCGATGCCACCGATCTCGCCGCGCTCGACGCGGCCTGGGAAGACGAGCCGGTTAATTTTGGTCCCGGCTCCGGTGACGGCTGCAAGGACGGTCTCATTGCCCGGGTGCGCGGCGCCATGCGTCCCGCCCCGGGCGTGGTCAATCATTCGAAATCCAATCCGCGCTGACGAGGAAAAGCCCATGCGCGATCTGATCAACTATGCGGTCTTCGGCTGGTATCCCTATCTCTGCCTGACGGTGTTCCTGTTGGGCAGCTGGGTGCGCTTCGACCGCGAGCAGTACACC
>DATEKG010000118.1:0-5736 GCA_035277565.1 Pseudolabrys sp.
AGGATGAGGTCCGGCCGATGTTTGCGGGCGAGCTTGAGTGCCTCGATGCCGTTGCGGGTGCCCACCGTTTGGTAACCATGCGCTTCGAGCAGGTCGTGGAAGAGCTTCATGTTGAGCTCATTGTCTTCCACGATAAGGACGGTCTTTGGCATTCTAAGTCCCCGTCCCTTTATCCCCGCGTTCGCTGTTGTCCCCAAGGCGGCCGGCAGCATATGCGCGGCGCCCCACACTCAGGCATGATCGGCACCGTAGTGTGGATATGTTACAGAAAGGCAAATTTACCTTATGAAGCAAGGCCCTAAATTCCAGCGACCGGACGCGGAAGCGCTTGCGATTCAGGCCCTTACCTTCATCGCCGAGGATGCCGAGCGCCTGGGCCGCTTTCTTGCCGTCACCGGAATTGGACCGACCGAGATTCGTTCCGCCGCGCGTGAGCCCGGCTTCCTCGGGGGTGTACTGGATTACATAGCGTCGGATGAGCGTCTGGTGACGGCCTTTGCCGGCGCAGCCGGGATTGACCCTGCGGCGGTGGACAAGGGGCGCGCGGCGCTGTCGGGCGCCCGCTGGGAACGCGACGTGCCATGAGCTTCTGCCGTGACTGTCTTCATGATGCGCCGGAAACAGCAAGGCGATGCACAGCATGCAATTCGCCGCGTCTGGCGTGTCACAACGAGATCAACGCGCTCGCAATCGCGCATGTTGATTGCGATGCCTTTTACGCGACCATCGAAAAGCGCGACGATCCTTCCCTTATTGACAAGCCGGTGATTGTCGGCGGCGGCAAAAGAGGTGTCGTTGCCGCCGCATGCTACGTGGCGCGCACCTACGGCATCCGTTCAGCAATGCCGATGTTCGAAGCCAGAGAACGATGCCCCGGCGCGATCATCATAAAGCCGAACATGGCTAAATATGTTCAGGTCGGCCGCGAGGTCCGCAAGGCAATGTTCGCTCTTACGCCGCTTGTCGAGCCTCTGTCGATCGACGAAGCATTCCTTGATTTGACCGGCACGCAACGCCTGCACGGCAGGAGCGCCGCGAAGGTTCTGGCCGGGTTTGCGCTTCAGGTCGAGCGCAACCTCGGCATCACGGTATCGATCGGACTGTCGGCCAATAAATTTCTAGCGAAGATCGCCTCCGATCTCGACAAACCGCGTGGCTTTGCCGTCATCGCTCCGTCGGAAGCCGCCGCGTTTCTCGAAAACAAACCGGTCGGCTTCATCTATGGCGTCGGCGCCGTGAGTGCAGCGAAGCTGTCCGCGGATGGTTTCCGCCTGATCGGCGACCTGCAACGGGCCGATCAGCACGACCTTGTTCGGCGTTATGGGGACGAGGGCGCCCGGCTGTGGCGGCTTGCGCGCGGGATCGACTCGCGCGCCGTCGACCCCGAGCGAGATACAAAGAGCATCTCCGCGGAAACGACATTTGAGCGCGACATTGGCGAGTTTCGCCCGCTCGAACAGAATTTGTGGGACTTGACGGAGCGCGTCTCGGCGCGTCTGAAGGCGAATGCGCTTGCCGGCTCGACCGTCACTCTCAAGCTCAAGAGCGCGGATTTCAGGATCCGGACCAGAGCGCGCGCGCTGGGCGCGCCGACGCAGCTTGCCTCCCGGATCTTTGCCGCCGGCCGCGACCTGCTCGCGCACGAAGTCGGGACAACGCGGTACCGGCTGATCGGAATTGGCGTCAGCAATCTTGAGGATGCCAAAGGTGACGATCTCGCCGATCTGATCGACCGGCGCGCCGCAGAGGCCGAACATGCGATGGATCAGTTGCGCTCAAAGTTCGGCCGCGACGCGGTCGTTAAGGGATTGACGCTCGACGACGATTAACGCCCCGTCACGGACAGGGTTTAGCGCTTTTCAGTTCAAACGACGTCATCTCGCCGCTGATCGTGAAATCGGGATATTGGAGCACCAAGGCTCGCGAAACGCCGTTCTCGTATAGTTCGAAACCGATTGAATAGGCGGGGGTCTGCTCGCCGGTCTGTTCCGCCTGCGGATCCTTTTTGTCGAAGTAGCTGATCGTCACAGGCCAGCGCGTGAGCTTGGCAAGAACCGGGCTCTTTCCTCCCGCATCGGCCGGCACCTGCTCACCGGGCTTGATCGCGTGGCCGATGACAGTGAGCGTATTGTAAAGCTTTTCCCCCGTCTCCGACCCGTCATAGACGGGAAATTCGAGCACCGATTTTCCCTCGCGCGCGGCGGCGATGATCCGCCGCATGTGTTCGGTGGGGAACACGGCCGTTGTCGGGACCGTAAACTGTTTTTCCGAAGGCTTCCTCAGACTGACTGATACCGCCTTTGCATTCCGATCGGCTTCGCCATTGACGACATCGGTACGGCGCTCATTGAAGAGATTTTCGGAATTGAAACGGAATTTCTTCGCTTCTCCGTCTTCCCAGGTGGTCGATCGCAGATCACTCAATGCCGCATGGCCTTCACCGGAGTCGAGTTCGGAAACCTGGCGGAACTGCAACTCGTAGCCCTCGCAAGCGCTTCCCGAAAAATCATAGACAATACGGCCGCGCACACCCTCAATGCCCCTGCTGCCCTGCGATTTCGCGAGCTTGAGATCGTAGATCGCCCGGTGCGGCGCAAGCAGCACGTGATCTTGCGGCGGAGCTGCCAAAGCGCCTGTAGCCGACGCCGCGGCGACAAAAGCAAAAGCGGCTAAAAAACCCAATTTGCTGCGTACAACGATGTCCATCGAGTTTGACCTCTCCCCGGCGCCCAGGCACTGCGCAGGAGCACAAGGATGCAAGAAGTAGGCAAGATAGAGGCCACGGCCGATTCCGGCAACTTTGCCCGGATGCTTGCGCAAGCCTCCCCGATCGGCCAAGGATCGGGCACTCGAACAATATACCGCGGAGGATGTAATGGCCGGATCGATTGAAAATAAGCTCGCAGGACTCGGGGTTAATCTGCCAACTCCAGCGAGCCCCATCGCCAATTACGTCCCTTTCGTCCGCAGCGGCAATATGCTCACGGTCTCGGGCCAGCTTTGTTTCGGGGGCGACGGCCAGCTTGTTGCAAAGGGCCGACTCGGCGATGGCGTTTCGGTCGAGGACGGGCAAAAGGCCGCCCGCGCCTGCGCTATCAATTTGCTGGCACAGATGAAGGTCGCACTGGGCGATCTCGACAAGGTTGTTCGCGTCGTCCGCCTGGGAGGATTCATCAATTCTGCACCCGGCTTCGCGGACGGGCCGAAGGTGATGAACGGCGCGTCCGATCTCATGGTCGAGGTCTTCGGTGACAGAGGCCGTCATGCGCGCAGCACAGTCGGCGTCGCAGCCCTCCCCGCCGACGCGGCCGTCGAGGTCGAGGGCCTGTTCGAAGTGGCCTGAGCCAATGGCAAACCACGATTGGCTTACGGCACGTCCCGTCGCCCATCGTGGCCTTCACGATGCGTCCCGCATCATTGAGAATACGGCGGACGCTTTTGCTGCCGCGATCGCCTGCGGCTACGGAATTGAGACCGACCTTCAGATCAGCGCCGACGGCGAAGCAATGGTGTATCACGACGATGCGCTGGGCAGGCTCACCGAGGGCAATGCACGGCTCGCAGATATGAGCGCGGCTCAGATCAAGTCCGTGCGATTCAAGTCGAGCGATGCCCACATTCTTGCGCTCGGCGAACTGTGCGATCTTGTCGCTGGGCGGACGACCCTGCTGCTGGAGCTCAAAAGCCGTTTCGATGGCGACACCCGGATCGTCAGACGCGCAGCGGATGTCCTCAAAGCTTATTCCGGGCCAATTGCGGTAATGTCGTTTGATCCGTACTACGTAGAGACCGTGCGGCACATAGCGCCGTCGCTTTTACGGGGCATTGTCGCCGAACGGCATTATGCGCATTCCGAATGGTCTCGACTGCCCGCATCGGCGAAATTCAGCATGACCTGGTTCTTGCACAGCCTGCGGAGCAAGCCGCAATTCCTGGCCTATGGTGTCCGTGACCTGCCGGCCCTGGTGCCGTTCGTTGCCCGCATTCTGGGCTTGCCGGTCCTGACATGGACCGTACGCACCGATGGCGATCGCCGGACGGCCGCACGTTGGGCGGACCAGATCATTTTCGAGGGGTGGCGCCCCTGAAGTGGACTGGAACCGGAAAAGGCTGCCGGCCGTTGCGCGCACAGACCGATTTTCTGGAGGCGCAGTCATGGATCGCGCTGCTGTTCTGTCCCTCGGTGCCGCGCTCGCTTTTATGTGGTCTGGCGAGAACAGGATGTTATCTGCTGCCGTCAAAAAGCCGGCTTCGCCGCACCAGCGCCGCGATCAGGGCCAGATTGCGTGTACCGTCGATCGCTGCCATCGAATTCCAGCAGGCTGTCATCCGGAGACCGGGTACAATTGGGACGGCCTGCCGACGCGATTTGATATCGTGGTCTGTGACAGTCGCCGTAACCGGCGTCGGCAAAGAAGAGTGAAGGCGCACCGGATTCCGGCGTCATATCGAAACAGAACTGCTGCGTTCCGATGACCGACCTCGAACTTCGTATCCGTCTCGTACAATCACTCGCCGAGGTCGCAGGCCCGGATTGGAACGCCTGCGCGCCCCGTTCGATCGGCATGCTCGCTAAACCAAACATTGAAGTTGGACCCACAGCTGTTGATAACTACTCCCCGCAATTAGCCACAGACGGACAAGTCGATAATCCATTCATTTCGCACGAATTTCTGTCTTCGCTGGAAGAGTCTCGATCCGTGGGCGGAAGGACCGGCTGGCAGCCGCGGCACCTTCTGGTCGAGGGCCAGAAGGGCAATTTGCTGGGCGCGGCCCCCTGCTATGTGAAGAGCCATTCGCGCGGCGAGTATGTGTTCGATCACGGCTGGGCGGAGGCCTTCGAGCGCGCCGGTGGCGGCTACTACCCCAAACTACAGGTCGCCGTTCCGTTTACCCCGGTCACTGGTCCACGCTTTCTGGTACAGCCCGGCCCCCATGCCGGTGCGGTCCGCGATGCCCTTGCTGAAGCATTGGTTGAAGTAACGACCGCAAGTGAATTGTCGTCCGCCCATGTCACTTTTCTGACTGAGCCGGAATGGCTCAGGCTCGGAGAACGAGGCTTCCTGCGCCGGACGGATCAGCAGTTTCATTGGGAAAACGCGCACTACCAATCATTCGATGATTTTCTGTCGGCGCTTGCGTCGCGCAAACGCAAGACGATCCGGCGTGAACGCAAGGAAGCGCTGAGCGCCGGCATCGAAGTCCGTTGGCTCTCAGGCGACGATCTCACCGAAGCGATCTGGGACGCATTCTTTGCTTTTTATATGGAGACCGGATCGCGCAAATGGGGGCGCCCCTACCTCACACGCGAGTTCTTTTCGATCGTCGGCGAGAAAATGCGCAAGCGCATTCTGCTGGTGATGGCCCGCCGCGCCGGCCGCTGGATCGCCGGCGCCATAAATTTCATCGGCACGGATACGCTTTATGGCCGCAACTGGGGCGCGATCGAGCATCACCCCTTCCTGCATTTTGAGCTTTGCTACTACCAGGCCATCGATTTTGCGATTACGCACGGGCTAAAGCGGGTTGAAGCGGGCGCGCAAGGCGAGCACAAGCTCGCAAGGGGTTACATGCCGCACGCCACCTATTCCGCGCATTTTATTGCCAATCCTGCCCTGCGCCGCGCCGTCGCCGATTATCTCTCGCGGGAGCGCGTTTATGTGCAAGCCGCTGCCAGAGAGCTTGCGGCGGCCGCTCCATTCCGCAAAGATTTGGTCGAACAGGAGTGAGCGAGGG
>DATEKG010000119.1:0-5504 GCA_035277565.1 Pseudolabrys sp.
GCCGATGCAAATCCCGGCCAGCATCGGCCACAACCGCCGCGTGAGCGAAACAACGCCGCCGCCGGATACGGCCTGCCAGACATTGGTGACAAGCGAAGGGACGACGACGATCGCGGCCGCCTGAGATGGTGTCATCATCAGCCCGAGCAGCCCAATGGAAACCGTTGGCAGGCCCAATCCGACCACGCCCTTGACAAAACCGGCAAGCAGGAAAGCGCCGGCCGTGGCAGCCAATATGGTCGACAGGTCCGTCATGTCCGGTTTGAACTCAAACCATGCGGGATGCGCAATGATCCTGCAATGCGCGAGGGAGCGATCCAGCATCCAATTTCTGCGAAGGCCGCTTCATTGCCGCGCCCCACGGATCAGTGCCATAGTCCGCGGTCTTGCTGGAACAAGCCATGCCGGAAGTATTTGTCGCGAAGGTTGCGCAGTTTCCCGAGGGTGAGCGCCGCATTGTCAGTCATGACGGCCGCGAGATCGGCGTGTTCCATTGGCAGGGACAATTCTATGCCTACGAGAATCAATGCGTGCATCAGGGAGGTCCTGCCTGCGAGGGCATCATCATGCACAAGGTCGAGGACGTCATCGGCGCTGATCGTACCTGGCTCGGCCAGGAATTCTCGAGGGAGGAAATTCATTTCGCCTGCCCGTGGCACGGCTACGAATATGATCTCAAGACCGGAGAATGCGCCGCCGACCGAAATCTGAAACTTAAAAGCTTTGAAATCGTCCGGCGCGGAGAGGAGATCTATGTCGTCGCAAGCTGAAACAATAGCGCGGCCCAGCGACAGGGAAATCCAGGACATGCTGGCAAAGGCCGTCCGGCTCTATGCCGAACGGACCGCTGAACAGGATAACACTCTGCCCGCTTTCGCTGCCGATTCTGTCAGCGCAACCGAGGTAATGGTCGCCGTTACGGCAATGCTCAAGGCCGTAAACCTGCAGTTATTCGAGCTTGGCATGTGGCAAGCCTGGAGCGGACGGTGAGCACACAAAATCCCAAAGCGGTCCGGAGCGAACAGGCAGCGACCGGCCCCGGAATGAGGGTGAGGTAAACAATGGACCTTCCCCTTTCCGATTTTCGGCGCATGGAAGTCGAGGAATTCGACACGACCAAGCTGCTCGCTCACGCAGCCAGACAGGCGAAGGAACGCGGCTACCGGAATTTTCCGATCGTCGATGTCGATTCACACCACTATGAGAGCGAGTCGATCGGCGAGATTCTGGATTACATGGACGACCCGGTCCTGCAGCAGCTTGCGCGCAGCGCCCGGCAGGCCAACGCAAAAAGTGTCGGCATGCTGCCGGCCGGCGTCGGTTATCAAGACATGGGCGGCCGCGTGATGCGCTACGCGGTGCGAGGACTGGAAAAAACCGAGACCGGCGTCCATCGCGACATTGCGCTCACGCGGCGCTGGATGGATGCGATCGGCATCGACATCGCGGTCATGTTTCCAACCCCCATGCTGCAGCTTGGTTTGCATCCGCAGGTCGAAGTCGAGGTTGCCCTGGCGCGCGCCTATAACCGCTGGCTGACCGAACGGGTCCTGGCGCACGAGCCACGCATCCGTTCCATGCTCTATCTTCCATTCAACGATGCCGAGGCCGCCTATCGCACGGTGCGGGAATTCGGCGAGGCGAAAGGCGTCGTCGGATTCATGGTCACGTCCGCTCGCTACCGGCCGGTACATCACAATTCATACATGAAGACCTACGCCCTGCTTGAGGAAATGAACCTGCCGCTCGCCTTTCATGCCGGTTACAACTGGAACGACCAGACGGTGGGCATGATGAACCGCTTCATATCGGTGCATGCGCTCGGATTTGTGTTCTACAACATGGTGCATCTGGCAAACTGGATCACCAACGGCCTTCCCGAACGATTTCCGAGACTGAAGGTACTGTGGGTCGAAAGCGGACTTGCCTGGGTCCCGTTCATGATGCAGCGCTTCGACAATGAATACATGATGCGTTCGTCGGAAGCGCCGGCGCTGAAAAGAAGGCCGAGCGAGTACATGCGCGACATGTATTTCTCGTCGCAGCCCATGGAAATGACCGATATTGCAGCCCTTGAGCAGACCTTCCGCATGATCAATGCCGAAACGCAGCTGCTTTATTCGTCCGATTATCCCCATTGGGATTTTGACCTGCCGTCGACAATTTATGATTTGCCGTTCCTGAACGAGCAGGCCAAGCGTAATATCCTTGGCGGAAATGCAATGAAGGTGTTCAATCTCAGGCTGCCGGCGGAAAAGCTGGCGCGCGTCGCATAAGAAAAGTCGTTTCAAGGGAGGACCCATGCGCCCATTGCTGCTGTTGATTTCGACTGTTTTTTTTGCGTCGTCGGGCGCATATGCGCAGAACGCGGCGGCCGACTATCCGAACAGACCAATCAAGATCATCGTCTGCGTACCCGCAGGCGGCGGGGTCGATACCGTGACGCGCATTGTCGCTGAAGGTCTCCACCAGAAGCTCGGCCAACCCGTCATTGTCGAGAATCGTGCCGGCGCTGCTGGAAATATCGGAGCGGAGGCGGTGTTCACTTCCGAGCCCGATGGCTACACCCTTCTTGCCGCACAACCGGCGCCGCTCACGGTCAACCCTCTCCTGTACCAAAAGATGAATTTCGACCCGAAGAAATTCGAACCGGTGACGATCATGACATCGATCGCCAATGTTCTGCTGGTGCGGCCGGACTTTCCGGCAAAGACCGCAAAGGAATTCATCGAATACGTGAAAGCAAATCCCGGCAAGGTCAACTACGCCTCGCAGGGCATCGGGACCACGTCCCATCTGACCGCGGCACTGTTTGAGCACGTGACCGGTACCAAGCTCGTGCATGTTCCCTACAAGGGCACCGCGCCGGCGCTCACCGACATCATCGCCGGTCATGTCGATTTCATCTTCATGGAGCTCGCTTCAGCGATCAAACTCCATCAGGCGGGAAAGGCGCACATCCTCGCCGTGGCCACCAGCAAGCGCATCCCGAGCCTGCCGGACATTCCGACGCTCGACGAAGTCGGGGTGAAAGGCTTTGAGTCGGGCACCTGGAACGCACTCGTGGCGCCGCCAAAGACGCCACCGGCAATTGTCGCCAAGCTCAGCAAGGCGGCGAACGAGGTGCTTCAGGGTCCCGAAGCGCAGGATCACTTCAACAAGGTCTACCTGCATGCGGCGGGCGGAACGCCTGAACAAGCGGCGGCCTTCATAAAAAAGGAAACTGCAACCTGGGGCGCCGTCATCAGGGACGCGCATGTCGAGCCGCATTGAGCCGGCGCACGCCTCAAGTGATATGGCTTTGCCCGCCCATATCGGACGGGGCCGGCCTGCTTTGCGCGATGGATTGAAGCCGGGTTGTTGCTGCGCGAGCGCCTATCGCAGCGATAACTTCTTGATGGGCGCTGAGTCGGTGAACGCAAGCTTTAGAATTGAACAATGCAGGCCGGGCTGAGCGTCGGCACAGTCAAGCACGCCCGCTACCACCAGGGCCGGAAGAAAAACGAAAAGCGCGGCGCCGATAACAAAACCGACAGTGCGGCGCTTCGCACCCGAACGACCTCTACGCTGACGCATAACAAGCCCCCAACCACTATTATTAGAATACAAATTATTTTGTCGTTGGCGACATGAATCCGGACCATGGCGACAGCTGCCTTTCGAGCCAGCAAGATGATAAATTCAACGTCATTGGGCTAAACGTATGTTTATACTGTAGAATATTGGTTGCGCGCTAAAGATAATATCTTTACTATTTTAAGGAGGTCGCCCATACTTGCGGCCGCGTCCACAGAGGCTGGCAATGCCACGAACTGCGCTGCGGCAACCGGTGACGATGAGCGGTGCATTGACCGCGCGCATCATGTTTGCCGGACGATCATCGTCCTTGTCGGCGCAAATCGTCGCCTGGGTGCGCGACGCACTGTTCGCCAAGACGCTCAAGCCTGGCGACTTTCTCGGCACTGAGAAGGATCTCGCCGCCCGCTTCAAGGCGAGCCGGATTGTCGCGCGCGATGCGCTACGCACGCTTGAAGCGCTCGGCATTGTCGAGATCCGCATGGGCAAGGGAGGCGGCGCCCGTATCGCGCAGGGCAACCCGCGTCTCTTCGCCGAGGCGCTCGCGGTTCAGCTCGACCTGACCGGCGTTTCCGCCGCGGAAATCCTCGACGCTCAGCGCGCAATCGAAACGCTCGGCGCCGAGCTTGCCGCTGAAAATGCGACGGCGGCCGACATCGCAAAGTTGCGGGCGCTCTTGCGGCAGGCCGCTGACGCGATGGGCGACCTCGACCGCTTTACCAGGCTGTCGCGCGATTTCCATCTGGCGGTAGCGGAGTCTTCGCACAATCGCGTGCTGGTGGTTCAGCTCATCTCGCTCGAGCACGTATCGTGGCCAAGCCGCAACGTCACCGCGACGCCGAAGCTCGCTGAACATATTCTCGACATTCATACGAAGCTTACGGATCTCATCGAGATGCGCGACGCCGCAGGCGCCCGCACCCTGATGGACGACCACGTGAAAATGATCCGTGCCCGGCGTGTTGCCGAGCACGAACATGACGACAGCCATAGCTGCTGCTGAAAACCGCGTCCCGGAACGACAAACGGGCTCACATGAGGGAGGACTAATGGATGCCGAAATTTATCATCGAACCGCATTTCCGTTTGCAGGAATGGGTCGCTGAGGAGAAGGACTATTTTCGCAAGGAAGGGCTCGACTACGAGTTCCGCGAACTTGTTCGCGCCACCGGCGGCAAGATTCATGACAAAGGCAATAAAGTCGGCGCCTTCCAGTCATTCGAGGAAGGCCGCAAGGCCAGCGTCAGCTGTGCCTGCCACTGGACCGTCAACGTGGCTGCCTCGAATGGCCACGGAAAGATGTACACGGACGTTTATTCGGTGGCCCCGGCGGGCGTCTTCGTCCCGGCCGACTCCAGAGTGAAAACGCCTGCGGATCTCGCCGGAGTACCGATCTCGGTCGGCTTCCAGTCGGGCAGCCATTACGCGACGGTGCAGGCGCTCGAACAGTACCTCAAGCCCGAACAGATCAACCTGATCTATGCCGACGGCATGCTGTTCAAGCGAATGGAATTGTTGCTTGAGGGCAAGGCGCCGGCCGTCAACCTGTTCAGCGGTCCCTACTACTTCGCCGAACAACTCGGTTTCCGGAAGGTCATCGACACGACCTTCATGATCAGCACCATGATCCATGGTGATCCGGATCCGGAAGACCTGCGCAAGTTTTTCCGGGCACTGCGCAAGGCCCAACGCGACATCGACCTGCGGCCGGAGCTCTACACCCACTATTACAAGAACGAGTTTCCCGACCGTTTCCACGATAAAATGGACACGCGGCGATGGGGTCCCGGCGAACGGCTGGTGTTCGAGCCTTACACCAAGGAAGTCTACGAGGAGGCGTTCGAGTGGATCGCTGCCCACGGCATTTTCCCCGAAGGGAAGATGGGCAACGGCAAATACGAGCGCGCGACTTTGTCGCTGATCTGACA
>DATEKG010000120.1:0-18790 GCA_035277565.1 Pseudolabrys sp.
GTATCCGATCTATGCCTACGGCACGGAGACGCAGCGGCGGAAATACCTGCCCCGGCTTGCAACCGGCGAGATCACCGGCTGCTTCGGATTGACCGAGCCGGATCACGGATCCGATCCCGGCTCGATGGTGACGCGCGCGGAAAAGGTCGGCGGCGGCTACCGGCTCAACGGTGCCAAGACCTGGATCTCGAATGCGCCCGTCGCCGATGTCGCGGTGGTCTGGGCCAAGCTCGACAATGTCATCCGCGGTTTCCTGGTCGAGCGGGGCGCGAAGGGATTTGCCACCCCGAAGATCGGAGGCAAGCTGTCGCTGCGCACCTCCATCACCGGCGAGATCGTCCTCGAGGACTGCGTCATTCCGGAGGACAATCTGCTGCCGAACGTCAAGGGGCTCGCCGGTCCGTTCGGCTGCCTCAACAACGCCCGCTACGGCATTGCCTGGGGCGCGATGGGGGCGGCGGAATTCTGCTGGCAGCGCGCCCGCCAATACGTGCTCGAGCGCAAGCAGTTCGGGCGGCCGCTGGCGGCCAACCAGCTGGTGCAGAAAAAGCTTGCCGACATGCAGACCGAGATTGCGCTCGGCCTGCAGGGCGCGCTGCGGCTGGGGCGCATGCTGGACGCCGGCAAGGCGGCGCCGCCGTCGATCTCGCTGATGAAGCGCAACAATTGCGGCAAGGCGCTGGACATCGCGCGGCTTGCGCGCGACATGCACGGCGGCAACGGCATCTCCGAAGAATATCACGTCATGCGCGTGCTCTCGAACCTGGAAACCGTCAACACCTATGAGGGCACGCACGACATCCACGCGCTCATTCTCGGCCGTGCGCAAACGGGCATCCAGGCGTTTTTCTGAATATACTTGTCTTACCCGTCGATAAGCGTATTGGGCTTTGCAAATCGTTTCAGCGCGAATGAATCTTCAATAACGATCTCGCGTCCGGAGCTTCTGACTCCGTACTTGGACAGACGTGCGAGGCTGCGCGACAGATTCTCCGGCGTCATTCCCAGGCTTGATGCGAGCGTACGTTTCTCGAGGGTCAATTCAATGGTCCGCCGGTTGCCCTGCATGGCACCTGTTCGCAGTATCCAGTTTGCCAGCCTCTTTGTGCCCGTACGCAGTTTTTTGTCCATGAGTGCCCGAACGGCGCTGCGATGATGTTCGCTCAATTCCAGCGCGATCGCCCGCGCGAATGCCGGATCGCGGTCAAAGACGTCCCGGATTTGCTTCGCCGGTATCAGGAGAATTTGCGATGGCGCAAGCGTCCGGGCCGAACTCAGATAAACGTCATTGCGGATGACTGCCGCCAGAATAAACGCGGACGACGGTTGCATTATGTCTAATGTCGTTTCATGTCCGTCGTGCGTGCAGAAGATCTCGACCGAGCCATCAACGACGGTGAGCAGAAAATCGGGCAGCGTACCTTCGCGGATCAATGTCAAATGATCCGGAACCTGCTGCAGGTCAGCGGCCGTCATCAGTCTATCGAAATTGTTTGCCTCCACATCACGGAACAGTGGCAGCGCGCGGATGGTGTCATGATCGGATTGAAGCACGGATCTTCTCCGGGAGAAGCCTGGAAACATCTTTCCGTTTAAGCCAATGCCGCGATTGGCGGCTTGATTGATATCAAGCGTGACGACGATCCGGTTCAGAACCGGAACGGCGGGGGAGGATCACAAGAATCGCCGCGTAGGATGCAAGCGCGATGATGGTCACCGGGCCGCTGACTGTGCGGACGTCCAGCCAGTCGAAAAGATCAGCCGTGATTCGTAGCAATATCGAAAGGTGCAACAATGCAAGGGGGACATATGCGGCAGCACTGAACCGAACACGCAATGCGATCACTGCCGGGAGAATGATAGGCGCATGCCCGAATATCATCGACAGAACAAAACCGATCGTCACGGCATGTACAGCGGCGTCATAGGAAAACGCGGTTGAATTGGGCGGAACGACAAGCAGGAGCAGCCCTGCGACGCCGAGCCAGAAATATCCCGCCAGCAGACAGGCTGCAGAAAATCGGGGCTGCCCCGACAATCGGATTGTCCGGAGTGCAATGTCATGCCGGAGGAGCCAGGCGGTCATCAGCAGCAGGCCTGCGCCGCTGAGTGGCGCTGACTGGGCGCTGAGTTCCCCGCGGACCAGCCCGGCGAAGAAGAGCGCGCACGCGACGGTGAAAATCAGTTGACTGGAGCGGGGAGGCGACAGCAGCCGGCTCAGTTCAAGCCGTTCGGCGGCAATGGTGAGAATGAGGAATGCGAGCCACCATCCGGTGACATCGGCGTTATTTCCTCCGTCGATCCACACAAACGTTCCGCCGGTCCAGCACGCGGCCGCAATCGCCAGTATGAACGTAAACAGCGCCGGTTGCCGTGCGATGACGGCGCTCGAATTGACGATCAAGGCGACACCGGCCAGCAAAAGAAAGCAGCCGGCGAGAATTGGTCTTCCGGCAATAAGGGCAATCGCCCCGGTGGCGGACAGAGCGGGCGCGGCGTATGCCCACCATCGTCCGATCGCCACGGACCGCTCGAGGCTGATCACGGTCCCGAGAAATCCGCCGATCATCAGGGCGCCATGGAATTCCACAAGCCTGGTCGCGCCGGGCAGCGCCAGGCCCAGCCGCGCAAGCCCGACCCACAATCCGGCGACGAGTGAACTGACGGCTGCTGCAAGCGGAATAACGCGCAGCCAACGCCATTTTCGACCTGGCGCCGACGCGCCGGTCCGAGGTTTCTGCGGCGGTGTGATCGAAGCGGGCGCGCCGATCATAGCGGCTCTAGGTATCAGCAGTCCGGCGGGGTGGCACGATCAGGACATCCCAAGCTGCCCGCGCGCGTCCTCGGAGATCATGTCGGGAGACCAAGGCGGGTCCCAGACCAGTTCAACGCGGATATCCTGCGCATCCGGAAAACGGTCGCGCAAAACCGTCTTGATTTCTTCGGACATCATCTCGCCGAGCGGACAGGCAGGCGTCGTCATTGTCAGGGCGATATCGATGCCTCTTGCATTGAGCGAGGCATGATAGACGAGCCCAAGATCAACAATATTAATTCCGAGCTCCGGATCAACGACCGCCTTCAACGCGGCAAGGATATCTGCGTCCATTTCAGTTAAGCCACCTTCGCGGCCATCCTGTGGTTGGGCGTCGAATTGGAGATCGCAAGCTCTTCTTCGTTCATGTCGATTCCGATATCGCCGAACAGCGGCGTCGAAAGATAGCGTTCGCCGGTGTCCGGCAGCATGCAAAGCACGGTTGAGTTGGCCGCCGCGGTCCTGCAGACCTCAAGCGCGCCGGCAAACGTGGCGCCCGCCGTAATGCCGACAAATATTCCTTCCTCCCGCGCAAGCGCACGACTCCATTTTATGGCATCTGATGCCTGCACGGTGAGAATGCGGCTGATCACTCCCATGTCGACGGCATCCCCGGTAATTTTCGGAATGAAGTCCGGACTCCATCCCTGCATCGGATGCGGCTTGAATGCCGTGTGCGGCCTGGCGGGTGACTGGTCGGTATTGCGGTCCTGTTTGACGCCACTGGAAAGCATGGGCGCATCCGCCGGCTCGCAAACGACGATCTTCGTCTCCGGCCGTGCTGCGGCAAGCACCCGCGCTACGCCTTTCAGGGTGCCGCCGGTGCCGAAACCGGTCACCCAATAGTCGAGCCTCTCGCCTTTGAAATCGTCCAGAATCTCGACCGCAGTCGTGCGCGAGTGGATGTCGGGATTGGCTTCATTCTCGAATTGACGGGTGAGAAACCATCCATGCGCCCTGGCCAATTCAGTGGCCTTGTTCACCATGCCCAGCCCGCGTTCCGCAGCCGGTGTGAGAATCACTTTTGCGCCGAGAAAGCGCATCAGTTTCCGCCGTTCAACGCTGAATGTCTCTGCCATGGTGACGACCAGCGGATAGCCTTTGGCCGCGCACACCATTGCCAGACCGATGCCGGTATTGCCGGAAGTCGCCTCGATGACTGTTTGCCCCGGCTTGAGCTCGCCGGACTTTTCCGCGGCCTCAATGACGCCCAGCGCCAGACGATCCTTGACGGAGCCAAGCGGATTGAAAGCTTCAATTTTGACAAACAGGTTGACTCCGGACGGTGCCAACTTGTTGATCCGAACCACCGGAGTATGGCCGATGGTTTCGATAATATTGTCGAATTTGGTCAATGGCCAATCCCAGCTTTGCGGTCCATCAGCAGCGCGGCAAGAATTTTATCACTTATCTTGCGGCCTGCCAGTGATCTTATTTTCGGCAATACCGCATATTGCCACTGCGTGAGACCCGAACTCTGGAGGACGAGCTGATCGTCCGCGATAACGAGCCAAAGAGGGACGCCGGCGTGTTGACTGATCGCCTGACGATAGACCCGTAAATGTTCGGGCCAATAGTCATCCTTCAGGACATCAAAAAGACTGGGCGATTTGACTTCGCGGTATGTCAGACGTTGGAATTCCGCGGAGTTGCGAAAGACGGTTCCCTGGCCGCGCTGCCAGGCGTCACAAGGGCCGCAGTTTTCAGCGCCGACATAGATGAGCGTTATCTTCCTTGCCTCCGTCGAGGGGCTCCAGTTGGCGAGCATCAACGCGGCGGCAGCCGCCGGCAAAGTGACGGCCATCCATAATGCCCAGCCCGCCGCGAATCTTTTCAGCATTACGTGAAACCTGGTCGGCGTTCGCTTTGAAAATTAGTCGGCCCTCATGAGGGTGCGTTGACTTTGGTCAAGGCATCACGATGAGAGAAAATTATATTTTTTGCGATTTCCCAAATCGGGGGCATTTTATGTTGACGGTGCAGTCTGGATCGGCCGAGAAACCTGCGCGAATTCCAATGATGCAGCGGGTGCTGGATAACCCGTTCCTGCTGCTTTTTCTCGGCGTCACAATTCCAACAGTCCTCTACATCCTGTGGGGTGTGATGGAGATCGCCTCCATTCCGCTCGCGAAATGATTCGCAAACCAGCTTGAAAAAGTAAACGTAGCCAGAGGAATCACTATGGCCATCACGCCGCCCAAGGAACGAATCTGGTGGAATGAACCAATCGAAAAAGTCGAGTTGATCTGGATCGTCATCGCGTTTCTCTGGGGCCTGTTCATGTTCGGCTTCATGATCGCGTGGCATTTCATTGGTCAGCAGAACCTGAACAAGGAGGCCTATCGCATTGCGCCTTCGAATTACGAAGCGAAGGTCGAGGACTTTGCCAGGAAGTTCAAGGTACGCGAGGAGAAAGGCATTCCGGTGGTCAAGCCGGCGGCCGGAACAGATGTGTATCTGCTTGGCCGGCTTTGGCAGTGGTGGCCGATTCTCGAGCTGGAAAAGGGCACCAGCTATCGCATTCACATTTCGACGCTTGACTGGATGCACGGATTTTCATTGCAGCCGGTCAACATCAATATCTCGGCCTATCCCGGCTACGAGCACGTAATCACGCTGACGCCGACCGCGGCCGGCGAATACGGAATTCTCTGCAACGAATATTGCGGCATCGGTCATCACACGATGACCGGGAAGATTTACGTGACAGAGCCAAAGCGAGCCGAGACTGGTCCGCGCCTTGCGACAGGGAGATAAGTCATGACCGCTGAAACCATTGCGGGGGTAGCGGCAAAGCCCGCAGAATTTCGTACCTGCCAATACACCGGCTTGAAGGTTGAGGCGGCCGCGCAGTCCCTGATCATGGCAAATGCCGTCGCAGCCGTGGTCTTCCTGCTGCTTGGCGGGCTGATGGGTCTCATGGTTGCCCTTACGCGCTGGCCCGCCGTCCATCTGCTGCCTGCCGAGTGGTTTTATCTTGTGCTCACCGGGCACGGCGCCAACGTGCTGTTGTTCTGGATCATCTTCTTCGAAATCGCCGTGCTCTATTTCGCGTCGACGGTCCTGCTCAACAGCCGGATCGCGGCGCCGAAATTTGCC
The DNA here is from genome assembly GCA_035277565.1 of Pseudolabrys sp. Lineage (GTDB taxonomy): Bacteria > Pseudomonadota > Alphaproteobacteria > Rhizobiales > Xanthobacteraceae > Pseudolabrys. The sequence goes on from DATEKG010000120.1 coordinate 5,915, forward strand.
TGGCTCGGTTTTGTGCTCATGGTTGTTGGTGCACTGCTTACGAACTATGCCGTCCTGCGGGGCGAATCGAGTGTGATGTTCACGTCGTATCCGCCAATGCAGGCAAATCCGAATTTCTATCTCGGGCTGGTTCTTTTTGCAGTGGGCGCCCTGATCGGCTGTGCCATCTTTTTCGCAACGCTGGTAATCGCAAAAGAAGAGGAGACCTACGAAGGATCAATTCCGCTTGTTACCTTTGGCGCGCTCACTGCAGCAATCATCGCGGTCTTTACCATCGCATCGGGCGCCGTAATCCTGGTCCCGACCTGGTTATGGTCGCTCGGCCTCATTTCGTACATCGACCCGCTGCTTTACAAAGTGGTCTGGTGGGCGATGGGGCATTCCTCGCAGCAGATCAACGTCTCCGCGCACGTGTCGATATGGTACCTGATCGCTGCGTTACTTGTCGGCGCCAAGCCGCTGAGTGAAAAAGTCAGCCGCACCGCCTTCTTCATGTACATTCTCTTCCTGCAGCTCGCGTCCGCGCATCATCTGCTCGCCGAGCCCGGCCTCGATGCAAGCTGGAAGATCGTCAATACCAGCTACATGATGTATCTGGCGGTGCTTGGGTCGATGATCCATGGGTTGACAGTGCCCGGTTCGATCGAGGCCGCGCAGCGGAGAAACGGATACACCAAGGGTGTGTTCGAGTGGCTGCGCAAGGCTCCATGGGGAAACCCGGCTTTTGCCGGAATGTTTCTGTCGCTGGTGATGTTTGGCTTTATCGGCGGCATTTCCGGGGTCGTGCTCGGTACGGAGCAGCTTAACGTACTCATGCACAACACGCTTTATGTGCCTGGCCACTTCCACGGCACGGTTGTGGCCGGTACCACCCTGGCATTTATGGCGGCGACCTATCTGGTGTTGCCGCTGATATTTCAGCGCGAAATCCTGTGGCCGAGACTTGCGAGAATTCAGCCCTACCTCTTTGGTATCGGAGCATCCGGAATTTCGCTCTTCATGATGGGCGCAGGCACTCTCGGAGTTCCGCGGAGACACTGGGACATCACCTTCAGTGATGCGGAGCTCTCTTTCACGCATTCCGCCGGTGCGTTTCTCATGATGGGACTCAACGGCGTTTCCGCGATCATTGCTGCACTTGGCGGTGCGATCTTCGTGATTGTTGTCGTCGGCACCGTCCTGTTCGGCAAACGTATCACCGCCGGCCACAAGCTCGCGTTTCCCCTGCATTCCGGCGGTGGCGCCGCGGCCTCACGCTACGGAAGCCGAGCGACGGCCAAACTGCCGGGGACCGCAATCCTGGTGGCGATATTTTTCGTCTCCTTCGTTCTCTACTACTTCATCAACTGGAAATATCTCTCCGAGCTTTGGCTGTTCCGCTGACGGACGACAAGCGAGGAAGATGGAGTCGCAACAATGCTTGCCGCAATGCGCATGACCGTCTCGCTCCTGAAACTGAGGATCGGGTTTGCGATTGCGGCGAGCGCGCTCGCGGGGATGGTCGCGGCGAATGGCCCGCTGCCGACGCTGTGGCAATCCATCGGCCTGGCTCTTGCGGTCCTTGGGGCGTCAGGCGCGGCAGGCGCGTTCAATCACTATTACGAGCGCGACCTTGACCGCCTGATGACGCGCACCCGCTCGCGTCCGTTCGCGAGCGGAATGTTGAAGGCGAGCCCGTTATGGCCTGCGGGCTTCATGGGCTTGCTGCTGGCTTCGCTGGCGCTGGCTGCGGCGACGGGCGGAACGATGGCCGCCGTATTCGTGTTCCTTGGCGCCTTTACATACGGCATCGTCTACACAGTCTGGCTCAAGCGGCACAGCGTGTGGAACATCGTTGTTGGCGGGCTTGCAGGCAGCTTTGCGGTGCTTGCCGGTGCGGCTGCGGTAGATGCCTCTCCGCAGGTCGTCACAACATTGCTCGCCATCGTGCTCTTTCTGTGGACGCCACCGCACTTCTGGAGTCTGGCTGCCGCCAAGGGCCACGACTACACGTGCGCCGGGGTGCCGATGCTCCCTCTTGTGGTGCCGCCCTATGCATGGACGCTCGCTATTCTTGGCCACACGGTCGCGCTTGTCGCCATTTCGCTTGTGCCCATCTGGTTCGGGAAGGGGCTCCTTTACGGCCTCGGTGCGGGACTTGGCGGCGCCGTATTCATATTCAGGAGCTGGCGCCTGCATCGCGAACCAAGCGAACACAACGCAATGAAGAATTTTCTCGCGTCATTGCTGCAGCTCGCAATGCTCATTACTGGAATCCTGATCGACCGCGCGGCCGGGTCGTGGCCATGGTAGGCGGCACGCCGGCGATTGCGGCCGTACTGGGCGCCTTTGCACTGAGTGTCGTGCCCGCAATCGCCGGTGACCTCGATGGATCGGTTGCCCGACTGGACCCCCGCAAGGCCATCGAACTCAGTCAACAGGCGCTCGGGCGCACTCTTGGGGCTTATCGCCTGATCGATTCGGCCGGGTCACCGGTATCGTTGCGCGACTATAGAGGAAAACCGCTGGTCATCAGTCTTGTTTACACGGCCTGTAGTTCCGTTTGTCCGCCGACGACCCAGCATCTGATCAACGCCGTCGACACGGCCGCGCGGGCCGTCGGCCCGCAGAGCTTCAACGTCCTGACTGTCGGTTTCGACGCACGCAATGACACTCCGGCCCGCCTGGCCCAGTTCGCTTCCGCGCAGGGAGTCAGATTCAGCAATTGGCGACTGGCCAGCGCGGATCCGGCAACAATCGAGGCGCTGTTGCACGATCTCGGCTTCAGCTATCTCTCCATCGCCGGCGGTTTCGACCACGTTACGCAGACCACAATCGTCGATCGTGACGGAAAAATTTATCGCTCCATCTATGGCGACGATTTTCCGTTGCCGATGTTCATCGAGCCATTGAAGGACATCATCTACGGCGTATCGAGTCCATTTTCGATTGCCGGAATTGTCGACCGGATCAAATTCATCTGTACGGTCTATGACCCGGGCGCGGGCCGTTATCGCATCGACTACGGATTGGCTTTCGGCAGCGTCATTGCCGCCTTGTCGCTCCTGATGTTTGCGGCGGCTCTTTACCGAGAGTGGTTTCGCACCAGGCATCCTTGATTGGCGGGCCGGGTTGGTTCGGAGGAAGATATAGTGGTCGGCGCGGTCAGGAACGCATTGCGGCGCGGATTTGAACTCATTGAACGGCCCTTTGAGCGGCTGTTCGGGCCTGCGCTCAATCCGCTTTCCCAGCTTGGAGCGCTGGGATTTTTCTTTTTCTGGATTGTGGCTGTCAGCGGCATCTACCTTTTCATTTTTTTCGATACCGGAATCGAACGTGCCTATGAATCGGTGCAATACATCAGCCGTGACCAGTGGTTTCATGCCGGAGTGATGCGCAGCCTGCACCGCTATGCTGCCGATCTTCTGGTGGTGATGGTTACCGTGCATCTTTTGCGTCAGTTTGCCTACGATCAATATCGCGGCGTGCGCTGGTACTCGTGGTTTACAGGGCTGCCGATCATCTGGCTGCTCTATGGCTCGGGAATCACGGGCTACTGGCTGGTCTGGGACAGGCTCGCCCACTACGTTGCCATCAAGACATCGGAACTGCTCGATCGCCTCCCCATCTTCGGCGAGCCGATCGCCCGCAATTTCATTTCCACCGGCACCCTGAGCAGCCGCTTTTTCACGCTCATGGTGTTCATGCACATAGCGGTTCCGTTGTTTCTTCTTTTCCTGATGTGGATTCACATCCTGCGCATCTCGCGGCCCAAAGTTAACCCGCCGCGGGCGCTGGCGCTCATGACGGTGCTCGCGCTGATCGGCGTTTCCATGTGGAAGCCGGCGCTGTCGCAAGGGCATGTTGATCTTGCAAAGGCGCCGGTGGAGGTCGGTCTCGACTGGTTCTATTTGCCGCTATACCCGCTGAGCGACATATGGGGCCGCGGGGGTGTATGGGCATTCCTCGGCGCGTTTTTTCTGATGCTCGGATTGATGCCGTGGTTGCCGCCGCTGCGGCGGGCGCGGCCGGCTGAGGTCTATCTCGATCACTGCAATGGATGCGCCCGCTGTGCCGAGGACTGCCCCTATGAGGCAATCCGGATGGTTGGCCGTACCGACAACCTGCCATTTCCGACCCAGGCGCAGGTGAACCCCGCATTATGCGTCTCCTGCGGCATATGCGTGGGGGCGTGTCCTTCCTCGACGCCGTTCCGGCGCAGCGAGGAGCTCAAGACCGGAATCGATCTTCCCGACTACGATCTCAAGACGTTGCGTGAGCGGACAATTGACGCCGCAAAGGCGCTGTCCGGGCCGGGCCGTGTGCTGGTCTTTGCCTGTGAGCATGGTGGCGGCCGGTCCCTTGATGGAGCTGTCCGCTTGCCTTGCGTCGCCATGGCGCCTCCCTCGTTGTTCGATTTCGTGCTCAGCCGTGATCTTGCGGATGGCATTGTCATTGCCGGCTGCGCCGAGAGTGCTTGCTACAATCGTCTGGGCGTCGAGTGGACCAAGCAGCGGATCGCCGGAACGCGTGATCCATATCTGCGGGCACGGGTTCCTCGCGATCGTATCGCCACGATCTGGGCCTCGGCGCTCGAAAGCCGCCGCGTCGCCGCGGAAATAGCCTCGTTCACAAGGGAGATCGCAGGACGTCCGCCTCAGAAACTTCGCTCGCCGCAGTCATCGGCGCCGGCCCCGGCCCCGGGGCATGGAAATGACCCCGTGCTGGCAAAGCTCGGGAGTGAAGCATGAACTATCTGAGGATTGGCGGGCAATTTTTGCTGATCGCGGCCTTGTTCGTCGCCGTAGCGGCGTTCTCCGATTGGCCGGTCTATCGGCAGACTCCCCGTGGTTCCGCGATCGTGATGCTCAGTTTCGTCCATAGTGCCGACCGTACGGCCGAATGCCGCCGGCTGACGCCCGCGGAAATCCAGAAGCTGCCGCCGAACATGCGCCGCGTGCAGGAGTGTCCGCGCGAGCGGCGACCGGTCTATGTCGAACTCGATTTGGCGGGCAAGACCGTCTTTCGGGCCAATCTGCCGCCAACCGGTATTGCCGGTGACGGACCGTCAAGGGTCTATGAGCGGTTTGTCGTGCCGGCGGGAAGCTACGATGTCGCTGTGCGCATGCGGGATACGTCACGAACCGAGGGATTTGACCATGAGGGGCGATCCACGGTTGCGCTCACGGCAGACCAGCTGTTCGTAATCGATTTTCGAGCCGAGAGCGGTGAGTTTGTATTTCGCTAGGGAGCGACAATCATGGCTCTATTGCAATGGAAGGATCGCTACAGCGTCGGCATTGATGCTGTTGACCATGAACATAAAGAGTTGATCACGCTGATCAACCGGCTGCACGACGAACTCGAGTCAAAAGGGGACGCGGTTTCAGTCCGCGGGTTCTTCGGCGATTTGTTCACCGGCATTTCAGCGCATTTTGCACTTGAGGAGCGCTTCATGCGCGAGCATCGATACGATCAGCTGACCCAGCACAAGGCCGATCACGAACGTCTGCTCGACGAAATTCGCGACATGATGGATGATTTCGAAAGCGACGGAATCGCAAGCGCCGAGCTCGGTGCGAGGCTGGACGGCTGGTTCTCGCGCCATTTCGAAACTCACGACGCACGCTTGCATAAGGCGCTTGGTTCACATCCCGATTGATGGCGGAAATCCCGCGGGAATTCCACAGGACCTGTGCCGGCTCCTGTGAAGAGGGGCCGGGTGCTTGACCAACGTCAAGCGCGGCCAGGTTCAGAGCGATTATGGTCATCCGGGCTTGCGACCAAGCCGACTTAAGCCTGTGCACAAATCCGAGGAATGATCAAAATGATTGGGCCAAAGTTGACGATTGCCGCTGTCTGTTGCCTGAGCTCGATGACGGCGGCGTTCGCGGATGATCTTGCTGCCGGAGCAACTACTTTCAGGAAATGCGCCATTTGCCATGACATCGGCGAAACCGCAAAAAATAAAGTCGGCCCTGTATTGAACGGTCTGCCGGGCCGCAAGACCGGAACCGTCGCCGGATACAACTATTCGGACGCCAACAAGAACTCCGGCATTGTCTGGACCGAAGAAGCATTTCTTGAATACATCAAGGACCCGAAGGCAAAGATTCCAGGAACGAAAATGACATTCCCGGGCATCAAGAACGAAAAAGACGCAAAGGATCTGTGGGCCTATCTCAATCAATTCGCCGCTGATGGAAAGAAGAAATGAGAACCTCCGTCCGGGCGGTCACGCAAGTGTCACTTCGGCCGCCAGGTTCTGTAAATCGATCGTGCAAAGATCAGCGTGGACGTAACCAGGCGGCGCGCGCCTGACCGGCAGCCGCTGCTTGCAAGGACAGATGTCTCAGACAGCGAAAAAGCCGGGAACGGGCTTGCACAGCGTGCGGCGGTGGCTGCTCGCAACAGCCGCAATGATCTTTTTGACCCTGGTCGTGGGCGGGGCAACCCGATTGACAGAGTCCGGCCTTTCCATCGTGGAATGGAAGCCGATTACGGGCATGCTGCCGCCGTTTTCCGAGCACGGCTGGCAAGCGGAATTCAGAAAATACCAGACGATTCCGCAATACCGGGAACTCAATCACGACATGAGTCTCGACGGTTTCAAGGTGATCTATTGGTGGGAATGGACTCATCGCCTGTTGGCGCGATTGACCGGCATGGTGTTTTTCTTCCCGTTTCTCTTTTTTCTCTGGAAGCGCGCTATTCCAGCAAACTTCCGCGCACGCCTCTGGGGCATCTTCGCCGCCGGCGGCGCGCTCGGTGTGGTCGGTTGGTGGATGGTGTCGTCGGGGCTTACGCATGGCGTGAGTGTTTCGCAATATCGTCTCGCCTTTCATCTTACGTTTGCGTGCGCGGTCTACGCAGCGATCTTGTGGACAGCCGGGCAATTGAAAGAGCGGGTGGGCGGGCAAATTCCGGCACGGATGCGTATTGGTGCGTGCGCCATTGTCGCCCTGGTGCTGTTGCAGATCTACCTCGGTGCGCTGGTTGCCGGCCTCAATGCGGGACTGATTTACAATACGTGGCCGCTGATGGACGGCGCCATCGTCCCGCCCGGACACGGGTTATGGTTTCTGCAGCCGGCCTGGCGCAATTTGTTCGAAAATACGCTGACTGTTCAGTTCAATCATCGCATGCTCGCCTATACCATATGGGTGCTCGCGATGTTGCATGCAGCCGATGCCTGGCGAAGCCGTTGCGCGGTATGGCCGGCGATTGCTCTGGCCGGCGCGGTGACCGGTCAGGCTGCTCTCGGTGTCGTCACGCTTCTCTTTCAGGCTCCGATTGCGCTCGCTCTGGCGCATCAAGCCCTTGCAATTCTTGTGCTCACCATCGCGGTGATACATGCCGAGCCATTGTCTCATCGCGCCGCATTCTATCCGCAACTTGCAAAGCCGGCCGTGACTTAGAGCGCGATCGGTCTAATTTGAATCGTCATGCCCGGCTTTATGCCGGGCATCCACGTCTTTCTTCCTTCTAGCGGCGCTTCGGCAAAACGAGGCGTGGATGGCCGGGACAAGCCCGGCCATGACCAACCTCAATCAACTCTGCTCTAGGCCGCGGCTTCGGTGTCTCCCAGATAGGCTTCACGGACTTCCTGGCTGGCCCGAATTGTGTCTGGCGCACCGGAAGCAATCACTCGGCCATAAACGAGAACGGTAATCCGGTCGGCGAGGGCGAACACGGCTTCCATGTCGTGTTCGATCAGAAGGATGGTCAAGTCACCCTTCAATGCGCGCAGCATGGTGACCATACGCGCCGACTCCTCCGGCCCCAGGCCCGCCATTGGCTCATCGAGAAGCAGCATCCGGGGCCGGCTTGCGAGCGCCACTGCCAATTCAAGCAGCCGACGCTCCCCGTGACTCAGCGCGGACACCAACAGATCCGCGCGTTCAGCGAGAGTGAGTCGCGCCAGGACAGCTTTCGCCGGCTGGCGCAATTCAGGGTCCTTGCGTGCATCGCGCCAGAAGCGGAATGAGTGTCCGGCATGCCCTTGTACCGCCATCGCAACGTTGTCGAGCACAGTGAGGTCGAAAAACAATGATGATATCTGGAATGTGCGCGCCAGGCCCAGGTGGCTGCGCCGATGAATCGGCAGCGCGGTGATGTCATTCCCGGCGAATCGAATACGACCGGAATCGGGCATCACTTGCCCGCCGAGTTGAGCGACAAGTGTAGTCTTCCCCGCACCATTTGGGCCGATCACCGCGTGCAATTCACCGGCGGCAACATTCAAGGTAACATTGTCGGTCGCGACAACGCCGTCATAGCGTTTGGCTAAATTTTCAATTTGCAGAAGCGGGATGCTCACCGGTCTCTCTCGCAAGCGCATGATATTGACGAAATTGGCGACAGGATTGATATCGGTCAAGCTAGAGCAGAATAGATTGAGGTTGACCAGACCTGGTCACCGATGACCCTGCAAACAATAAGGGAGCGACAGTGTGGGCATGTTTGAGCATTGGCGTGCAGTTTCATGGCTGGCCCCTTTTGCGAAATGACGAAGGCTGAGGATAGAGCCATGTATGACATGTATGAATTGACGCGTGTGGCGGATACGTGCGGGGATGCGCCGAACCCGTGTGCTCACTCCAGCCGGCCCGATAGGAGCAGCAACCCCGCTACACTGCCGAGCAGGCGATGTCTCAGTTAGGTCAGGACATGTGCGACGCACAAGTGCTTGTTTTTGGGGTAAAGCACCGTTTTGCGCTGCACAGGTCGGCCTTTAACCCAAAGCGGACAATCACGGCGCTTTAACGATCTGCTTGCACGCACGGGGCAACCCGGCCAGCGTCAAAACCGGTTTCGGTTTGCGCGGCGGCGGGTGCAGCGTCGATTCCTTGAACCAGAAGTCGAGATCGCTACCGCAACCGTCGCTTGGGAGCGTTGGGGATGGCGGCTTGCATTCCGCACTATCCGCCGGACAGGCGATTTGGACATGAAAATGCTCGGCGTGACCGTACCAGGGACGTACCTTGTAAAGCCAGGTGCGATCAGGTCCACCCTCGCGGCACAGCGCCTTCTTGATCGCCGCATTGACTAGGATACGGACGACCACCGGATCCTGCGCAGCCGTTCGGATGAGCGCAGTATGCCGGTGTGTCCACACTTCCGGATCAACATCGCGGAGATTGGGCGCGACCAAATCGGTGCCCGAAGCGAACTCGCGCTCCTCCCGGCTTTGTACGTGGTCTGGCATCGGCGCAAACCAGATATCGACGTCGAGACCGATTTGATGGCTTGTGTGCTCGGAAAGCATCGGCCCACCGCGCGGGTTGGACATGTCGCCAACCAAAAGACCATTCCAGCCAACCTTTTTTGCGTTCGTGCCAAGCCGTTCGATGAAGCGAATGAGTTGCGGATTGCCCCAGTTGCGGTTTCGCGACGGCCGCATGACCTGCCAGGTCGGTCCGGTCATTGGCAGTGATACGGCGCCGGCGAGGCAGCCGGCGAAATCGCCGCCGATCGGGCGCGGCGGGCCGGGAAACGGCGTCGACTTGCGCGCGAACAGCTCTTTGGCCGGCGTCGACGGCGCGTCGGGATTTTTCAGCGGCGGCAAGGGCTTGGGATTGAGCGAGCCGGGAAGCATCGGATCTATCAAATGCTTTTCCTGCGCGAAACTCGCGGCGGCAAGGTAGAGGACGGCGAGCAGGCAAGCGACAGCGCGCATCAGCAACTATACTTGTTATGGGTCTGTAAGAAACTGCATCCAAATTGCAATCATGCTCACACTTTGTCCGCTTTCCGGGCTGGAGCGGATATGCCCTTTTGCACTGCAATGACCCTTAGACATGAGCGTTTGCACTGCACACGTCCAATCCTAACCCGAAGCGGACACCTCCATCCGCTGGACGCGCCGGGGAATAGGACGGGTTTTCCGGTGTTTCATCCCCTCGAGGCTCGCCTTCAACATAGAGAGGGACTGCGATGAAAGTCAGGTACCAATTGTACGCACTGGCCACGTTGTCGATTGCCGCTTCTCCGGCGGCGGCACAAGTTGTGACTGAAAAGCAAGTGTCGGCTGCAGTGGCGCAGGAGATCGCCCAGGCTGCGATGATGCAATGCCGCAATGACGGCTATCACGTAGCGGTGACGGTCGTAGACCGAAGCGGTCAGATCAAAGCAGTCCTGCGTGATGATGGCGGCAATCCACATCTGCTCGAGGCCAGTCAACGAAAGGCATACACGTCCGCCATGTTCCGGGCTCCAAGCGGTGCATTTGCAGAACGCGTTCAACAAAATTCAGGTTCTGCCGCTCTGACCGAACTGAATAATGTCATCGCACTTCGCGGCGGGCTACCCATCAAAGTCGGCGACGAAGTTATCGGCGCGGTCGGAGTTGGCGGGGCGCCCGGGGGTGACAAAGATGAAGCCTGTGCGCAGGCGGGAATTCAAAAAGCAGCAGACAAACTTCGGTAGCTGGAAGCTTTGTAATAGGGGGATCGAATGAATACCAAAATTCTCACTGCGCTTATTGCTGGAATTGCTCTCGGTGGTGCAGCGGTTCAAGCGCTCCAAGCCCAAGCCAAGCTGCCCGTCTATCATGTGTCGGAAATCGACGTGACGAACATCGAAGGATACACGAAGGAATTCGTGCCGCTCGCGCGCGCGTCGATTAAGAAGTACGGTGGTCATCTGCTTGCGGGAAGTACAAACGTTGTCGCGATAAAGGGCGAACCACCAAAATCGCGCGTCGCCATCGCCCTTTGGGACAGCCTTGACCAGCTAAAAGCCTGGTACGGCTCACCCGAATATGGAGAAGCCCTGAAGATCGGCGATAAATACGCAAAGACTCGGACATTCGCCGTAGAGGGCCTGCCGCGGTAGTTCTTTGGTTTGGCCCAAACATCGGTGCTACAGATTGAACTCGGCCATCATGCCGAGTTCTCTTTTTTCAGTTTTGAATGTCTGCTTTGATGACCCATGAGCGACATATCGGACCGGACGCGCCTCTGACCTATGGACCAGGCTCCGCAGATCTACTGCATTCGGCTTCGCTGACAAAGTAACCCGGCTTGAGTGGATGGCCGGTCGTTGTACCAAACAGATCGAGCGCCGACGCATCGTATTGAATTAACCGGCTCACAGCGCCTTCCATCCTTGGCAACGCGTGCACGCATGCCAACTCGTTCTTCCATGGCTTCGGTTGACTGACAAACAGCACTTGCGGCCCGGTGAGCGACGATAGCGTCAGGGACATAAAAAATGTTTCCATCGCAGCCCTCTCTTTGAGAGCGGTGCTTAACTTCGGCGTGAGCTCAAACTGATAAGCGCTCACCCCACACACTTGGTCCCCAACGCGCGTCAGATAAGCGCGCTTGAGCGCGAGTTCGGCCGATCCAGGTACCGGCGACATATAATCGACGCTGACAGTCTTACCCTCAGCCGCGATTTCATACATGTGTTGCCCGACCGGCTGACCCTTGGCGTCCCGGAAGGTTCTCACATCGTGGCCGATCATGGCCTCGTGGGCGGTGTATTTGCCGTTTTTGCCATTGAAACAGAAGACGAAGAGATCGCGATCGCGAAATTGCTGATCATTGTAGTTAAACTTGTCAATCGCCGCGATCTTGTCCTGTTGCACCGCGACGACCGCGCGTTTGAGCATCGCCTTTGCTTCCTCAATGGTGCCGAATTCGTTGGCTGGGCTGGCGTGCGCGGAGGCAGTAACCGCTACCGCAGCAGTCGCAATCATGATCAATGGTGATTTGTACATGGCTTCCTCCCTGGATCGGATAGAAGCTTAATCGGCTGTAAAATACGCGTCTTTGAGATATCCTTTATTGATCCTGAGAAGATGCTGATTTTCTCTGACTTTGCCGCGGGGGTTTTAGTTTGGCGTACAGGTTCGAAGACTATTGTCTGGATACAGACCGGCGAGAGCTGCGGCGGGGGGACGACCTCGTCGCGGTGGAGCCGCAGGCGTTTGATCTGCTTGAATACCTCATCCGCAACCGCGACCGCGTGGTCGGCAAGGATGACCTGATTGCCGGTGTATGGAGCGGCCGCGTCGTTTCGGAGTCGACGCTGAGCAGCCGGATCACGGCAGTCCGTCAGGCGATCGGCGATACCGGCGAGCAGCAACGATTGATCCGGACGATTCCTCGCAAGGGATTCCGATTTGTCGGCACTCTTTCCGATGCGGAAATGATGCCACCGCCGCTCCCGACGAAACCCTCTATTGCAATTCTTCCTTTCGCGAATCTTTCAGAAAGCCCCGAACAACAGGAGTATTTTGTCGATGGCGTTGTTGAAGAAGTCATTACCGCGCTGTCGCAGCTTCGCTGGTTGTTCGTCATCGCGCGCAGCTCAAGCTTTATCTACAAGGGCCGCGTCATCGACGTAAAGGAGGCGGGTCGTCAATTGGGCGTACATTATGTGATTGAAGGCAGCGTGAGGAAGTCCGGAAACAAGGTCCGCATCACCGCACAGCTCATTGACACTATGAACGGTTCTCATTTGTGGGCCGAGAGCTTTGATGGCGGCCTTGAGGACATCTTCGATTTACAAAATCAGATTGCTGCCAGCATCGTTGGTGCGATTGCGCCAAAGCTGGAGGAAGCCGAGATCGAGCGTTCCAGGCGCAAGCCGACCGGTAGCCTTGGCGCCTATGATTTTTATCTGCGCGCAACCGCTCATTTTCATCGAATGACCAGAGAATCGATGCAGGAAGCGCTCCGGTTGTTTTACAAGGCCATTGAACTGGATGAGACCTTCGCCTCAGCCTATGGAATGGCGGCTTACTGTCACTCCTGGCGCAAGACAAATGGCTGGGCCACCGACCGGGAGCACGAAATCGCGGAGGCCGCACGATTGTCGCGGCTGGCGGCCGAATTCGGTCAGCAGGATGCAGTCGCGCTCGGTACTGGCGGCTTTGCGCTTGGCCAT
>DATEKG010000121.1:0-3146 GCA_035277565.1 Pseudolabrys sp.
GTCATCGGCTCACGGCTCACGATGTCGTCGGACCAGAACTTCTTACCGGCGGCCTCTAGTTCGCCCTTGGCACACATGTCGGTGAAAGCTCTTGCCAGCTCTTGCGTATTCATGACGGCAAATCCTTTTCTGCGCCCCGCCCCCGGAATAATACCGACCCCGTTGCGAGGTTCCCAAGACGACGGCCGATAATGGTCTCCGACGCGGTCGGCGTGTTGGCGAAGACGTATGCCCGGAACAAGAAATTGCATTCGCTTCGTTCCATCACAAATGATTTACAGCAGACCGGATTGCCAGTCGCCTGCACATACTGCAATTCGGCGCACTTAGATCCACATGACTTCCGCCTTTGGCCCTTGCCAACCCGGAGCCGTCCACACATGACCCAATAGCGAGCATGATGCAGGATTGGTAGCATGGCGTTGCGTTCACGCTGATCGCGGTCGATGCCTACTCGAGTGGCAGTTATCGGTGGTGGTATCGGCGGCCTTGGGGCTGCCCTGTCACTGTTTCGTGCCGGTTTCGACGTGCAAGCGTACGAACAAGCCCACGCCTTGCGCGAAGTTGGCGCGGGAATTCAGGTTAGCCCAAATGCGTCGCGGGTATTGCATGGACTAGGCCTTGCCGACGAATTGGCGAAGCTTGGAGTGCGACCAGGTGCACATCATCAAAGGCGCTGGGATGACGGTCGTACCCTGCTTAAAGCGCCGCTCGGCGATACCGTCATCAAGGCATTCGGGTTTCCACACTATCAGTCTCATCGCGCCGATGTGCTGGCGATGCTGATCGATGCTCTTCCAGCCGAGCGGCTGCATATTGGGCATCGCTTGGTTGCCGTCACTGATCGCGGCGATCGCGTCGAAGCCGAGTTTGAGATCGGTGAACGTATCACCACGGATGCTCTTATTGGTGCCGACGGAATACATTCGACAGTGCGAGAGCTGTTGTTCGGCCCAGCAAATCCGCACTTTACTGGTTGCGTGGCCTATCGGGGACTAATACCGGCGGAGCGCGTCAAACACCTCAATATTGAAGTGAACGCGCAGAGATGGATGGGGCCGGGGAAACATATCGTCATCTACTACGTCGCCGCTAAGCGATTGCTCAACTTTGTTGCCGTTATCGATCAGGACTCATGGACTCGCGAGTCGTGGACTGATCGCGGCGATGTAAAGGACCTATGCGCGGCTTTTGCTGATTGGGACCAAAATTTGCGCGCCATTATTGAAACGATTGACGAGACGTTTATTTGGGGGCTGTTCGATCGCGCCCCGTTGCCGCGCTGGTCAGCAGGCCGAGTGACGCTATTAGGAGATGCCGCTCATCCGATGCTCCCCTTTCTAGCCCAAGGAGCCGCGCAGGCACTCGAAGACGGCGTGAGTTTGACCACATGTCTAAGCAAAATTGGCGATGTGGCAGCTGCTTTCGCACGGTATGAGAAGTTGCGGTTACCGCGAACGTCGCGGATGCAGGCTATGTCGGCGGCTAATAAGACCCGTCTCCATTTGCCCGACGGACCCGCTCAGCAAGAACGGGATGCAGAAATGGCTGCGGGTACTACCTATCCGTCGATTAAAGCGATGGCATGGGTCTACAACTATGACGCCGCGGCGGCGGTTGAAACCGGGGACTTCGGGCTACCAGCCGAAGTGTGATTGGCCAGAGAGTCCGCTTTGGGTCGCTAAGCGCACGTAACGCAATCAATTACCTGGGTTGGCTGAGCCGGCAGGATTTAACTTGCGAATGGCATCAGCCGCCGCCGAGCCGACGCAATGATTTCGAAGCACGCCAGATCTGCCACTGCCTGCGCCAGCGCGGCACTTCGGGCGGATGAAACGGGTCGTAGCCCGCGCCTTCAAGCGATCGCAACCACGGCGGTAACGGCGCCAAAGGCAGAAGCGCCGGCCCTGCCGCTTCGGAAATAACCTCGCTCATCTGGGCGACCCGCGCGAGGTTTCGCTGCGCGCCCTCTCGCATTTCCGCAAGCGCGGCCCGCACGGATGGTGACGCCTCCATGGCATAAAAATCGGCACTATTGGCGCCGTGCCTGCGCAGGATATCCGCCGGCACGTAAAGCTGCTGCCGCGCGGAATGGCGCGGCAATTGCGCCAGGACCAGCGCAACCGTATGGGCATGCGCCGCTTCACCGACAAGTTCATTTGAAAAGGAGCTGCCCTGAAGGATATTGGCCGCAAGGGAGACGACCATGCCGGCCGTATCTCTCGCATAGCCGGCAAGCGCTTCAATGCTTTGCATCGGCTCGTCGTAAACATCGAACCGATGCGCGTCGATCAGTGCCGCGGCTTGTTCGCGCGCAAGATCAAAGCGCCCCAGCGTCGCATCAAATGCAGCGGCAACCGGATTTGCCGATACTTCCGCCGCGCGTTCGCCGAGGATGGCCTCGCGCCACCATTGCAGCCTGATTTCGCCGGGCAAAGCCTCGCGCGCAGCATCCCTCACCCGCGCAATCTCGACATTGAAAGCATAGAGTGCGAACAATGCCGGCCGCTTGCCGGCCGGCGCAAACAGTGTTGCGAGATATCGATCATGATCGGCCTCGCGAACCAGTTCGGCGCAATATCTGAAGTTGGCGTCCATGTTCAACGTCGATGCGAACGGCCTGTCAAACGCCGGTTAGCCGACTGCGATCAGACCTGCACCGACACGCCGGTTTTCCGCGAGAAGTATATTATAGGTCCGCACCGCGGAACCGGTCGTCATGCTGTCGACAGACAGGGAAACCTCGCGAAACAGGCCCCGCAACGCTTCAGGCAACGGCCAGGGATCAGGACCGGTGCCCAGCAGGAAAAAATCGAGCCGCCCCGCGCGGTCGAGCGTGGCGCGCAGTGTCGATTCAGTGACGTCCGAAACTCCGTGGACGGGCCAGGCCCAGATCCCGTCCGGAAAACACAGGAGCGAGCCGCGGTGCGACATGCCCGCAAAACGAAAGCCGCCGTCACCATAAGCGTCGATTTGCGCCGGCCGCGGCAGATGCGGTGCGTGTGCCTGCCCGCCGGCTGTCATTCACTTTTCCCGATCGCGCGAAGTCAGCGAATCGCGGCCCGTGCCGACGCCGAGATAGATCAGGATGGGCGACGCGATGAAGACCGAGGTGTAGGTGCCGACCAGCACCACGCCGAACATCA
>DATEKG010000122.1:0-4714 GCA_035277565.1 Pseudolabrys sp.
TCGATTGCCGTCGTCCTGGGATCCCCCCAGGTTGGTTCATCTGAACCGTCCCCCCAGGCGAGCGGCCGGTAGAAGGCGTGCACGCCGAGCTTGTAGACCTTCTTCATCTCGTTCACCCAGTCCGGGTGAACCCAAAACGCATGATAGTGGGTCGACTTCGCCACCTCCGGCATCCACAGCTTGCCATCAAGCATGTCGCGCGCGATTCGCTTTGCGCGTTCGTAGGCGTCCGGCTCGGTCACGATGTCCGGAATGCCATCGCAGGCAAAAGTGAACTGGCAGGCATTGTGCCGATTGGCATTCTGATAGACGACGCCGCAGACGTCATTCGGGTAGAACGGCGAGAACACGCGGTTCATTACCACCTGCGCAACCGCAATCTGCCCGCGCACGGGCTCTCCACGCGCTTCGAAATAGACCGCGTTGGCGAGACATTTCTCGGCTTTGGCACGAGCCGCGCCCGCGAGCGCCAGCCGCTCGGCCGGCGTATATGGGCGCTGGTTGACCCCCGTGACTTCCCCCTTGCTCGCAATGCTTTGGCCGGATTGTTCATCAGCGGGTGACGAGGATGCCAGCGCCGAGTGTTTGATATCGGGATCCCCGCGGGACGCCAGCACCACCGGCGCTTCACCCGGCGCCCATGGCGCTATCTGCTCGCGGATGCCCGCCATCGTGTCTCCACCAAAGAAGAGCTGCTCAGCTTCATGCCCCGTTGTCTTCGGCGGCGACGGCGTCAGATTGGTCGGCGGGAGATCGAGGTAGGGCAAATCAACGTCAGGCGTCGTCGAACGATCCTCGGGCGCCGTTACGAATTCATATTGCGCATAGGGATCGAAATGCTCGCTTTCGTCCTTCTTGATCGAGGCGCCGACTTCCTGTTCCGTCATCGGCTCGACCACGGGCGCCGGCGGCATCGGCGGCATGGGCTCGCGCTGACGCGATAACAGGGAGTCGTGTTTCGACGCCCGATTCGGCTTGGGAAACAGCAACGGCGATGATGAGTCACCCAGCGGCTGCTTTCCGATCGAGCCGGTGATATCGGCCGGGTCAAAATTGGCGAGTGCGTAGATCGGCGGGTGCGGCATCGTGGTTCCGACCGGCCGCGGCAGGTTGAACATGGCCGCGTGAATCGTGCCGAAAGGCGACGCGATCAAATGCTGATGCCAACGCCTGGCGACTCCGGGCTGCCCCACGAGCAAGGCGCCGAGATCCTGGAACGCGACACGGTTCGGGTAAAGTGTGAACAACGCGAGGACGATAGCGATCGATGCGGCTCTCCGCCGCCGACGTAAAAGCGAAACTGCTCCCCGCTCGCTCAACGCCACACCGCAACGTCCTGCCACCGCCCGCCGCCGGGTGGCGACAACGCGACACATTTTTTTATGAACCGATTAACCTTGCGAAGATGTTAACCGCCGGCCCGGCCGCGTCTGTTTCGTAAACGCCTGGTCAACGACCGATCATGAGGGCGGGGGCGAAACTGCCCGCAAGCGAAAGCACGATGGCACAGCCGCGCCGAACGCCGGCGTGTGCCTCGGACGAACTCCGGAACCGGACGCCGGCGCCGCAAGTGCATGTTCCGCCGACGAAAATTGGCTAACAAAAGTTAACTATATCGCAATCGCTGGCCGCCAAAATCGCCCGGCAAAAAACTTTTCACGGGGCGGCATGATCGCATCACTTCTGCCATCCACTGTCGCCGGTCAGGCGGTATTCGTCGGGCTGTGTGTTGCCGCCATTGTCGCGCTCGCCACGATGCATCGCCGCCTGGCGGAGGAGAATCGCCGACTCTTGACCGCGGTCAATAACATGTCTCAGGGCCTGAACATGTTTGACGCGCAGGGCCGTATTACGCTGCTCAATTCCCGATATCTGCAGATGTACAAGCTCGATCCCGCGGTCGTGAAACCGGGCTGCACGCTCAAACGTTTGATCGAGTGCCGCAAGGAGACCGGATTGTTTTCGGGCGACGTCGACAGTTACGTGCAAAAAATTTTTCAGTCGGTAGCGGAAGGGAACAGCGCCGCACACTACGTAGAGGCGAGTGACGGCCGCGTTGTGCTGGCGAAAAACGAGAGGCTGCCGGATGGCGGCTGGGTGTCGACGCACGAAGACGTGACGGAGCAGCATCACGCCGAGCGGGAACGCGCGGCCATCCGAAGCCAGGAGCAACGGCGCGCAACTATCGATACCGCAATAACGAACTTCCGCCCGGCCGCCGAACGGCTTCTGTCGAGCGTGAGCGACAGCGCTTCTGCGATGCGAACTACCGCCATTGCGCTGTTTACCTCCTCGGATCAGACCACGCTGCGCGCCGAGAGCGCGGTTCACGCCTTCAATGAAGCATCGACCAGCGTGGAAACCGCTGCGGTCGCAGCCGACGAACTTTCGCGATCGATCGACGAAATCAGCCGTCAGCTCACACAGACCAGCAACGTTGTCGCGCTCGCGACCAATGAAGCACGTTCGACCGACAGCGAAATCGCCGGTCTCGCCGATGGCGCGCAAAAGATCGGCGATGTTGTCAAGCTCATCCGCAATATCGCGGGCCAAACCAACCTGCTGGCGCTCAATGCGACGATCGAAGCCGCCCGTGCCGGCGAAGCGGGCAAGGGCTTTGCGGTGGTCGCATCCGAGGTCAAGTCGCTCGCGGTTCAGACCGCGAAAGCCACCGAAGACATCGCCAACCACATCCTGGCCGTGCAGGAATCAACGTCGGGCGCCGTCGAAGCCATTCGGCAGATCGCCGCCCGGATGAATGATATCAACGGAAACACCACGGCGGTGGCTGCAGCCGTAGAAGAACAGAATTCGGCGACCAGCGAGATCTCGCGCAGCGTTGCGAGTGCCGCGCAAGGCACCGGTCATGTCGTGACCGTGCTGGGCGATGTCGCCGGCGCCGCAACTCAAACCCGCAGTTCGGCCGAAGTTGTGCGCGACGCCTCCGAAACCGTGGAGCAAGCGGTCTCGAATTTGAGGCTCGAGGTCGAGGACTTCCTCGGCAAGGTGGCGATCTAGGCGCCGCCCCCGTCAAACGAGAGCCGAATATCCTCCATCAACGGCAATTGCCACGCCGGTGATGAATTTCGAAGCGGGCGACGCCAGGAATACCGCAATGCCGGCGAAATCGCCTGGGCTGCCCCAGCGGTCGGCCGGCGTGCGGGCCAGCACCTTTTCATGAAGACCGGGAACCTGGCTCCGAGCGCCCTTGGTGAGATCGGTGTCGATCCAGCCCGGCAGGATTGCGTTGACTTGAATGTTGTCTTTCGCCCAGGCAACCGCCATCGATTTTGCGAGCTGCACAATCCCGGCCTTGCTCGCCGAGTAAGGCGCCGCATAGGACGAGGCAAAAACCGACATCATCGACCCGATATTGATGATCTTGCCGCCGCCGGCCCGCACCATGTGAGGATAAGCGGCCTGCGAACAAAGAAAGGCGCCGGTGAGATTGGTATCCATGACCAGGCGCCAATCCTGCGCTGTCAGGCTCTCGGGCTGTTTGCGGACCGTAGTACCGGCATTGTTGACGAGAATATCGAGACGCCCAAACCGCTCGGCGGCACGCTGGACAGCGTCGCGACAGGAACTCTCCTGCACGACGTCCAGCGCGACAAAATCCGCCTCCGCACCGAGCGAGCGGAGCTCCGAAAGAGCCGACTGTGCCTTTTCCTTGTTTCGTCCCGCAATCATCACCGACGCGCCGGCCTGAGCGAGGCCTTTGGCCATGCCAAGGCCGATGCCGCCATTGCCGCCGGTTACCAGGGCAGCCCGGCCGCTCAGATCAAAAATTGCGGGTGCGGTCACGCGCTAAGCGTGGCTCGCGACGGTCTTGCCGAGCGCTGCCTGCGCGGCGGCAAGACGTGCTATTGGCACGCGGAACGGAGAGCAGGATACGTAGTCGAGCTTCGCCTCGTGACAGAAGGCGACTGAAGCGGGATCGCCGCCGTGCTCGCCGCAAATTCCGACCTTGAGTTTCGGCCGTACCCTGCGGCCGCGCTCGACACCGATTTTCACCAGCTCGCCGACACCTTGCTGATCGATCGATACAAACGGGTCGGCGGGCAATATGCCTCGCGCGGTATAAATTCCGAGAAAGCTTGCAGCATCGTCGCGTGAAATCCCGAAGGTTGTCTGCGTCAGGTCGTTGGTGCCGAAGGAAAAGAATTCGGCACTTTCCGCGATCTCACCCGCCAGCAAAGACGCGCGGGGCAGCTCGATCATGGTGCCGACCTGATAGTCGACGCTTGCATTTTTCTCTTTTGCGACCGCTTCGGCCATCGCGTCGATGCGCGCCTTGACCAGGTCGAGTTCGGCTTTGGTGGCAATCAGCGGCACCATCACTTCGGGCACTACCGGCTTTCCGGTGCGGCGCGCCGCCTCGATCGCCGCCTCGAAAATCGCGCGCGCCTGCATTTCCGCAATTTCTGGATAGGCGATCGCGATACGGCATCCGCGGAACCCAAGCATCGGGTTGAATTCGGAAAGCTCGTTCGCGCGGCCGGCGAGCTTTTTCGGGTCGGCCCCCATCGCCGCCGCCACTTCAGCTATCTCCTCATCCCCATGCGGAAGGAATTCGTGCAGCGGGGGGTCCAACAGCCGGATGGTAACCGGTCGCCCGGCCATGATTTCGAAGAGTTCAACGAAGTCGGCGCGCTGCATCGGCAGAAGTTTTGCGATCGCGGCACGGCGCGACTTTTCATCGTCCGCGAGGATC
>DATEKG010000123.1:0-2366 GCA_035277565.1 Pseudolabrys sp.
ATGCCTGCCCGCATTCCAAAGGCCGTCACCGAGGCCGACACTATTAGGACAGCATTACTGTCCTAATGAACCATGCCAAATTTTGCCCTGATAGACAAGGCTGGTCCACGCCAGAATAGAGGAAATCTTACGTTTTGTTGCCATGCCAGCCGTTCTCCGGACAGGAAGAGCCAATGTCGCGGGTATTGACGCAATGTCGTTGCGTCGCGGGCGACCCGCAAGACAGGCAGCCCGTTAACTGTTTAACTTCCGGCCGGGACAGGCGGTGAAAAACAGGGGACAGTCCGGCCATGAAGAACACGCGCGATCTCCGTCTTGGTGCGGCTGCGGCTCTCATTCTCTGGGCCTCGATAGCCGGGGCGTCGCCCGCGGCTGCCGGCTCAAGCGGCCCGGAAATCCAACCAGCCGGCATATTGTCGCCGGCTGATATTCTCGCCGGCATCCGCCATTTCGGACTCGACCCGGAGGGTCAGGTTGTCCTGCAGGGGCCCTACTATGTGCTGCACGCGTTTGACGGCACCGGAACTGAACTGCGCGTCGTCGCGGATGCCTATTTTGGGGACATCCTGTTCATTGCCCCCGCATTCAATGCCGCGATAACACCGCCTTATATCCGGGCTGCACACATCATCCAGGTGCCTCAGCCCGGCGAGAATCAGAAATAATAATTGCCGGAATCGAAAGCGCCCCGGAATTCCGGGGCGCTGACATTTGGTCGCTTTGATTAGGCCGCAGCCTTGGTGTCAATGACCTGAGCCATGACGTCGCCGTTCCCGATCGGGATCTGGCGCGGCTTTTTGGCCTCGGGGATTTCGCGCACGAGATTGACGTGCAGCAATCCATTCTCGAGGCTCGCGCTCTTGACCTGGACGTGGTCGGCAAGCTGGAACACGCGCTCGAAGGCGCGCGCAGCGATGCCCTGATAGAGCACCTCGCCGT
The DNA here is from genome assembly GCA_035277565.1 of Pseudolabrys sp. Lineage (GTDB taxonomy): Bacteria > Pseudomonadota > Alphaproteobacteria > Rhizobiales > Xanthobacteraceae > Pseudolabrys. Next base: position 940 of record DATEKG010000123.1, read on the forward strand.
TCTGCTCTTCCTTGGTCTGTTTGGAGCCTTTGATCGTCAGCGTATTTTCTTTCGCCTCGATCGTCAGTTCATTCTCCCCAAATCCCGCGACCGCAACGGAAACGCGGTAGTCGTTCTCGCCCGTCCGCTCGATATTGTAAGGGGGGTAACCGGGAGCGGCTTCAAAGCCGTCCAGCATCGAGAACAGACGGTCGAAACCGACAGTGGAACGATAAAGGGGAGCGAGATCAAATGTTCGCATGGCATATCCTCCATGGTTGAGCGACATGCGGTGGTTCGCCGGATGGCCAAACCTTACCGTGCGCAGCCAAAGGCCTGCGCAGCATTGATATGGGAGCAATTTTGACGGCTGCAAGAGGAAGCGCCACGACATATAACATATTGATTTTTATTCCATATTTGTCATGGACGTGGAGCGTGATTGAGCGCTCGCATGGCCCTGCTATAAGGCGCGACGCGCCGCGTCCGGCTCACCTCCCGGCCTTATGAAACTCATCTCAATTCCCGCCAATCCGGTGCCCGAAGATGTGGTGACCGGCGAGATCAAAACCCCGGACGGGGTGAATTTGCGCTTCGCCCGCTGGGCTCCGCCGCCGGGACGCAAAGGCACTGTCGTCGTCCTGCAGGGCCGAGCCGAATTTATCGAAAAATACTTCGAGACCGTGCGCGATCTGCGTGAACGCGGCTTTGCTGTCGCGGCCTTCGATTGGCGCGGGCAGGGGCTGTCCGAACGCGCATTGTCCAATCGGCAAAAGGGATATGTGCGGAGTTTCTCGAATTACATCACCGACCTTGAAGCGATGATGGAGCAGGTCGTGTTGCCCGACTGTCCACCTCCCTTCTTCGCGCTGGCGCATTCAATGGGCGCAGCGGTCCTGCTCAGGGCCTCCCATGACGGCAGCCGTTGGTTCGATCGCGCCGTGCTCTCGGCGCCGATGATCGCATTGTCCGGCGGACGTCTGACCCGCGTCGCCGGGCCGCTGACCAGACTCATGCGGCTGCTTGGCATCGGAGGTGCTTACGTGCCGGGGGAATCCGCTCCGGCCGGTACGGAAAATTTCATCGGTAATGTGGTGACGTCTGATCCCGTGCGCTACGCAAGGAATGCGGCCGTCCTTGAGCAGGAGCCCGCCCTCGGGCTCGGAGCGCCGACGGTTGCCTGGGCCGATGTTGCGCTCCGTCAGATGAAGCAGTTTGCCGACCCCGCTTATGCTGCCAGCATCCGCCAGGCGATCCTGATGGTGGCCGCGGGCCGCGATGAGGTCGTTTCGACAGCCGCGATCGAAACCTTTGGGCAGAATCTGCTTGCGGGGCGGCACTTGATTATCGCCGGCGCCAAGCACGAAATCCTGCAGGAGCTCGATCAGTATCGAGCGCAATTCTGGGCGGCTTTTGACGCATTTGTTCCGGGCACGCCGCGCTACTAG
>DATEKG010000124.1:0-11327 GCA_035277565.1 Pseudolabrys sp.
TCGCTGAAGGCACCCCTGAACAGGTACGTGCCGATGCTGCAGTGATCCAGGCTTATCTTGGCGTCCACGGCTCGCAGGAGGCCGCTCGTGCTTTCGATTAAAAATGTCAAAAGCGCCTACGGCCGCATCGAAGTTTTGCACGGCGTGACGCTCGATGTCGAAGCGGGTGAGATCGTCACGCTCATTGGAGCGAACGGTGCCGGAAAAACCACGCTTATGCACGCGATTTCCGGAGTACAGCCGATCTCCGACGGCACAATACGCTACGAAGGCGAGGAAATCGGGCAACGGCCCGCGCACATACGGGTCACCCTTGGCATCTCACAAGTACCTGAAGGCCGGCAAATCTTCGAACCATTGTCGGTACGGGACAATCTGATGCTCGGTGCCTGGCCGCACCGCGATGGCGATGTGGCGAAAGAGCTTGCATACGTGTGCGCGCTCTTTCCGGTGCTGGAAGCGATTTGGAACATGCCGGCCGGCGCCTTGTCAGGCGGACAGCAGCAAATGCTGGCAATCGGCCGGGCTCTGATGGCGAAGCCCCGGCTGCTGTTACTCGACGAGCCGTCAATGGGTTTAGCCCCGAATCTTGTCGATCAAGTATTGTCCGCGATTCGTGCGCTCAAAAATGACAAGCTGACGATCCTGTTAGTAGAACAGAATGCGCGCGCGGCGCTTTCGATCGCGGATCGTGCCTATGTCATGGAAACGGGGAAAATTACGCTGAGCGGATCCGCTGCCGAAATCCAATCCGATCGCCGGGTCCGCGAGGCTTATTTAGGCATCTAAAATCTCTCGAGAATTGACGTCGGTCAAGTCGAGCGCGCTAAAGTGAATGTATCTGCAGGTGATCGAAACCTGACGCTTGGGAGATTTTGGGTGAAAGAAAGCCTTCGTCCGGGGTTGTCGCGGGTCGACCGTATCGACGTTGACCGCGATCGCACCATCGGATTCATGGGGGAGGAAGGCCGCGTCTATGGCACACCCTATCTTGTACGCGACATCGAGATGGCTTGCCGCCAACTCATTCTCGACCATGCCGAAACCGGGGAAGACTCTGTCGGCACCGACGTTTCGATCAAACATCTCGCGCCGACACTGCTTGGCATGACGGTTGAAATCGCGGTCAAAGTGATCCTGGTGGAAGGCCGCAGAGTCGTGTTTGAGATAACGGCTAAAGACGGGGTCGAACAAGTCTGCACAGGGACTCACGGTCGTTTTGTCGTTGACGTGAACAAAACCGTTCAGCGTTTGAAAGCGAAAGCGGCCAAGCTGACCGGATCGGGATAACCAACATGCCGGTCAAGTCCGCGCATCACGAGCAAACTGTCTCGACCTATTGCTACCAGTGCGTTGCTGGGCCCGATCTGCTGAAAGTTCGCGTCGAAGACGGGATTGCAACAGAAGTCACTCCGAATTTTGATGCAGCGGCTATTCATCCTGCGGGCGGAAAAGCCTGCGTAAAGGCATTCGGCCTGGTGCAGAAGGCGTACAATCCCAATCGAATTCTCTATCCGATGAAGCGTACGAACCCGAAGAAAGGTCGGGACCAGGATCCAGGTTTCATACGCATTTCATGGGAGGAGGCGTTATCTCTTCTTGCCGACAAGCTCAACACCGTGCGGGCTGCCGGGCTGACGGATGAAACGGGCTATCCGCGTGTCGCTGCAAGCTTCGGCGGGGGCGGCACGCCGACGGCCTATATGGGAACGCTACCTGCATTCCTGGCGGCGTGGGGCCCGATCGACATGAGCTTTGGTTCTGGCCAGGGCGTGAAATGCTACCACTCCGAGCATCTCTATGGCGAACTATGGCACCGGGGATTTACGGTTTCGCCTGACACGCCGCTTTGCGAATACCTTATTTCCTTCGGCGCCAATGTCGAGGCGTCCGGCGGTGTGTGTGGCGTAAAGCGGCACGCGGATGCTCGCAAGCGGGGCATGAAGCGCGTTCAGATTGAGCCACACCTCTCGGTAACCGGCGCATGCTCAGCCGAATGGGTTCCGATCAAGCCGAAAACCGATTCGGCATTTCTGTTCGCGATGATCCACGTTTTCCTGCACGAACACCCACGCACAAGTCTGGATATTCCGTTTCTCAAACATCGCACGTCGTCGCCTTATCTGGTCGGACCGAACGGTCTGTTCATCCGCGATCCAGTGTCGCGCAAGCCGTTGCTGTTCGATTCGACAACCAAACGTGCAGTACCGTTCGATACGCCGGATGTAGATCCGGCCCTCGAAGGAACGTTCGTTGTTGATGGTATCGAGGTGCATGCCGACGATGCGGTCATTTTGCACAAGAAGGTGACCGTCACGCCTGCGTTCGTGCGCCTGGTCGACCACGTCAAGAGTTATTCTCCGGAGTGGGCGGCACAAATCTGCGACGTGCCAGCCGCCACCATCCGGCGGATCGCCAATGAGTTTCTCGAACATGCGCGCGTCGGCGAAACGATCGATATCGAAGGCGCGACGCTGCCTCTACGTCCGGTATCCATTTCGCTCGGAAAGACCGTCAACAATGGCTGGGGCGGGTACGAATGCTGCTGGGCGCGTACTCTGATCGGATGTCTGTTCGGAGCTTTGGAAGTCCCGGGCAGCACACTTGGCACGACCGTTCGGCTTAATCGACCGGCAGACAACCGCTGGTCAAGTGTCAAGCCGGGTCCCGATGGCTTCATGCAATACCCGATGAATCCGACCAGCAAGGCGGGCTGGATCTCGCGCCCAACTGTGCGTAGTGCGCACCGGACATTGGTGCCGCTGGTTGCGGACTCGGCCTGGAGCCAGGCCCTTGGCCCGACCCATCTCGCTTGGATGATGCAGGGAGAAAATTTTGACCACTTGCCGGCGGCTTCTCCGCCGGACGTCTGGCTTGTCTATCGAACGAATCCGGCGATTTCGTTTTGGGACACCAAAGCTGTCGGCAACGCGATGGCGAAGTTTCCATTTGTGGTCTGTTTTGCCTACACTCACGATGAGACAAACCACGTTGCGGATCTTCTGCTGCCGGATTGCACTGATCTTGAAGGTTTGCAATTGTTGCGCATCGGCGGCACCAAATACGTTGAGCAATTCTGGGATCATCAGGGATTTGCGCTCCGTGCGCCGGCAGTGCCGCCACAGGGCGAGGCCAAGGATTTCACCTGGATCGCAACGGAGCTTGCGCGCCGCACGGGCCTGCTTGAATCTTACAACTCGGCCATCAACCGTGGTGCAGCCGGCATTAAACTTTCCGGCAAAAATTACGACTTTTCACTCGCCCCGGAAAAAGTTCACGACGTTGAGACGATCTGGGATGCGAGTTGCCGGGCCGCCAGCGCAGAGATCACCGATGGCGCCGAATCTCAGGGACTGGCGTGGTTCCGCGAGCACGGATTCCGCGTGAAGCCATTTCCGCGACTGCAGTGGTATTTGTATCCAAAGCTTGTCGCGGAAGGATTGCGGTTCGAGCAACCTTATCAGGAGCAATTGTTTCGCGTCGGCAAGGAGCTCGGCTGCCGGCTGCACGAACAAGGCATCCATTGGTGGGACAAGCAGCTCGGCGAATATGAGGCGCTGCCGCATTGGCACGATCTCAACGGCTTATGGGAAAGCGCGCTGGCGAAACATTATTCGGTGCGCATTGCCGACTATCCGTTCTGGCTCATCACAGCCCGCAGCATGCAGTACTCGTGGGGCGGCAATGTCGGCATCCAGCTGATCAAAGAAGTAGCGGATAACGTCGCCGGTCACGGCAACGTTGTCATGAATCACGCTGCTGCGCAGCGTCTGGGTATTGCCGACGGCGATATCGTGGAGGTTCGATCGCCGCTCAATGAAACGAAGGGACGGGTCATGTTGTGTGCGGGGATCCGTCCCGACACGCTGCTGATGATCGGCCAGTTTGACCACTGGGTAACGCCCTTCGCCAGGGACTTTCATGCTCCGAGCATGAACGCCCTGGTGCCCATGCTGCTTGATCTGACTGACGCCACCGGATCAAGTGCCGATCTCGTCAAGGTCAATATAAAACGCCTGGAGACGTCAGCATGACACGCTGGGTCATGGTGGCCGACCTGGAACGGTGCGTCGGGTGTCAGACGTGCACAGCGGCCTGTCGGCATGCCAACGCGACATCACCTGCGGTGCAGTGGCGCAAGGTTCTCGATGTTGAAGCCGGTAGTTATCCAAATGTCAGCCGCATCTTCGTTCCGGTTGGATGTCAACACTGCTCCGATCCACCTTGCATGCACGTCTGCCCGACAACGGCAACGCGCCAGCGGGCGGATGGTATCGTGACCATCGACTATGATCTCTGCATCGGCTGTGCCTACTGTGAAGTCGCTTGTCCCTATCAGGCGCGGTTCCTTATTCATGAGCCGCATTTTGCCTATGATGCGGCCACTCAAAACGAGATTGAGCGCTTCGACAACGCCCGGTTCGGCGTAGCGCAAAAATGCACGTTCTGTTCAGACCGGGTGGATTTTGGAATAGAGAACCGACTCGTCCCGGGACTGGATCCACGGGCGACGCCAGCATGTGTCAATTCGTGCATTGCCGACGCTTTGCATTTCGGCGACGCCGATGATCCGGACAGCAACGTCTCTCGGCTGCTGCGCGAACAGCGTAATTTCCGCATGCATGCCGAGCTCGGTACCGATCCGGGTTTCCACTATCTGTACGGCAAGGCGGACGATCCGGAGAAAGGGTCCGATGCCCTCGCAGCAGGAAATGCATTGCCCGGTGGCCAAATGCGCAACCGCGGTGTCGAGCCGTCGCGCCAGCGACATTGGGACTGGAAGGCGGCAGGCAACTTCATCTGTGGCGGCCTGGGCAGCGGGCTATTCCTTTTTACCGCGGTCGCCACCCTCCGCTATCCGGAACTGGCGCCGTTGGGGCTGATCGCACTCGGGCTCGTCGGTTTCGGCCTGTTTCTGGTTTTGCTGAAGATCGGCCGGCCACTCAGATTCATTTATGTCCTGCGTCAGCCGCAGCGTTCATGGATGACCCGAGAGGCCTGGATTGCGGCCTTTTTCTTTCCGCTGGCAGGATTGGCGCTCTGGTCGCGGGCCCCAGCGCTGCTTGTGACCGCCGCCGTTTTAGGCGTCCTGTTCCTTTGCAGCCAGGCGATGATCCTCAAAGAAGCAAAAGGCATCCCGGCGTGGCGCATAGTCTGGATCCTGCCGCTGGTGATCGTGACCGGACTGGCCGAAGGAAGCGGAGCGTTTCTGGCTGCAGTTACGCAGGTCGCGGCGCTTGATCCATTGGTAAAATTGGCCGCAGTCACGGCGGTTGCTTTAGCCGCATTGCGCGCCTGGATCTGGCGATTCTATCAGGCCGCCCTCACAGCACAGGGAGCGCCGACACGCACACTTGCGATCCTGCACGACTTCAGGACGTGGTTCTTTTTTTGTGGACTCGCACTGCCATCCGTACTGATCATTTCGGGTGTTGCAATGGGTATAGCGCCGCGTGTGCTGTTCGCGGTCGCAGGAGTGTGCATCGCGGCCACCGGCGCTGCCTTGAAATTCATTGTGGTCACTCGCGCCGGATTCAATCAGGGCTTCGCCTTGGTACATACGCCGGTGCGCGGATCGGGAATTGCGGGACCGGCGGTGAAGCCCGGCTGGTCAAGGCTGTAAAATTATCGAGGGAGCGGGGGTTTGTCATGAGCACGCGCACGGCGACCAGGACATCGGAAACCTTTATGTACAATCCTGATGTCGAGACAATGCCGCGCAAGGCGTTGACAGAATTGCAGACCGCGCGCCTCAAGCAAACGCTCGATTCTGCTTACACTGCCGTCGCGCACTACAGGAAGAAATTTGACGCCGCTGGCGTAAGACCCCAGGATTTCAAATCTCTCTCAGACATTGCCCGCTTTCCGTTCACGCTCAAGAGTGATCTGCGTGACAATTACCCATTCGGCATGTTCGCCGTGCCGCGCGACCAGGTTCTGCGGGTTCATGCGTCGTCCGGAACAACCGGCAAACCTACAGTCGTGGGCTATACGAAGGGCGATCTCAATACTTGGGCGGACCTGATGGCACGGAGCTTTGCGAGTGCCGGCGCGCTACCCGGCGATATTGTCCACAATGCCTACGGGTACGGGCTATTCACAGGGGGCCTCGGCGCGCATTACGGGGCGGAGCGCCTCGGGTGCACGGTCGTACCGGTGTCGGGTGGCGGCACGGAACGGCAGGTTACCTTGATCAACGACTTCAGGGCGAGGGTGCTGTGTGCGACGCCATCCTACGCACTTAATATCGCGGAGATCGCAGAAAAAATGGGGTGCGACCTGAAGCGGTCTTCATTGAAGATTGGATTGTTCGGAGCTGAGCCGTGGAGCGACGCCATGCGCCACGATCTCGAGAATCGACTTGGGCTCAAAGCCGTCGATATCTACGGCCTGTCTGAAATCATGGGGCCCGGCGTTGCATGCGAATGCCACGCCGCTCAGTTCGGCCTGCACGGCTGGGAAGACCATTTCCTGTTTGAGACGATCGATCCGGAAACACTTCAGCCTCTGCCCATAGGATCAACCGGCGAATTGGTCATTACGACGTTGACCAAGGAGGCGCAACCGATGATCCGCTATCGCACGCGAGACATCACGCGACTAAGCAGTGAGCCTTGTGCGTGCGGTCGCACGCATGTTCGAATAATGCGTGTAACCGGACGCAATGACGACATGCTCATTATTCGGGGCGTAAACGTCTATCCCTCCCAGGTCGAAGCGGTCCTTGTTGGCTTTCCCGGGCTCGCCCCGCACTACCAGATCGTCCTCACGCGGGAGGGTGCGCTGGACGCGATGACTATTGACGTTGAGCTCGCCCCCGGAGTCTCTCTGGGCAATACCGAACGCGAGGAAAAGGCGCGGGCAGTGATCCACCATATAAAATCTTTGATCGGCGTTACTTGCGAAGTCGTCATCAAAGCCGAAGGCGAAGTTCCGCGCTCGCAGGGCAAGGCCGTGCGCGTGAAAGATGAGCGCGGCAAAAGTCGGTGAACGGCCTGCGAACTGATCTGCCAGCCGCTATCGGAGGCTCGGCTGTTGTTCACTCTTGCGACACAGGCGGATCCATATCGTCCGCCCAAGAGTCGCTCGGCGCCGGATAGCGGGTCAACAACCGATTTACCAGATTGACGTGCTCGGCTTCCTCCTCGACGAGTTCGGCAGCCATCGACCTGACCTTTGGATCCCTGGCGGTTTCCGCAATAGAAGTGAAGTAGGCCAGAGCTCGCTTCTCGCCGGCGAGCGAGAGTTGAAGAGCATGCCAAGGCGTCATCATGTAGTGCGCGGATCCGAGTTCGGCCTCTTCCGGGCTATCGCTTCGTCCAAATTTCGCAATTCTGCGCGCGTGGCTGACGACGTCGAAATCGCCGGCGAGACGGCGAATTTCCTCGCCGTGAATGCCTTCGGCACGGGCGAGGTCACGAAACACCTTGACCAGTTCGGGGTTATTGTGAGTCTCCATCTGATCAGCAAGCAAGTTGTAGCGCTCAACGGCGTCAATCTCGATCTGATAGGCGACTGCCAGCAAGTCATTGAGATTGGAGACCTTCGGTCTGTCAGCCGCGTTGCTCATAGCTCGAAATCCTTCTCCAATTCCGATAGATCGACGTCTTTTGCTGCGACGGAGGATTGAAACTGTGCGCGGCTGCCGCGGTACAAAATGCCAAGATTGAAACCGTCATCGGTCATGAGCCGGCGTGCCGCTTTGCCTGCGTCATTTGTCGCGGCAACAGGCGCCGGGCGCACCTGGTCCTTCCATGCTCGTTCATCCGGACGGAAGGTGACGCAGGGACTGAGGATCTCGACAAACGAGAATCCGGGATGCTTGATTGCCTCCACGAGGATATCCGCAGTTTCATTGGGTTCGCCCGAAAAACAACGGGCAATGAAGTTCGCTCCCGAAGCGAGGGCGACAACCAGCGGGTGAAACGGCCGCACACCGGTGCCGCCTGGCGCAAGCGCCGTGTCAAATTCCGGCTCTGTGGTTGGGGAGGGTTGACCTTTAGTCATACCGTAGATGTGATTGTCCATTACAACGTATGTCATGTCGATGTTTCGGCGGCAGGCGTGCAGGAAATGGTTGCCGCCTATTGAATAGCCATCGCCGTCGCCGCTCGCGACCACGACGGTGAGGTCGGGCCGTGTCACTTTCAAGCCTGCGGCGAGAGCAAGCGAACGCCCGTGCACGCCGTGAAAGCCATAGCAATTTGTGTACGCGGGAATCCGCGACGAGCAGCCAATCCCAGAAACAACGACGATGTCTTCCGGTGGCAGGCCTAGTTGTGCAAACGCGCGCGAAAATGACATGAGGACATGATAGTCGCCGCAGCCTGGACACCAGATTGGCTTGATATCCGACTTGTAGTCGGCGGGCTTGCAGGCAAGGGTTGCTTCGGCGCTCGACATCATCGTTCCCAGTTCGCGATCGCTTGATGAATTTCACCGGCAGTAATGGGTAGCGGTCCGGGCCGGTGGAGCACCCGGACGGGCGCCGGCAGGTCATAGTGCGCGCGCAGATACCGGTGAAATTGTGCACCATGCGTCTGCTCGATGATAAGGATGCGTGTGACCCCTTCCAGTGCTGCGGATAGCCGTTCCGGTTGAACAGGCGCCAGCAGACGCGGTGCGATCACGCGGACATCGAAGCCATTCGCCGCCGCGCGTTGTTCCGCTTCACGAACAGCGCCAGTCAACGATCCCCACGTTATGATCGCGAGATCGCCTTTACCTTCAATACTTGCCCAATGATCGCCGAAGTTGAAGTTGGCAAGTTTGTCGTAACGCTTGTCGAGCTGGGCGCGATGATCGGTGGCGCCGCTCGTCGGTGTCCCACGCTCTGAATGAGTCAAGCCGTCGGCAGTATATTGACCGCCACGCGTTCCCGGAATTGACATTGGTGACACGCCATTGGATGCCATGGCGTATCGCTTGTATGCGCCCGATATGTCGGTGGCGATTGAGCGCGCGCCGATGAAGGCGACGTCGGCCGGACGTTCGATCGCCGCGCGCGATTGGCCCATGAACTGGTCGGAGAGCACAATCGCCGGGACTTGCAGCGCTTCTGCGAGATAGGTTGCCCATTGGGTCGTGAACATGCAATCGCCGACCGACTGCGGCGCCAACACGAGATGCGGCGCGTCGCCATGGAGGCCGTAAATAGCAATATTCAAATCAGCCTGTTCGGATTTCGTCGGGATCCCCGTGGATGGACCGCCACGCATCACGTCGACAACCACAACCGGGACTTCGGCAGAGATGGCCAGGCCAAGCGCTTCGATCATGAGAGAGAGTCCAGGACCGGATGTCGCCGTCAGTGCGGGCGTGCCGCCAAATGATGATCCGATGATCATGTTGATCGCGGCGAGTTCGTCCTCCGCTTGCAGCAAGACGCCTCCGACCTTGGAAAGGTTTGGTGCAAGCCATTCGAGAATTTCGGTCGCGGGCGTGATTGGATAAGCGGCGGCAAACCGGACGCCACCCCTGATCGCACCAAGCGCGGTCGCTTCATTCCCCGACAGCAGCCACCTCCGTTCGGTGCTCCGCGCCGGTTTGGCGAGCTGCTTGCTGAATTCGATGTTTGCGGCAGCGTCGAAACCCGCCTTGATTCCGGCCAGGCTTGCCTCAATGGCGGCCTTGCCTTTATCGGCAAGACGCCTCTCGATCGGCGCGAATGCTTGCTCGACGGTGAAGCCAAGCAATCGGCTGACGGTGCCAAGTGCAATCATGTTTGGCCGCCCGTTGGGGATGGACTTGGCCATTTCCTTCATCGGCATTGCAAAGATGCGGGCCCCCGATTGGGCCACCATTGGCGGCAATTCGCCCCCACGCGGATCTCCAATCACGAGCGTTTCCGGCCCGGCCTGAATTTCAGCGCCAAAACGGTGAGCGTTGAGCCAGTCGATGCCAACGAGCAGGTCAAACTGATCAGGAAGACACTCGACGGGTTGATGCGCCAGGCGAAGGAGACCTGCGGCCTCGCCGCCGCGAATCTGGGGGCCCAGGGTGCGGGTAAACAGACCATGCCAGCCTGCGGCGCTGGCTGTTTCGAGCAGAGAATCCACGGTGGTTAGGGCGCCGGCCCCGCCGCTGCCGACAACCGCCACCGAGATGCTCGGCGAAGCTCCCATTGGCCAGTCTCCTGATGCGAGCCCAGTCGCCAATATGCATTTAAGTACTAGAATACGTTTTTTTGTCTTTCCTTGACCTTGGTCAAGGCACCTCAGCGGGCCGGTGACTAAAGATCAGCACGTGCGCCCCGCCGATGGGCTCCGCGATCAGTCTGAGAGGGCAATCTGATGAGCGCCAAGCCGGTTCGTTGGATGATGACGGGCGCCGGCAAGCCCCTGGTGCCGATGGAATTCGATATCGGCAAGCCAGGCCCGGACGAAGTTGTAGTCGAGATCGCCGGGTGCGGGGTCTGCCACACCGATCTTGGCTACTACTACGACGGTGTGCGCACCAAGCATGAGTTGCCCTTGACGCTTGGGCATGAAATCAGCGGACACGTCATCCAGACCGGCGATGACGAACTTTGGTACACGGACCGCGCCGTCATCATCCCGGCGGTAATTCCCTGCGGCCGATGCGATGCTTGCCTTCGCGGCAAATCAACAATTTGCCCAAATCAGAAGATGCCGGGCAACGATATTCATGGTGGATTTGCAACGCATATCGTCGTGCCGGCTCGTGGCCTTTGCGTCGTTGACGAGAATCGCCTCGCCGCAGTCGGGATCGACTTGGCCGACCTTTCGGTAATAGCGGATGCGGTGACCACGCCCTATCAGGCGGTTGTCCAGGCGGGGGTTGCAAAGGGCGATCTTGTCGTCGTCGTCGGTGTCGGCGGTGTCGGCGGTTACGCGGTGCAGGTCGCCGCAGCCCTCGGCGGCACTGTTGTTGCGATCGACGTGAACGAGACAAGGCTTGCCGCGATTGCCGGACAGGGCGCATCGCTGACACTCAACGCCAGGCAGATGACGCCGCGTGACATCAAGGCGGCAATCCAGACCTTTGCCAAAAAGAGCAGCCTGCGCCAGACCGAATGGATCATTTTCGAATGCTCAGGCACGCGCGCAGGCCAGGAAACCGCATTCAGCCTGATCAATCACGGGGCGACCCTGGCAGTCGTCGGCTTCACCATGGACAAGGTCGAGGTCCGTCTGTCGAACCTGATGGCATTTCACGCCCGCGCAATCGGCAACTGGGGCTGCCCGCCTGATCTTTATCCGGCCGCGCTCGAGCTCGTCATGAACGGCCGGGTGAAGGTCAGCCCGTTCGTCGAGAAACATCCGCTGAGCGAGATCAATCAAGTGTTCGAAGCAGCCCATGTCGGC
>DATEKG010000125.1:0-2146 GCA_035277565.1 Pseudolabrys sp.
CCCGCCTCTTCGTAGTAAAGGCGCGTCCCGTCGCGTACGCTGATATGCGGCATCACGCCCTCCGCCTGGCTCGTCCAATTATTTGCACACAAACAAAAGCGGAGTAAAGTCATGCTCGCCTTCGCGCCACGTGACGCGCAAGATCACGGTTGCGAATGACTATGAGGGGGAACCGTCCATGTTGATTTTGCTCCGACGCGGCCTCGCCGCGCTCGCCGCCGGCGCCGTGCTTGCGATCGCCGGATTTGCACCGCTTCCCGTGCTTGCCCAGCAAAAGCCGGTCATCAGGGTTTCAAGCCTGACGCTTCCGGTATTCAATCCGCTGGTCTGGAACATCATGAAGGCGCGCGGCATCGACGCCAAACATGGCTTCGAGCTTGATGCCAAGGCCTATCCTTCGATTTCCGCCTTCTATGCGGGATTTGCGACCGGCGAAACCGACGTGCTCATCGGCGGGCCGACAATCCTCCAGAAGCTTTATCAGGAAGGCGTGCCGGTGCGCATCATCGCCACCGGCTTCACGCTTGCCGACCTCGTCATCTTCGCCAAGGACGACAAGATCAGGTCGCTCGCCGACCTCAAGGGCAAGCAGCTTGCGATCGACATGGGCGGTTCGCAGTTCCAGGTCACCAAGATCTACGCCAATGCCAAGGGGATCGATCTCGGCAAGGACATTATCACCGTCAACGCGAATTTTGCGGTCGCGCGTGCCCAGCTCGAGGCCGGCCGTGTCGACGCTGCGCTCGTGATCGAGCCGCTTGCCAGCATCAGTGCCAGGCAGCATCCGGATTGGCATGTCATCTTCAACGGCGCGCAGGGCTGGAAAGAAATCACCGGCGGCGACGGCTGGGAAATCGTCACCGCCATGCGCGCCGATGCGATTGCGAAAAACCCGAAGGCGCCGCAGATGCTGGTCGCCGCACTGCAAGATGTCGCCGAGGTCATGCACAAGGAAACCGCGGCCGGCGACAAGATCGCGAATGACACGCTCAAGCTGCCGCCGGGCATTCTCACGGCGGCGGTCGAGAGCAGACGTCTGCAGATGGTCATCAAGCCGGCATGGGAGCCGGCGACGCGCAAATCGATCACCGACATGATGCAGCGCGCGGTCAAAGCCGGCTTCTACGAAAAGATGCCGGACGACAAGATCATCTATAAGCCTTGAGCGCATCGACGCGCGGTTAATATGACACAGGAGTATCGCGAGTCTGTCCCGGTCCTGGTTTTTCCGCGGCAGACTCTCGTCTCCCTCCTGGTTTTCGCCCTCATCTGGGAAGCGCTGTCGCATCTTGCACCGGCGCTCGGTATTCCGCCGTTTGCAATTCCGAGCCTGCTGCGGATCGCGAAAGCTATCGCCACCATCACCCCGGCCGATATTGCGGTAACGCTGGCGCGCGTCATCGCCGCGCTCATTGTCTCCTTTACGCTCGGCATCCTGCTCGCAATGGCAATGTACCGCTCCGAGGCGCTGGACAAATACCTGCATCCGATGATCCGCATCCTCATGGCCGTACCGGTTGTATCGTGGATCCTGTTCGCGGTGCTGTGGTTTCCCGGTGTCGAATTCCGTATTGCCTTTGTGCTGGTCGTGGTCTGCGGGCCGGTGTTTCTGGTCGATACGCTTGATGCCATGCGCTCGGTGCCGCGCGAACTCAGGCAAATGATGCGATCGTTCCGCCCGACCACCATGCAGTTCTTTCTCAAGCTCATGCTGCCGGCGATCGTGCCGACCATTTTTACAAGCTGGAAGGTCAATATCAGCCTCGCCATCCGCGTGGTTACGATCGCGGAACTGGTCGGCGCAGTAACCGGAATCGGACACCAGCTTTCGGTGGCGCAGGAATTGTTTTCGGTGGCCGATGTCTTTGCCTGGACGATCGTCCTGGTCGCCCTGCTCTTCCTGCTGGAAGCGATCGTGGCACGCATCGAGATGCGGCTGCTGCGGTGGCGCGCATGAGCGGACCGCCGCCGATCAACGTGTCCGGCCTGCGCAAGGTGTTCCGGCAGGCGACCACGGGTCAGGCCGTCGTCGCGATCGACCGGCTCGATATGACGATAGCCCCGCGCGAAGTCGTTGCAATCGTGGGACAGACCGGCTGCGGAAAGTCGACTTTCTTCGACCTGATGATCGGGCTCGAGGCGCCGA
>DATEKG010000126.1:0-5247 GCA_035277565.1 Pseudolabrys sp.
GCGGTCCAAGTCTTGGGAGGAAGCAAGTCCTGGCGCGATCAACGCGGCCGCTCCGGCAGCCACAGGTTACCGGAGAGAGGGACTGATTAATGCATCGAGCAGGGCTTCGCGCCCTGCTCTTTTTTGCTTTCACACTGCTAGCCATGCGGGGGGCCGGATATCGCCATCAACCAGTCGAATGGAATGAGCCCGCGCGTATAAACGAAATACAGGATGGCGAAGATCACGGTCGCAAAGACCGTTGTCCATACGAGCTTGCCCCAGACGCGATGGATCGCCGGCGCGCCGGGATCGGTACCGGGGGCGATCTCGCCGCTTTCCTCCTGATTGCGAATGCCCCACGGCAGCACTGCGAACAGCGTGACCCACCAGATCAGAAAATAAATCGCGATCGCTGTGCTTGTGTGCATTGCCGGTCACGCTTGCTCCAGTTCGACAAGCGTGCCGCAGAAGTCCTTTGGGTGCAAAAAAAGAACCGGCTTGCCGTGCGCTCCTGTCTTCGGCTCGCCATCGCCGAGAACGCGCGCGCCCTGCGCCTTGAGCGCCTCGCGCGCGGCGCGGATATCGGAAACCTCATAGCACAGGTGATGAATGCCGCCGTCCGGATTGCGTTCGAGGAATTTCGCGATCGGCGAGTCGGCGCCGAGCGGTTCCAGCAGCTCAATCTTGGTATTCGGCAAGGTGATGAATACGGTTGTCACGCCGTGGTCGGGCTGCGGGACCTTTGCCGAGACTTCGGCGCCCAGCGTATCGCGGTAAACCTTCGCCGCCCTGGCAATATCGCGCACGGCAATCGCAACATGGTTGAGGCGGCCAATCATTCCTGTTCTTGCTCTCGCTTGGTCCATCCCTTCCTGGTGGCCAATCATACCGTCAACACATGGACATAGCACATGGGCTTCTTGCCCCAGCGCTGCGCAACCGCGGCGCGGATTGCGCGTCGTATGGCCTCGGCGACGGCATCGGGATCACGCCGCCGGCCGCGCGGTAGCGATTCCAGAGTCTCCAGCACGGCGTCCCGGACCGCGTCCTCCAGCGCGCCGCCGTCCCTGTCGCGTGCCGGGATGCCGATAAGGTCAAGCGATGGCCCGTCCACCACTTCGCCGCGATCCGTCACGGCAAGCGCCACTGAAATCGCGCCGGCATAGCTCAGACGGCGCCGGTCGGCGACGGTGCGAGCCTCGGCTTCAACCAGCAGCGTACCGTCCTTGTAGACACGCCCGGCCGGCACCTCGTCGATGATCCGGACCCGCGGCGCAAGCTCGACCAGGTCGCCATTGCGGCACTCCACGACCTCACGCACGCCGCAGCGGCGCGCAAGCGCAGCGTGCTCATGCAAGTGGAGCGCCTCCCCGTGGACGGGAATCAAGACCTTCGGTTTAACCCAGCCGATCAGTTCCTCAAGCTCTGCCCGGCGCGGATGACCGGATACGTGCACCAGATGCGTGCGGTCGGTGATCACCTCGACCCCCTGCTCGATGAGCAGATTGACGACATGGCCGACCGCCTTTTCGTTGCCGGGAATGGTGCGCGCGGAAAATATCACCCGGTCGCGGGCAGAGAACGTCACCTCCGGATGCTGATCCTCGGCGATACGCGAGAGCGCCGCGCGCGGCTCGCCCTGGCTGCCGGTACAAAGCGCCACCACCTTGTTGGGCGGCAAATATCCGTAGGCATCGGCCGGCCGGAAATCCTGCACCTTGTCGAGATAGCCCGTTTCGCGCGCGATCTGCACCACGCGTTCCATGGCGCGGCCAATGACAACGACTTCCCGCTCCGCGGCGCGTGCGGCGTCGGCGACGGCACGCAGGCGCGCGACGTTCGATGCGAAGGTTGTGACGGCGACGCGCCCACGCGCCGTCTTGATAAGTTCGGCAAGCGTCCTGGCCACGTCGGCTTCCGAGGGCGAGCGCCCCTCGCGCACGGCATTGGTCGAATCCCCGATGAGGGCCAGACATCCTTCCTCGCCCAGCGCACGCAGCTTTTTCTCGTCCGTTGGGTCCCCGAGAATCGGAGTGGGATCGATCTTCCAGTCGCCCGTGTGGAGCACGGCGCCGCCCGGCGAGCGAATGATCAACGCATTGGATTCGGGAATCGAATGCGCCATCGTCACCAGTTCGATATCGAATGCGCCGACCTTGAAACGGCTTCCGCGCGCAACGACTGTCACCGGGATCTTCGGCGCGCCCGGCTCGCTCGCGCATTTGGCTTCCAGCAGTGCGGCGGTAAATGGCGTTGCGAAAACCGGGATCTTCACCCGCTCCCAAAGGTCGATCAGCGCGCCGAAATGGTCCTCATGCGCATGCGTTAGCACCAGCCCCGCAATATTCTTTCGCTCCTCCAAGAGATAGCGAATATCGGGCAGGATCAGGTCGACCCCCGGCAGGTGCTCCTCGGCAGCGAATGAAACGCCGAGGTCGACCGCGAGCCAGGTACGATGATGTTCACTGCCCAGCCCGTAGATCGACAAATTCATGCCGATCTCGCCGACCCCGCCCAGCGGCGCAAAAACCACTTCCTGTTGTGCGGCCATGATCAGCGCCCGCCAAAATCGAAGATTTCGCCGGCGGTGACGGTCACGGTGCCGTCGCCCCCGGCGAGCAGCAGGCGGCCGCCCTCATCGAGCCCTTCAAAACGTCCCGTGATGTCGCGTTCAGGCAGCCTCACGCGCAGGATTTCGCCAAGACCGGCGGCACGTTTGAGCCAGTCGCTGCGGATCGCATCAAATCCCTCGCCTTGATTCCATTGTGCAACGCGCTCGCGCATCGCCTGAGCCAATTGCCGCAATAATGTATCCGGCAAGACCGACGCGCCGGCTGCGGCCAGGTCTGTCGCCGGATAGGCGGTATCATCCGGATGGCTCGCACAATTCACACCGATGCCGATGGCGGCACAGAACGCGGGCTCGCTCTCGCCCTCTATGAGGATACCGGCGAGTTTTGCGCCTCCAATAAGAAGATCGTTTGGCCATTTCACCTTGAGAGACGGTCCCAGCTGTGGCGCGCAGGCGGCAATGGCGTCATGCGCCGCCAATGCCGCAACAAAGGAAAGCTGCGGGGCCTTGGCGGGCGGCGACGGCTCGCTGAGCAGCAAGGTTGCGTAGAGATTGCCGGGTTCGGACACCCAATGGCTGCCGCGCCGGCCACGGCCGGCGCTTTGCGCGCGCGCGCTGATCCACAACGGCCCGCGCTCGCCGGCGCGTGCAAGCGCCAGCGCCTCGGCACTGGTCGAGCCGAGCGTCTCGTAAGCTATATGCCGAGCCCCCGCCAGGCCCGTGGCTTCGCGGTTCATTTCGTCAGCGCGTCAGAACAGCGACTTTGCGGCAGCCGTCGCTGCGCCGATCAGCGGCGCCGGATAGGCAAAGAACAGAATGTTGACGAGCCCCGACACGCCGAGCACCAGCCGGAGCAGGCCGGGCATGCGCTCGAACGGGCGCAGCGGCTCGTCGAAATACATGATCTTGACGATTGCGAGATAGTAGTAGGCACCCACCACACTCGTGAGAACGCCGATGACCGCAAGCGTGAACAGCCCGGCCTTGATGGCCGCGAGGAAGACGTAGAATTTCGCGAAAAACCCCGCGAGCGGCGGAATGCCGGCCAGAGAGAACAGCAGCACGCCCAAGAAAAACGCCATGGTCGGGTGGGTGCGCGCGAGACCGGAGAGATCGGAAATGTCTTCGACGAGCTTCCCGTCGCGCCGCATCGACAGGATCACGGCGAATGTGCCGAGCGTCATCGCCACATAAATCGACATATAGACAAGCACGCCCTGCACACCTTCCGGCGTGCCGGCGGCAAGCCCGACCAGGGCGTAGCCCATGTGGCCAATCGAGGAATAAGCCATCAGCCGCTTGAAATTACGCTGGCCGATCGCCGCAAAGCTTCCGAGCGCCATGGAGGCGATCGAGACAAACACCACGATCTGTTGCCATTCGTGCGTGATTCCTGGAAAGGCGACGACAGTGGCGCGCGCGAAAATCGCAATGCCGGCGACCTTGGGCGCGGCGGCGAAGAATGCCGTGACCGGCGTCGGCGCGCCCTCATACACGTCGGGCGTCCACATATGGAACGGCACTGCGGAAATCTTGAAGCAGAAACCAACGAACAGGAACACAAGCCCGAAAATCAATCCGATGCCGGCGCCGCCTTGTGTCGCCTTCGCAATCCCCGCGAAATTCACCGTACCGGTAAAGCCGTAAATCAACGATGCGCCGTAAAGCAGCATTCCGGACGACAATGCGCCGAGCACGAAATATTTCAGCCCCGCCTCGGTCGAGCGCACTTCATCCCGGTTCGACGCCGCGATTACATAGAGCGGCAGGCTCATCAGTTCGAGACCGAGATAAAGGGCGATGAGATCAGATGCCGAGATGAGCATCAGCATGCCGAGCGTTGCGAGCAAAAACAGCGCGCCATATTCGAATTTCTGCTGCCGCTCGAGCGTGAGATAGTCGAGGGACAGGAGCAGCGCTCCGCCGGAACCAATCAGCGTCAGCAGTTTGAGAAAGCGCGCATAATCATCGACAAGGAAACTGCCGCCGAACAAGGCGTGCGTTCCCGGCGCGACCGCGCCCAGCGCCACGCCAACCACGACCAGGACAAGCACACAGCAGCCATTGACGATGCCCGCGCTGCGATCACCGGCGGCGACACCAAGCATGAGCATCAACATGGCGCCGCATGCCAGCAGGATCTCGGGCAGGATCGGCATGTATTCCTGAAGCGCAGGATATTGGGTCATCGGGCGATACTCCGCCCGGCGCTCGCGACCTCATTTTGCGTCATTCCCGGAACCGCCACGGAAGAAGAAGCGCTTTTCAAATCCGCTGCTTTCGCCGCCGCGATCGCGTGATTGTAGTTGTCGAGCAACTGCGCCACGGAGGCCGCCGACATGTCGAGCACCGTCTTCGGTACGACGCCGAAAAGCAGGGTGAGCGCAACCAGCGGAGCGAAGATCACGGTTTCGCGCCAGCCAATGTCGCGTATGCCCTCGAGCGAGGGCTTGAGCGCGCCAAAAATCATCTTGCGGTAGAGCCAGAGCGCATAGGCGGCCGACAGAATGACGCCGAGCGTGGCGAGAACCGCGACCGGCGTGTTGATCCTGAAGGTGCCAATCAGCGAGAGAAACTCGCCGATGAAACCTGACGTGCCCGGCAGACCGACATTGGCGAGCGTGAACACCATGAACACGAACGCATAAAGCGGCATGCGATTGACCAGCCCGCCATAGGCGGCGATCTCGCGG
>DATEKG010000127.1:0-6924 GCA_035277565.1 Pseudolabrys sp.
AATTTGTTGAAGGCGTCATATGTGCGCGAGGAGGCCGATATTGACGGCGGATTCGCCGGCATCTTCGGCAAGATCGCCGGGCTTTATTTCCAGAAATGGGGCGATCAATCGGATGCGCTCGCGATGATCGCGGCCAAGAACCACAAGAACGGAGTCGGCAATCCTTATGCGCAGATGCGCAAGGATCTCGGCTACGATTTTTGCCGCACCGAAAGCGAAAAAAATCCGTTCGTGGCGGGTCCGCTCAAGCGGACCGACTGTTCTCCCGTCTCGGACGGCGCCGCCGCCGTCGTGCTTGCGGATGTCGAAACCGCGCTGAGGTTGAGAAAAGCCGTCGCCTTCCGCGCCGCAGAACACGTGCAGGATTTTCTGCCGATGTCGAAGCGCGACATCCTGAAATTCGAAGGCTGTGCGCAGGCCTGGCACCGCGCGCTCGCGAAGTCGGGTCTCGCGCTCGGCGACCTGTCGTTCGTGGAGACGCACGACTGCTTTACGATCGCCGAGCTCATCGAATACGAGGCGATGGGCCTCACTCCCGAGGGCCAGGGCGCGCGTGCCGTCATTGACGGGTGGACTCAAAAGGACGGCAAGCTTCCCGTGAACCCGTCCGGCGGATTGAAGGCAAAAGGGCACCCTATCGGAGCGACCGGCGTATCGATGCACGCGCTGGCCGCAATGCAGCTTACCGGAACCGCCGGCGACCTTCAGGTGAGGAATGCGCGGCTGGGCGGCGTCTTCAACATGGGCGGAACGTCGGTCGCGAATTACGTCAGCCTTCTCGAGCGGATCAAATAGGCGATTGCGACCTGAACCACGGCCTAGTTGAGCTTTCGTTCCGCGGCCGGGGGAAGGAACGAGGCGTCAAATATGTCGCCGAGCCTGGGTTTCCCGGATTTGAACTTGTAGGTAAGAGCTATCTGGTCGAGCGTGCGAGTGAATCGTTCGTCGTCCATGAGGCCAAGACCGTTCGCCTTTACTTCCGGCGTGACGATGTTCTCCCTGATGGCCATCGTCAGACGTTCAATTTCGACGTTTTTCCGCGCCTGTGCATTCCGCTTGAGCACCGATTCAATCGCGGCCGGCGGATGTCTGACCGAGTCCTTGAGACCCCGCATGAACGCGCGCAGGAATCCACTGACGGCCTCGGGGTGATCGGCGGCGAATTTCGTATTGATGATTATGGCGTTGCCGTAAAGCTCGACGCCATAGTCGGCCATCAGCAAGACCGCAATGTCATCCACCGGCACGCCTTTGTCCTTGAGATCGACATAGGCGGTGAACGAATTTCCGGTAATGGCATCGACCTGGCCCGCCGCGAGCATCGGTTCGCGCACCGGGATGCTGACATTTTCCACTTTGACTTTGGCGGCATTGATATTGTTGGCCTTGGCGAAGATCGGCCATTGCGCAAAGGCGACATCGTTACTGGGCGCTCCCAGTATCCGGCCCTCGAGGTCCGCCGGCGCGTTGATGCCGCGGCTTTTCCTTCCGATCACCGCAAATGGAGGCCGGTTATAGAGCATGAACACCGCCTTGACCGGAGTGTCGGGGTTCGCGTCGCGAAACTTGATAAGAATGTTGATGTCGGCGAAGCCGATGTCGAAGTCCCCCGAAGCCACACGTTTGATCGGCTCGAGTGAAGTGGCGGCCGGCTCCACCGATACGTCGAGTCCCTGTGCCCGGTAATAACCCTTGTCGAGCGGAACCAGGAAAGGCGCCGACGGCCCTTCGATCGCGCTGTCGAGCGTTATCCTCACGCCGGTTTGGGCCGCCGCGGCACCACCGGCGAACGCTGCGGCAAGGACTATCGAAGCCGCTGCCCACCAGGCCTTTCGGCGAGTGCACATCGTACGGATCTCTGTACGCATCTGTCCCTGATCGCCCGCGCCATCGGCGACTTGCCTGGACCTGCCGCAGCAAAGGACACGGACCGACAAACGGCAATACTTGGGCGCGCGGCCCCGCATCAATTTAAGACATTATGACTAACTCCGCCGCCGGCGTTTCAAGCCCGGAAATCTCGGCCACGATCAAGGCGCCTTTGCGCTAGAATTGCCTTACGGTTCGGAGGTTTCACGATGCCGCCGAAACAGGGCCATGGGTCTGCACGCGACATTCCGCCGCTCCATGCGCCTTTTGCGCCTCCGGACGAAGCCATTGCACACGCATTGCTGACGGCTGCGCCACGGTCGGCCGATGCCGAACGCCGCATTGATGCCCAGGCCAGACGCCTCATCGACGCGATCCGCAGCCGGACGAGCGGGCTCGGAAGCGTCGAGGATTTTCTCCATGCCTATGCGCTGTCGACGAAAGAAGGCCTCGCTCTGATGGTCTTGGCCGAGGCGCTGTTAAGGGTGCCCGATGCGGAAACCGCCGACCGGCTGATCGAGGACAAGCTCAAGGCAGGCGACTGGGCTCACAACGAGCCCCGCGCGACAAGCCTTCTCGTTTCGGCGTCCGCCTGGACACTCGGTGTGACCGCCCGGATCATTCATCCCGGCGAAACACCCGAAGGCATTGTCGACACACTGATCAGGCGTCTCGGTCTCCCCGCCGTGCGCGCGGCAACCCGACAGGCCATGCGCCTGCTTGGCTCTCATTTTGTACTTGGGCAGACCATTGAGGAAGCGCTGGCGCGCGCGGCTTCACGGCCGGAATTCCTCTATTCTTTCGATATGCTTGGCGAGGCCGCACGCACGGCGGCCGACGCCACGCGCTATTTTGGATCATATGCCGCCGCGATCGCCGCGATCGGCGGGCGGGCCGGCAGTCAAAGCCTGCCGAAACGGCCGGGAATTTCCGTAAAGCTGTCGGCGCTACATCCCCGCTACGAGCCATTGTCGCGCGATCGTGTGCTCGCCGAGCTTGTGCCGAGATTGCTCGAACTCGCACAGCACGCGAAACGGCACGATCTCAATTTCACGGTTGATGCTGAAGAAGCCGACAGGCTCGAGCTATCGCTCGAGGTTGTCGCCGCCGTGATACGTGACAGGTCGCTGTCCGGATGGGACGGATTCGGACTTGCCGTTCAGGCCTATCAGAAACGGGCAGCCGCGGTCATCGGGTGGATCGCGGAGGCCGCTGAAGCGCTCGATCGACGGCTGACAGTACGGTTGGTCAAGGGAGCCTATTGGGACACCGAAATCAAACGCGCGCAGGAACGAGGTCTCGCCGACTATCCGGTGTTCACGCGCAAGGCAATGACCGATCTTTGCTATCTTGAATGCGTGAGAAAGCTGCTCGCACTGCGGCGCCGTCTCTTTCCGCAATTCGCGACCCACAATGCGCTGACCGTAGCCTCTGTCATCGAGGATGCAGGCGGGACAAACGGGTTTGAATTCCAACGACTGCACGGCATGGGGGAAGCGCTATACGAAGAACTGCTCGCAGAGCACCCTGATCTGCTTTGCCGCGTCTACGCGCCGGTCGGCGGACATGCCGACTTGCTCGCCTATTTGGTGCGGCGGCTGCTCGAGAACGGCGCCAATTCATCTTTTGTCGCCGTCGCCGCGGATCCCGCGGTACCGATTGAAACAATTCTGCGCCGGCCGCAGAGCTGGATCGTCGACATGTCGCACGCACGTCACTCGCACATCCCGCTGCCGCGCGATCTGTTCGGAACGGCGCGGCGCAATTCAGCGGGTGTTGAATTCGGCGATCGCAGCGCACTGGAAGCGTTCCTTGCGGATATCCGGACAAACACCCACGACGTCCACGCAAAGCCCCTGATCGCCGGGGTGGAAGTTGCCGGACGCAAACGGCCGGTCTGTTCGCCAATCGATGGCGAAGCGATCGGCGATGTGGAAGAGGGTGATGGGACGGCCGTAGCGGCGTCCCTGAGTGCGGCTGCCGTGGCGTTTTCCCGATGGGACGGGACTCCGATTGGGCAGCGCGCCGCGATTCTCGAACGCGCTGGCGATCTGATAGAGGGAAACCGCGGACGTCTCATTGCGCTGCTGCAGCGGGAGGCGGGCAAGACAATCGACGATTGCGTTTCGGAGGTGAGAGAAGCGGCAGACTATTGCCGCTATTACGCGTGGCAGCTGCGCGATGTTTTTGCACCGAAGCCCTTGCCCGGCCCGACCGGAGAATCGAACGAGCTGCGCAAGCGGGGACGCGGCGTTGTCGTATGCATCAGCCCATGGAATTTCCCGCTCGCTATCTTCACCGGCCAGATTGCGGGCGCCCTTGCGGCGGGTAACGCTGTCATCGCCAAGCCAGCCGAGCAGACCCCGCTCGTTGCATTTGAAACGGTCAAGCTCCTGCTCCAGGCAGGCGTACCGGCAGGCGCGCTCAACCTGGTTCCCGGCGACGGCACGGTTGGCGCCATGCTGGTGGCCGATCGACGGACGGCTGGCGTTGCCTTCACCGGTTCGATGGAAGTCGCACATGCGATCAACCAGATGCTGGCAGGAAAAAAGGGGCCGATCGCACCGCTGATTGCGGAAACGGGCGGGGTGAACGCGATGATTGTCGACGCCACCGCATTGCCGGAGCAGGTGACCGATGACGTCATTACTTCGGCGTTTCGATCAGCCGGTCAGCGTTGCTCCGCCCTGCGACTCCTGTGCGTGCAGGACGACGTTCACGGCCGGATTGTGGACATGGTGACTGGCGCACTGCGCGAACTCAGGGTGGGAGATCCGCGCGAACCATCCACTCAGGTGGGACCCGTCATCGATTCCGATGCCAAGGAGAAACTCGATCGCTGGGTTGCGGGAATGAGTGGCAAGGGCGCCGTTTTATTTCGTCATCAGGGCCCGCTGCCGAGCCGTGGGAATTATGTTGCGCCTGCGATCATTGCACTCGGTAGCGCGCGGGAGCTCAGGGAGGAAGTCTTTGGGCCGGTCCTCCACATTGTACGTTGGCGCGCAGATGGGCTTGATCGGCTGCTCGACGACCTTGCTGCCAATGAAACAGCGCTTACGCTCGGCATTCATTCGCGCATCGAGGATACGGTTGCGCGCGCAGCGGCCCGGCTTCCGCACGGCAACGTCTATGTGAACCGCAATATGATTGGCGCCGTTGTCGGGTCGCAGCCATTTGGAGGCAGCCTTTTGTCCGGAACGGGTCCCAAGGCCGGCGGTGCAGGTTATCTCCACCGCCTGGCGCGCGAACAGGTCATCACCGTGAACACAGCGGCCTCGGGTGGCAATGCGGCCCTGCTGTCCGACGACGAATAGGCATGCTTTGGGACTCTCCAACACAGCCAGAGGCCATTCCGGCATCAAACTGCCTCCCTTTGGACTAATTTCATCGATTAATCATTCAATTACCGAGACGGCACGGCGATCTCGCTCGGGAGCTGTGCCTGTCACATGCGTTAACCGGTTCCGCGCGCGTTTCGGGTATTCTGGTTTGTATGAGTGATTCGGTCGCACGCCTTTACGACGCCGTGGTCGCAGTCCGTGGTTCGGACCCGGAAAAATCGCGGACGGCCCGGCTTTTGCGTGCGGGTCGCGCCAAGATGGCGAAAAAACTTGCTGAAGAGGCCGTTGAAGTCGTCATCGACGCCATGCATGGGCAGCCCGAAGCAGTGGTGAAGGAAAGCGCCGATCTCCTGTATAATCTTGTGGTGCTCTGGGTTCATGCCGGCGTGCGCCCGGATGATGTCTGGGCGGAAATGCGCCGGCGCGAGTTGATGTTCGGTATTGCCGAGAAAGTCCCGAAGGATTTGGTACGCGCCGCATCGCGGCGTAAGGTTGTGGCGCTTGAAACAAGGCGCGTTCGCAAGCGCCGTTGATCCGTCACAATTCTCCCGACGAGTGTCTTGATGACCGTTGAGGCCGCCGAGCCGCGTTCCCTACTGCGCCGTCTGTATGACTGGTGCATCCGCGCCGCTTATAAGCCCTATGCCGTGTGGTTGATGGGCGCCGTTTCGTTTGCGGAAAGCTCATTCTTCCCGGTTCCTCCCGATGTCATGCTGATCCCGATGGCCTTGGCGCGGCCGGATCGGGCCTACGTCCTGTCGGCATGGTGCACGGTGACATCGGTAGCCGGCGGGCTGCTCGGCTACAGCATCGGCGCTCTGCTTTATGATTCTGTCGGCGCCTGGCTGATTCAACTTTATGGCTATGGCGATAAGGTTGAAGCCTTTCGCGCTGCCTATGCCCAATGGGGCGCATGGATCATCTTGCTGAAGGGCCTCACCCCAATTCCGTATAAGATTGTCACGATCACATCGGGATTTGCCGGTTACAATCTCGCCTTATTCCTGCTTTTTTCCGTCATCTCGCGAGGGGCGAGATTCTTCATTCTCGCATTTCTGCTGCATCGCTATGGCGAAAACGCCCGCCATGTTATCGAGAAACGGCTGGGACTATGGGTATCGCTCGGCGCCGCGGTTCTCGTCATCGGCATAGTGGCCGCGCTATATTTGTTCTGAAATACGAAGTTCCTCAATTTCGCCACCAGAGCATTCTAGCGGCGATGACGTAAGGGAAGCCATTGGCGAAGTGCCAGGTCTCCGCTGGTCATGGACAACAGACAGACGTCGGCAGGCAGGAGCACGGCGGCATCATCCACGATGCTGAGTTGGCTTTTTGCGGGCATGATGGTTTGCACGTCGGTGCTGGCCTTTGCCCAGGACAGCTCGCCGCCCGCTCCGAAGCCTCAGAACGAGGGATTTTTCGCAGCCGTGAGCCGATGGTTCTCGCAACAGTCCGCCAATGTCGGCAGTTCATTGAAGGACGCGGGCCAGAAGGTTCAGAGCCTGGGGGATCAGGCGGGCGAGGCCGCAAAGACGACAGTCGAAGGGGCAAAGGATGCGGCAGGCGCGGTCGCGCGAATTCCGGTTGCGCGTCCCGTCAGCGGTCATGAGAAATGTCAAATTGCCCCTAACGGCGCGCCCGATTGCATCGCCGCTGCGAACACAATGTGCAAGGCAAAGGGCTTCGATTCGGGAAAAAGCCTCGACATGACCAC
>DATEKG010000128.1:0-9146 GCA_035277565.1 Pseudolabrys sp.
GGGCGCGCCGATCCGTCAGCGCAGCGCCCCGGTGAGTAGCCTCACATCCGGAAATGCGATTGCCGCCGGTGGCCCGTAGCAGGCATGGCTAGCCTCACGGACCGGCACCCGACAGACGGGCATGGGCTATCACGCAACGCCACGCACATGCGCCCGCGCGGCCTCTAAGGCGGCACGGGCGCCGCTAAATCGGGCTACCTGCTGGCAAGGCGCTTTTCGTTGCGCCCTCTAAATTCATTCCGGGCTAAAAGCGCGGCGAAGTCGGGTCGCGGAAAATTGGGCTTGCGGTCGCGCTCTAGCGCTCGCCGAGCTGCCTCGTCACGCTCGCGCGCAGCCTTCCGCATCGGCAGATTTTCGTTTTGCGGATTGTCGCTAACCGATTGATCGTAAATGGTGCCGATTAGCGCAGTTTTGTAGCTAAGCCTCGGACCGGATTGAGAACCTTCGAGCCTTCCAAGCTGATGACGACGGTTCGATTCCGTTCACCCGCTCCAGCCCAAAATCGTTAAGCATTAGACGTGGCCAAGCATGACCGCGCACTTGCCCGCCCGGATGAGGCCGGGATCAGCCCGGGTTCCGGCGGATGGTGCCGGCGCCGGCCAAAATACCTTGGTTCCGGGTGTTTCTTCCCTTGCAAAGAAGCGATGTATAATGCATGACATCGCAGCGGCGGACCCTTCCATGGTGTCCGCCGCAGCTGCTTTACGGAGGAGTGTAGCTCAATGGCTAGAGCACCGGTCTCCAAAACCGGGGGTTGGGGGTTCGAGTCCCTCCACTCCTGCCAAGCGGCCCCGACGCATACATATATATGACGAGTTGGATTAAGAGCGAGCACGAATGAGCGATCAAGCACCAGCCGAGGTGCGGCGCAAACGGGTCAATCTCTTCCGGTTCCTACAGGAAGTCCGCGAGGAAACACGGAAGGTGACTTGGCCGTCGCGTCGCGAAACCGCGATCACCACCGCCATGGTGTTTGTGATGGTTGCGATCGCGTCCGTCTTTTTTCTGGTTGCGGATCAGGTCATGCGCCTTGTCGTGACGTTCGTGCTTGGCCTGGGATCCTGAAGGTTCAAACGCGATGAACGATACTGCCACGGAAGTGACGACGTCGGCCAAGCCAAAACGCTGGTACATCGTCCATGCTTATTCGAATTTCGAGAACAAGGTCGCCGACTCGATACGCGAACAGGCCAGGCAGCGCGGACTGGCCGAGCACATCGGCGAGGTTCTGGTTCCGAAAGAGAAGGTCACCGAGGCGCGGCGCGGTCGCAAGGTCGAGACAGAACGCAAGTTTTTCCCCGGCTACGTCCTGGTGAAGATGGATCTTACCGACGAGGTCTATCACCTCATCAAGAACACGCCGAAGGTGACGGGTTTCCTTGGGACCGACAAGAAGCCGATGCCGATTTCGGATGCCGAGGCCGATCGCATTCTTCACCAGGTTCAGGAGGGCATTGAACGGCCGAAGCCGGCGGTTTCCTTCGAGGTCGGCGAGCAAGTGCGCGTTTCCGACGGGCCCTTCGCATCGTTCAATGGCGTTGTCGAGGAAGTCGATGAAGGCCGCTCGCGCGTCAAGGTCGCGGTGTCGATCTTCGGCCGTGCCACGCCCGTCGAACTGGAATTCGGACAGGTGGAGAAACTGTAGCCAGGGGGCAGAAATCAGTCATCAGTGGCCAGATAGAATTTTTCTGATTCCCGACTTCTGATAACTGTCACCTGAAATCGTGGGAGGTGAGGCGGCCGCCAACCGCCAAGATCCGCACCACTAATGGAGTAAACGATGGCAAAGAAAGTTACCGGATTCCTCAAATTGCAGGTGCCTGCGGGCGCTGCCAATCCGTCGCCCCCGATCGGGCCGGCGCTTGGCCAGCGCGGGCTGAACATCATGGAGTTCTGCAAGGCGTTCAACGCACAGACGCAGAAGATGGAGAAAGGCATTCCGATCCCGGTCATCATCACGACCTATCAGGATCGCTCCTTCACCTTCGAGATGAAGACCCCGCCGGTTTCGTACTTCCTCAAGAAGGCGGCGAAGCTCGAGAGTGGCTCTAAAACACCCGGCCGCGACATGGCCGGCCAGGTTACGAAGAAGCAGGTGCGCGAGATTGCCGAGCAGAAAATGAAGGATCTCAACTGCGACACCGTCGAGGCTGCAATGAAGATGATTGAAGGTTCCGCCCGCTCGATGGGCCTTACGGTGACGGAGTAACGGCCATGGCAATCGGAAAACGCATGAAAGCGGCCCGCAACGGTGTCGACCGTGAAAAGGCCTATCCGATCACGGAAGCAGTCAAGCTTGTCAAAGAGCGCGCCAAGGCGAAGTTCGACGAGACAATCGAGATCGCCATGAATCTCGGCGTCGATCCCACGCATGCGGACCAGATGGTGCGCGGCGTTGTCACTCTGCCGAATGGCTCCGGCCGCACGCTTCGCGTCGGCGTGTTTGCCCGTGGCGCCAAGGCCGATGAGGCAAAGGCGGCGGGTGCCGACATTGTGGGCGCCGAGGATCTGGTTGAGAAGGTGAGCAAGGGTGAAATCGACTTCGACCGCTGTATCGCCACGCCGGACCTGATGCCCCTGGTCGGTCGCCTCGGTAAGGTGCTCGGGCCGCGCGGCATCATGCCCAACCCGAAGGTCGGCACGGTGACGATGGATGTCACCAACGCGGTGAAGGGGGCCAAAGGCGGCTCCGTCGAGTTCCGCGTGGAGAAGGCGGGGATAGTCCAGGCCGGCGTCGGCAAGGCCTCGTTCTCGGAGGACAAGCTCATTGAGAACATCAAGGCTTTCGCGGATGCAGTCCAGAAGGCGAAACCGCCCGGGGCAAAGGGCCACTACATCAACCGGGTGGCGATCTCGTCGACCATGGGCCCGGGGGTCAAGATCGAGATTCCCAGCCTGTTTGGAACCGCCGCCACACATTAGCCAAGCGCGGGAACAACCTCATTATTTGAGGTGGACGCCTTAGATTCCCCTTGGCAAAGCGGGTCCAAAGGTCTAGATGGAGCCAGTCGGGCGTGCCGGCCCAATTTGTCGGCGCGCCTTTACGCGTCCCTACAAACGAGTGGTGATCGGAACTTATTCCTTTTGGATAGCCCTGTCGGGATTTCAGAAGGGAAGAAGGCCGGTGTCTTTGCGGATGTAGCGGCGCGGAAGGCCATTCCCGAAACGGGAGGCCGACCTGTCCAAGACTGCCGGTGCCGAGGCGAAAGCCAAGGCTTAATCCCGGCCCCCTGCGTCAGCAGGTCGGGCAAACGAAAGTGGGGCCAGCATAGATGGGGAAAAGATCCGAGTTTGCACGCCCTTGAGGCGTGCCGATTTGGTTCGAACCTCGAGACCTGATCGCACCCGGGTGGTGTGGGTCAGGGGGCAGGCTTGTTGAAGCGTCGTCCTGCCCAGGTTCGCTGCGCGTGAGCTTGAAAGCGGGACGGCTGGTGCAACCCGGCGGCTCCCGCGGATCATGCGGGCCAGCCGTCAAATGGAAAGAGCTTGCAGTGGATCGAGCGGCTAAAGCGGAGTCCATCACCGAACTGAACGGGGTCTTCAAGACCTCCAATGTCGTGGTGGTGGCTCACTATTCCGGCCTCACCGTTGCCCAGATGCAGACTCTGCGGAAGCAGATGAAGCAGGCGGGCGCGCAGGTGAAGGTCGCGAAAAACCGTCTCGCCAAGATCGCACTCAAGGATACCGACGCTGCCGCAATCGCGCCCCTGCTCAAGGGGCCGACAGTGATCGCCTTCTCGGGCGATCCGGTCGCGGCTCCGAAGGTGGCCATCGACTTCGCCAAGGCGAACGAGAAGTTCGTCGTCCTTGGTGGAACGATGGGCAAAACGGCTCTGGATACCAACGGCGTCAAGGCGCTCGCCGCTTTGCCGTCGCTGGACGAACTGCGTGCCAAGATCGTCGGCCTCATCCAGGCTCCGGCGACCAAGATCGCGCAGCTTGCCAACGCTCCCGCGGCCAAGGTCGCGCGCGTGGTCCAGGCCTATGCCTCCAAAGGTGCGGCGGCCTGACGGCTCAACACTCATTCTCTGGTTCGAACCGATAGGAATTGAAAAATGGCTGACCTGCAGAAGATCGTCGACGAATTGTCGAGCCTGACCGTCCTGGAAGCGGCGGATCTGGCCAAGATGCTGGAAGAGAAGTGGGGTGTATCGGCCGCCGCCGCTGTAGCGGTTGCTGCGGGCCCTGCGGCTGGCGGCGGAGCTGCCGCGGCCGAGGAAAAGACCGAGTTCACCGTTGTGCTCGCGAGCGCCGGTGACAAGAAAATCGAGGTGATCAAAGAGGTGCGTGCGCTCACCGGGCTCGGCCTCAAGGAGGCCAAGGATCTGGTCGAGGGCGCCCCGAAGACGGTCAAGGAAGGCGTGGCCAAGGACGAGGCCAACAAGATCAAGGCCACGCTCGAGAAGGTCGGCGCTAAGGTTGAGCTTAAGTAAGCGGAGCTTACTTAAGCGAAATCCCCGGGCGAGCGCAGTGAGGCCCGGGGATCGAAGCGAGTTCAAGACGTGGATGGCCGGGACGAGCCCGGCCATGACGAGGAGAGGGCCCGGGCGAGCGCAGCGAAACCCGGGGATCGAAAACGGGATCAAGACGTGGATGGCAGCCGAACTCGGGCCTGCCCGAGTTCGGCAAAGGGTGAAGCGGCGCAAGTCGGGCAAGCCCGACTTGCGATGACAAGCCCGGCTATGACGGAGACTGAGTGATAGCGAAATCCCCGGGGCATTTCCCCGGGGGGGCTCGGACAGGAGAGACGGCGGTGACCAGCGATCTGTGGTCACGCTGAAATGTAGTGAGCGGCGGTTCGGGCGGCGCCCGAATCACATAGAACCGGACGGCTCCGACGCCTGTCCCGATGGTCGCGATGGATTGCGGCTGTTCGGAGAGGCGCCCGCGCCGCCCGCCGAAATCGAATCGAGAGAGAGAAGATGGCGCAGACGTTTACCGGTCGCAAGCGCGTAAGGAAGTTTTTCGGGACAATCAAAGAAGTGGCGGAGATGCCGAACCTCATCGAGGTTCAGAAGGCGTCTTACGATCAATTTCTGCTGGTGAAGGAGCCTGTCGGCGGTCGTCCCGATGAGGGCTTGCAGGCAGTTTTCAAATCGGTTTTCCCGATTTCCGATTTTTCGAATTCATCGCAGCTTGAATTTGTCAAATACGAATTCGAGCCGCCGAAATACGATGTCGACGAATGCCGGCAGCGCGGCATGACCTATGCCGCGCCGCTCAAGGTGACATTGCGCCTCATCGTTTTCGATATCGACGAGGAGACGGGCGCGCGTTCGGTCAAGGACATCAAGGAGCAGGATGTCTACATGGGCGACATTCCGCTCATGACGAACAACGGTACGTTCATCGTCAATGGCACCGAGCGCGTGATCGTTTCGCAGATGCATCGCTCGCCGGGTGTGTTCTTCGATCACGACAAGGGCAAGACGCATTCCTCGGGCAAGCTTCTGTTTGCCGCGCGTATCATTCCATATCGCGGCTCGTGGCTCGACATCGAGTTCGACGCGAAAGACATCGTTTATGCCCGCATCGACCGGCGCCGCAAGATTCCAGTGACGTCGTTGCTTTACGCCCTCGGCCTCGACGGCGAGCAAATTCTGGCGACATTCTACAAGCACATTTCCTACAAGCGCCAGAAAGAAGGCTGGCGCGTGCCATTCGATGCCAACCGGCTGAAGGGCTACAAGGCGATCAACAATCTGGTCGACGCCGACACCGGACGGACCGTGGTCGAAGCCGGCCACAAGCTCACCGTGCGCCAGGCGCGCCAGCTTGCGGAAAAGGGTCTTAAGGCCCTGCGCATGACCGACGAGGAATTGATCGGTCACTACGTCGCGGAAGACTTGGCCAATGGCCGCACCGGCGAAATCTACATGGAAGCCGGTGAGGAAATCACCGAGAAGAACCTGAAGATCCTGATCGAGGCCGGCTACAAGGAATTGCCGCTGCTCGACATCGATCACGTCAATGTCGGCGCCTACATCCGTAATACGCTGGCGATCGACAAGAATATGACGCGCGAGGATGCGCTGTTTGACATCTACCGTGTCATGCGTCCCGGCGAACCGCCGACGGTTGAAACCGCGGAGGCGATGTTTCGTTCGCTGTTCTTTGACGGCGAGCGCTACGATCTGTCGGCTGTTGGACGCGTGAAGATGAACATGCGTCTCGACCTCGACGTTTCGGACACAGTGCGCGTCCTGCGCCGCGATGACATCATCGCGGTCATCCGCACATTGGTCGATCTGCGCGACGGCAAGGGCGAGATCGACGACATCGACCATCTCGGCAATCGCCGGGTGCGTTCGGTCGGCGAGCTGATGGAGAACCAGTATCGCATCGGCCTCCTGCGCATGGAGCGTGCGATCAAGGAACGCATGTCGTCGGTCGACATCGACACCGTCATGCCGCAGGACCTGATCAACGCCAAGCCGGCTGCGGCCGCCGTGCGCGAATTCTTCGGCTCCTCGCAGCTCTCGCAATTCATGGACCAGACCAATCCGCTGTCCGAGATTACCCACAAGCGTCGTTTGTCGGCGCTTGGACCGGGCGGTCTCACGCGCGAACGGGCGGGCTTCGAGGTGCGCGACGTGCATCCCACGCACTACGGCCGGATCTGCCCGATCGAGACGCCGGAAGGTCCGAATATCGGACTCATCAATTCGCTCGCGACCTATGCGCGAGTGAACAAATACGGCTTTGTCGAAACGCCTTATCGCAAGGTGAAGGACGGCCGCGTCACCGACGAGGTGGTCTACCTCTCGGCGATGGAGGAGGCACGCCACGCTGTGGCGCAGGCCAATGCCACGATCGACAACCGCGGCCGCTTCACGGAAGACCTGATCGTCTGCCGTCAGGCCGGTGACGTGCACCTGGTGCCGCGCGACAAGGTCGACTTCATGGACGTGTCGCCGAAGCAGCTCGTCTCGGTCGCCGCTGCGCTCATCCCGTTCCTCGAGAACGACGACGCCAACCGCGCGCTGATGGGTTCGAACATGCAGCGGCAAGCGGTGCCGCTGGTTCGGGCGGAAGCGCCGTTTGTCGGAACCGGCATGGAAGGCGTGGTCGCACGCGATTCGGGCGCTTCGATCGCGGCGCGGCGGAGCGGGATCGTCGACCAGGTCGACGCCACCCGTATCGTCATCCGCGCGACGGGCGAAACCGATCCGACCAAGCCGGGCGTCGATATTTACCGGCTGATGAAATATCAGCGGTCGAACCAGAACACCTGCATCAATCAGCGTCCGCTGGTGAAGGTCAGCGACAGCGTCGACAAGGGCGACATTATCGCTGACGGGCCGTCCACGGATCTCGGCGAGCTCGCGCTGGGACGCAATGTCCTCGTCGCGTTCATGCCGTGGAATGGCTACAACTTTGAAGACTCGATCCTGCTTTCCGAGCGGATCGTGAAGGACGACGTGTTCACGTCCATCCACATCGAGGAATTCGAGGTGATGGCGCGCGACACCAAGCTCGGCCCCGAGGAGATCACCCGCGATATTCCGAACGTCTCCGAAGAGGCGCTGAAGAATCTCGATGAGGCGGGGATCGTCTATATCGGCGCCGAAGTTCACGCCGGCGATATTCTGGTCGGCAAGATCACGCCGAAGGGCGAAAGCCCGATGACGCCGGAAGAGAAACTCCTGCGCGCCATTTTCGGCGAGAAGGCGTCCGATGTACGCGATACGTCGCTCCGTGTTCCGCCGGGCGTTCAAGGAACGGTCGTCGAAGTGCGCGTGTTCAACCGGCACGGCGTCGAGAAGGACGAGCGCGCGCTCGCCATAGAGCGTGAAGAGATCGAACGGCTCGCCAAGGACCGCGACGACGAGCAGGCGATCCTGGATCGCAACGTCTATGGGCGTCTTGCCGAACTGCTTGAGGGCCGCACCGGCATTGCCGGCCCGAAGGGCTTCAAGAAGGACTCCAAGATCACCAAGGCGGTGCTGGACGAATATCCGCGCTCGCAGTGGTGGCTGTTTGCTTCGCCAAATGACAAGCTGATGGCCGAGATCGAGGCGATCCGGAAGCAGTACGACGAATCGAAGAAGCTGCTCGAACAGCGCTTCCTCGACAAGGTCGAGAAGCTGCAGCGCGGTGATGAGCTGCCTCCGGGCGTGATGAAGATGGTCAAGGTCTTCGTCGCGGTGAAGCGCAAGATCCAGCCCGGCGACAAGATGGCCGGCCGCCACGGCAACAAGGGCGTGGTGTCGAAGATCGTGCCGGTCGAGGACATGCCGTTCCTCGAGGATGGGACGCAGGTCGATATCGTGCTCAATCCGCTCGGCGTGCCGAGCCGCATGAATGTCGGTCAGATTCTCGAGACCCATCTCGGCTGGGCTTGCGCCGGCCTGGGTCTCAAGATCGGGCAGGCGGTCGATGCCTATAACGCCAGACACGACTCTCGTCCGCTCAAGGACATGCTCAAGAAGGTCTATGGCGACGACGAGACCATCAAGTCGCTCAACGAGGACGGGCTGATCGAGCTTGGCGGCAATCTGCGTCATGGCGTGCCGATTGCGACGCCTGTGTTCGACGGGGCCAAAGAAGACGATATCGAGAAGATGCTCGATCTCGCGGGCCTCGAGCATTCCGGGCAGGTCACCGTGTTCGACGGTCGTACCGGCGAGTCGTTCGACCGCAAGGTCACGGTCGGCTACATCTACATGCTCAAGCTGCACCATCTTGTCGACGACAAGATCCATGCCCGTTCGATCGGCCCTTACTCGCTGGTCACCCAGCAGCCGCTTGGCGGCAAGGCGCAGTTCGGCGGCCAGCGCTTCGGCGAAATGGAGGTGTGGGCGCTCGAGGCGTATGGCGCCGCGTACACCTTGCAGGAAATGCTCACCGTGAAGTCGGACGACGTCGCCGGCCGTACCAAGGTGTACGAGGCCATTGTGCGGGGCGACGACACGTTCGAGGCGGGTATTCCCGAGAGCTTCAACGTGCTGGTCAAGGAAATGCGTTCGCTCGGTCTCAATGTCGATCTGCACAATTCCAAGCAGCAGCGGCAGGGGCCGGAAACCGCGGAGGCGGCCGAATAATTACCTGTCGTGCGCGGGCTTGTCCCGCGCACCCCGATCAGGAGGGCAGTGCCTTCCTAAGCGAGATGGTCGGGTCAAGCCCGGCCATGACGAACCAAAGAT
>DATEKG010000129.1:0-16353 GCA_035277565.1 Pseudolabrys sp.
CGCGTTGGTCACTGGGCCAGCATCGTTCCCAATTCGGCGCTGGAAACAGCTGAACCCACCGAAAGTTTGCGCGCCATTCCAATCGTCGAGCCCGACGTCTTTCATACGATCGGGCTCGTCATATCCGATCGCTATCCGGTACAGCCGGCGATCGCGACATTGATCGAGGAAGCGCGCACCCGCTCTCCCGGCGGTCTACTTCCGGCCGCCTGAACGCCCAACCTGCCCATCCTGAACGCGATTGCAATTCCAAATGGCAGGATTGCGTTTGCCTGCTTGATGCAGAGGCGTGCGCAATTTCTGCTAGCCCGGCGCCAAGCGCCACGGGCGCAAAAGAACACAAGGCTTCAAGGGGAGAGACAAGACAAATGGGGATACTTTCATTTCTCGACCGCGAGCACACGGTCGCAAAACCCGGATATAGCCGCTGGATGGTGCCGCCAGCCGCGCTATGCGTGCACTTGTGCATCGGCCAGGCCTACGCGTTCAGCGTGTTCAACCTGCCGATGACCAAGCTGCTCGGGATCACGCAGTCGGCGCCCAATGACTGGAAGCTGACCGAGCTCGGCTGGATATTCTCCCTTGCCATATTCTTTCTCGGCGTCTCGTCGGCAGTCTTCGGCCGCTGGGTCGAGGAAGGCGGCCCGCGGCGCGCGATGTTCACGGCGGCACTTTGCTGGGCCGGCGGCTTCTTCATCTCCGCTTTCGGCGTTTCGATCCACACACTCTGGATCGTCTACATCGGTTACGGCGTCCTCGGCGGCATTGCTCTCGGCATCGGTTACATCTCGCCGGTTTCCACGCTGATCAAATGGTTTCCTGATCGCCCGGGGATGGCGACCGGCATGGCCATCATGGGCTTCGGCGGCGGCGCCTTCATCGCTTCTCCGCTGTCGGTCTGGCTGATGAGCATTTTCCACACGCAGCATCATGTTGGCGTCGCGCCGACATTCATCGTCCTTGGCTGCATCTACTTCGTGTTCATGATGGTCGGCGCGATCATCGTGCGCGTGCCGGCGCCAGGATGGAAACCGGAAGGCTATGTCGCTCCGGCGACGTCACAGCGGCTGATCACCAGGAGCGATGTGTTCGTTTACGATGCGCTCAAGACTCCGCAGTTCTGGCTGATCTGGTGGGTTCTCTGCCTCAACGTGACCGCCGGCATCGGCGTGCTCGGGCAGGCCTCCGCCATGAGCCAGGAAATGTTCCCCGGACATATCACGCCGGTGGCGGCAGCGGGCTTCGTCGGCCTCATGAGTCTGTTCAACATGGGCGGGCGCTTCTGCTGGGCCTCGGTGTCCGACTATATCGGCCGTCGTAACACCTACTTCGTGTTCATGGTGCTCGGCTTCGTCCTCTACTGCACCGTGCCCTATACGGGCTCGATCGGCAGCGTCGCCGGGTTCGTCTGCTGCTTCCTGGTCATCATCAGCATGTATGGCGGCGGTTTCTCCACCGTTCCCGCCTATCTGAAGGACATGTTCGGCACGCGTTATGTCGGCGCGATTCACGGCTTGTTGCTGACGGCCTGGTCGATGGCCGGCATCTTCGGGCCCGTGCTGGTGAATTACATCCGGGAGTACAACGTCACGCACGGTGTGCCGAAGGCGCAGGCCTACAACACAACCATGTACATCATGGCCGGTCTGCTCGTGATCGGCTTCATCTGCAACTTCCTCGTGAGGGCAGTCGACGCCCGTTACCACATGAAGGAAAACGACGTGCGCGGCGCAGCCGGGGCGCGGGCGTAGAACGAAAGGAACGCGATCATGGCAACAGCGAAACAGGAAGAAGGCACCACCACCATCCAGCTCGTGCTGGCGTGGGGATTTGTCGGCATTCCGCTCGTTCTCGGCGTGCTGCAGACGCTGATCAACTCGATGAAGCTTTTCCAGTAGCCGCGTTTTGCAACTGGAAAACTGCGGCGGCTCGCAAGGGCCGCCGCTTTCTTTTTTCCCGTGATCAGGCACTTTTCATCCGGTCATTCCGGACGTTTACGCGCATCTTCGACGCGATGGGTGGCATAGCCCCGAGGTTAATGCTCAAATATATCCTGGTCCGGATTCCCGATGAGACCCGGTCAAAAAATCCGCTCGCAGATGTCTTCGCAACATGAACGGGAAATACTTTCATTCTTGAAACTGAGGCTATAGATGGAACTGCGTCACTTACGGTATTTTCTCGCAATCGCGGATGCTCGCAGCTTCACGCGCGCTGCCGAGCAGCTTCACGTGACGCAGCCGACACTGTCTCACCAGATCAAGCAGCTGGAACGCATGGTAGGCACGGTTCTCTTCGAGCGGAGCACCAAAGACGTCGAGCTCACCGCGGCAGGACAGTTGTTCAAGCCATATTGCGAGCGCATCATCAAAGAGATCGAATCGAGCGCGATTGCTATTTCTGAGCTCGAAGGCCTTATGCGTGGCACGCTGCGCATGGCGGTCTTTCATTCTTTCTCCCATTCGATG
Organism: Pseudolabrys sp.; assembly: GCA_035277565.1. Classification (GTDB taxonomy): domain Bacteria; phylum Pseudomonadota; class Alphaproteobacteria; order Rhizobiales; family Xanthobacteraceae; genus Pseudolabrys. The sequence goes on from DATEKG010000129.1 coordinate 2,469, forward strand.
CTTCCGCCAATTATGTCGAAGTTTGCTCTGCGCTATCCCGGCGTGCATGTCACGGCACGATTGGTGCCGCGGCTCGACATGGAACGCGATCTCGTCAATGCCGAGCTCGACATGGCGGTCGCATATATCACCGACGATAATGATCAGATTGTTGCGGACCGTCTGTTCGATGAAGAGCTTGTTCTGGTCGTCGGTTCAAAACATCCGCTTGCGGGCCGCAAGGCTATAAAGATGCGCGAGCTTGCAAAGCTCCCGCTGGTGCTGCTGACCCCGGAGTTCGGCGCCCGACAATTTGTCGATCGCTTCTTCGCGGGCGCCGGGCTCCGGCCGCACGTCGTACTCGAGATGAACGCAATCGAGCCTATTCTCGCGACTACCCGCGATTCCGGCCTCGCCACGGTCCTGGCGCAGGGCGCCATTGTCGACAATAACGGTCTGTCCACGGTCCGCCTTGTCGATCCGGCGCCAAAACGAACCGTTGGAATTCTGTGGCGGCGCAATGGTCATCGATCAGCCGCCGCGCAGCGCATGGCAGAGATGATCAAGACGGCCTATGGCGGACGCGAGACGGCGGCCGCTCGCGCGGCGCGCAACAAATTATAGACACGGTCTATCGAATGAATAATCAGAATGTGCTTGATCTATTCTGTTGCAGCCCTACGCTTCGGGAATGCTCGCCGACGGGTAACAAGAGCGGGCACGAGGGAGGATGGCTTGCCCGCGTTCGACGCGCAGACACCGCGCATGCCGGTATTGCTGGTCACCGGCTTTCTTGGTAGCGGCAAGACGACACTCGTCAACGGCTTGCTCAAGCTGGGTATGTTCAACCGCGCCGCGGTTGTGGTGAATGAGTACGGCGAAGTAAGCGTCGACCATGTGCTGGTGCGGGCGCCTCGCCATCGCATGCGCGTGGTCGACAGTGGCTGCCTTTGCGGTCACGTGCATGATGAGATTGCATCGAGCCTGCTCGATCTCCATGCGGAGCGCCGCAGCGGCCCGGGCCGCGACTTCGACTGCGTGCTGATCGAAATGTCGGGTCTCGCCGACCCGGTGCCGGTCATTCAACTGCTGCTGACCGACCGCCACGTGACGGCGCTGTTTGAACTGAAGACCGTCATTGCCGTGGCAGATGGGCTCCTCGGCGCCGACCATCTGCGTCGTCATCCAGAATCGATCAAGCAATCGGCGGTCGCCGATTCCATCATTTTGAGCAAGACCGATCTCGCCGATGCGCCGCATCTTGATGCGCTCTCGGCGCAGCTCAAGGTCCTCAATCCCGGCGCACGCCAATTGCGCGTTGCGCAAGGAAATGTCAGTGCCGCGGAAATCCTCGAGAATGCCGGTTTCGATGTTGCCAACCGCAGCGAGGCGGCGCGCGGCTGGCTCAACGACCTATCCTACGCCGCAACCGTCGCGCCGGCCGCGGCCGACCCGGCAATCAGCACCTTCTCGCTGACATATGATGAAGAAATTACCCTGCCCGGGTTTGTGCTGTGGATGAACCTGCTGGCCGGATTCCGCGGGGCAGGATTGCTCCGCGTCAAAGGGATCGTCAATGTCGAGGGCAGGCCTTACGCCGTGCAGGCGGTGCAGACGGTGATCAGCGAGCCGGTGCCGCTTGATTCCTGGCCGGACGCCGACGATCGTCATTCACGCCTGGTGTTCATTACCCGCGGCATCGATGCGGCCGATATCCGGCGCACGTTCGAGACATTTCAATTCGACGCGGGACGCGCGCCGCGCAACATGACGATCAATGCGGAAACCTACGCCCGCTTCCGCCATACGATTGAACTGTTCCGCACATCGCCGCGCCTCGCGGTAACGCCAAATCAGAAGAGTGAGTTGAATATCCGATGACAGCAGCAGCCGATACGACGCCTGAATCGGGGCCGGTCAAATATATCACCGCCGCCAGCATGATTGATTGCACCGGCGCCGCCGCGGCGCAAAATCCTGTGATCGTGCTCAAGGGCAAGCGTATCGACAGGATCGGCACCAAAGAGAGCATCAAGATCCCGCAGGGCGCCGACGTGATCGACTGCGGCGGGTGCACGCTGATCCCCGGCATGATGGACATTCATCTTCACACGATGATGTTCAACTGCCTGACCTTTCATAACCATCGCGTGGCGCAATGGGAAATCACGCCGGAGCTGCAGCAGATGTATGGCGTTTTCCACGCCCAGCTCTGCTTCGACATGGGGTTCACGACTTTGCGCGATCTTGGCCTCAATTCGCAGCGTGGACTCCTCGTCGCGGAGGCCTGCGCCATCCGAGATGCATTCGATGCCGGCATCCTCGAAGGGCCGCGCATGTTCGTCGCGGGTTTCACCACGATCACAGGCTCGCATCTCGCCCTGATCCAGCCGCGCGCCGCCGTGCGGCTCGGCTTCCAGACGGCGGACGGCCCGTGGGAACTGCGCAAGCTCGCGCGCACGAACCTTCTCGCAGGATGCGACGTCATCAAGACCTGCACGACTGGCGGCGGCGGCACCGACAAGGAAGAGCCCGATATCCGCAACATGACGCAGGAAGAGCTCGATGCCGTGGTGGACGAAGCGCATGCCTTCCACAAGCCGTGTGCCGTACATTGTTTCACCTCGGCGGGCCAGCGCATGGCGCTCAAGGCCGGGGTCGACACAATCGAGCACATGGTGTTCTCGGACGACGAGACCATCGGCATGATCAAGGAAGCCGGTGTGTGGATGACGCCGACGCTCGCACATCGCACCGACCACGCAATCGAGGTCAGAAAGAGCATCGGCACGTCGAAATTCGTCACCGACAAGATGAAGAAGCTGCAGCCGTCCTGCTTCGATACCTTTCAGAAGATGTACAAGGCCGGCATCAATATCGCGATGGGTACCGACATGGGCTTCGACCCCGAGATGGGAACGAATGCCTCCGAAATGGCAATCTATGTCAAGCTCGGCATGAAGCCGATGCACGCTTTGCAGACGTCAACCATCAACGCAGCAAAAGCGCTGAAAATCGACAAGGACCTCGGCAGCCTGGAAACCGGCAAGCTCGCCGACATCGTAGCCGTCAACGGCAATCCGCTCGCCGACATTACTTGCCTGCAGGAAAAGAAGAACATCCAGCTGGTGATGAAAGAAGGCAGGGTTTACGCAGACCGCCGCCCGGGCGGCCCGTCGAAGAATGTCGTCAACGCCCAACCCGGCAGCTGGAAGATCATCGATTATCTCTAGGCGGAGCTTGAAAGGCGTCGCGCATGGCAGCGCCGGATACAGCAGTGGTTACAGGCGCCAGTTCCGGCATCGGCGAAGCCATTGCTGCATCGCTGCTTGAGCGCGGCGTTCCGGTGGTGACATTGCAGCGGTCGCCGCCGAAGCTGAAGCACGGAAACCTTCATTTCCGTCCCGTCGATCTTACCAATCTGGAGGCGACCCGAAATACCGCAGCTGAAATCGCCGCGGATTTTCCGGTGCGCTATCTCGTCAACAATGCCGGAGAAAATGCGCCCAATCCTCTGGAAAAGGCGACGGTAGAAGAACTTGATTACGTCCTCACCATCACCTTGGGCGCGGCCCTGGTCCTGATCCAAAGCTTCGTGCCCGGCATGCGGCGGGCCAGGTTCGGCCGCATCGTCAATATTTCCTCTCGCGCGATCCTCGGGAAATCCGAGCGTATCGTCTATGCGAGCGCGAAATCCGGCCTCGAAGGATTTACGCGCGTCGCCGCCATCGAGACGGGCGCCGACGGCATCACCGTCAATTGCGTGATGCCGGGACCGGTCGAAACCGCGCATTTCAATCGCGGCCACCCAATCGGCTCTGTAAAGCGGCAGACCGTCATCGACAAGATTCTCGTCGGGCGAATGGGGACACCCCACGACGTGGCGAATGCGGTCACGTTTCTGCTTGCTCGCGAAAGCGGGTTCATTACGGGCCAGTCGCTGTTCGTCTGCGGCGGCACCAGCGTCACCGGAACGGGAGGCGAATGATGGCGCGCCTGCGACCCGCATTGATCGGCGTGGGCGCCTGGGGGCGCGTACTCGCCAATGCGGCGTCGCAATCAAGCAAGATCAGGTTCGCCTGCTGCGTCGGCCGCAATCCCGAACGCCTGGCAGCCTTCAGTCGCGACACTGATATCGCCGCGGGAAATTTCGAAACCGTATTGACCGACAGGTCGATCGACGCGGTCGTTCTGGCGCTGCCGAATGACCTGCATTTCGATTTTGCAAGACGCGCCGCCGACGCCGGCAAGCACGTCTATATCGAGAAGCCTATCGCCAACACGATGGCCGATGCGCTGGCGATCTCGGCGCTCGAAGAGGAATACGGAGTCCGTGTTGTGGTCGGCCACTGCGCAAGGCTGCTCTCCGGTGTTCGTATGATCCGCGCCGCTATCGACGCCGGCAAACTCGGCAAGGTCAGCCAGATCGAAGCCAATTTCTCAAATGACCGGGGTCTGCGGCTGACGCCGCAGGATTGGCGATGGCGATCCAGAAGCGCGCCTGGGGGCTCCTTGAGCCAGATCGGCGTGCACCAGTTCGACGTCCTGCGCTACCTGGGCGGAGATATTGCCGCCGTGAGCGCGAGCGCCGCACGCCATTCGCCGGCCGGAGCCGAAGTCGAGGACCAATGGTTTGCGACGGTGCACTTCGCCGACGGCAAGCTCGGCAGCGTGGTTTCAAGCTGGACCAGCCCTGGCACTTTCAATGTAAGGGTCACCGGCGCCGACGCTCTGATGCTCTATGACATCGATCAGACCCATTGGGCGAATGCCGAGCGTCTGCACGAAAACGCGACACTATACATGCAAGGCCGCGGCAAAGGTCCCGCCGAGCGTCAGCCGCTGCCTGTTCCGGCGGGCAACATGTATCGCGACGAACTCGAGATCTTCGCCGATAGCGTAACCAGCTCTGGCCCTTGCGAACTTTCAGCGCAGAATGGCTGCCAGGCCGTTGCCGCCGTCTATGCGGCGCTCAAGTCCGCGCAGGAAAACAGCCGCGCCGTACCGCTGAAAGAAATCATCGATGGTTCGCAGGCGCAGCTTGGTGATGCCGGCGACCACCGCCTTGGCGCGGCCGCAAGACGATAGGTGGATGACGTGACGAACCAGATTGAAGTCAAGAACCTGACCTTCGAATATCAGGTCGATAGCGGTCGGGTCCTGGCGATCAAAGACATCAATTTCTCGGTTCGCCAATCCGAATTCCTCTGCCTGCTCGGTCCCAGCGGCTGCGGCAAGACAACGATCCTCAACATCCTGGCCGGCCTGCTCAAGCCGACATCCGGCGAAATCCGCATCGGGGACAGCCCCCTCGACGGACGTGCGCAGAACCGGGGCGTCGTGTTCCAGGATTTTGCCCAACTCTTCCCCTGGCGGACTGCCAAGCACAATGTCGAATTCGGCCTCGAGATGCGTCGAGTCGACAAGGTCACGCGTGAGACGACCGCACTGGAATTCCTGCGGCTCGTCGGCCTCGAGAAGTTCGCCGATGTTTTTCCGCACCAGCTGTCGGGGGGCATGCAGCAGCGCGTCGCGATCGCGCGCTCGCTCGCCTATAATCCCCAGGTTCTGCTGATGGACGAGCCCTTCGCGGCGCTCGACGCGATGACGCGCGACGACATGCAGCAATTGCTGACCGATGTCTGGCAGAAGACGAGAAAAACGATCGTCTACATCACGCACAATATCTCAGAGGCCGTATTTCTCGGTGACAAGGTCATCGTGCTCAATGCCCATCCGGGCACCGTCAAGGCCGAGCTGACACTCGACGTTCCGCGCCCGCGCGATCCGCTCAGCGAGCCGTTCATCGCGAGCCAGCGCGAGATCATGCGCCATTTGCGTTCACATTAAGAGAGGAGACCGCTATGCGTGCGCTGCTATCGGTTGTGATCCTTGCCAGTTTCGTCGCATTGCCGGCGTCTGCGGCCGAAGTGGTCGTTTTCTGTCCGGGCGCAGTACAATCCGTCGTGCGGCCGCTCGTCAAAACCTACGAGGAAAAGACCGGAAACATCGTGAAATTCGAATTCGCGACCGCCGGCGCCGTCTTTACGAAAGTGGCCGAGGGCGCGCCCGGCGATGTCGTTCTGGCAACCGATAAGGGCCTCGCGACCCTTGCCAAGGAGGGCAAGGTCGACGGCGCGACCATTCGCAATCTCGGCAGCATGGGCGTCGGCGTTGCGGTCAAGGCCGGCGCGCCCAGACCGGATATTCACGACGTCGACGCCTTCAAGAAATCGATGCTCGCCGCAAAATCAATCATGTATGCGAATCCCGCCAAAGGCGGCCAAAGCGGCATTCACGTGGCCAAGGTCTTCGCCGAACTTGGGCTCGACAAGGAGCTGGCGCCAAAAATCAGGCTGCGAGACCGCGGACCCGACGGGCTGAAGGAAGTCGCCAGGGGCGAGATCGAAATCGGCCTGGGACAGATCAGCGAAATCATCGCCAACAGGGATGTGGAGCTTGTCGGGCCGTTCCCCGCCGCGATTCAGGGCGCGGTCACCTTCTCGGGCGCGGTTCACGCCAGTTCCAAGGACAAGGCCGCGGCGAAGGCGCTGATCGAGATTCTCACCTCTCCGGCGGCCAAGGAAAAATTCAAGGCAGCCGGATTCACCGTCAGCTGAGGAGGATGTCATGGGAGAATTCAACCTGCCCCGCCGCAATTTCCTTGCGCTAGCGGGCGGCGCGTTCGCTGCGGCCGCAACGCCTGTTCCGATCCGCGCCGCCGCCGCGCCGCTCAATTTCGGCTACCAGACAACGTCCTGGGGCACGATCGGGATGCTGGTCGAGGCCGAGGGCCTTTTCAAAAAGGCCGGGGCCGATGTGACGATTCTCAAATTCGACGGCGGCAAGACAACGCGCAACGCCATGATCAGCGGCCGTGTCGACGTCGGCGTGCTCGGCAGCACGCCCTTTGTCGTCGGTGCGGCGAAGGGCGATGTCGTCGCGATCGGCATGTCGATGTATGCCGGCAAGACTGACTCGATCGTCGTCGCAAAGAATAAAGGCATGAAGTCAGTAGCGGACCTCAAGGGACGCAAGGTCGCCTCGCAGCTCGGCTCGGCAACCGATCACGTCTTCCAGGAGAAGATCCTGCCCAAGTTCGGCCTGACCAAGAATGACGTGCAAGTCATCAATATTCCGCACCAGAATCATCTGGCGGCGATGTCGTCGGGCTCTGTCGATGCTTTTGCCGGCGTCGAGCCGTTTCCGTCCATCGCGGAGGTCGAAGGCATCGGCGATGCCATCCTGGACTATTCGGACTTCGACATTCTGCCGGTGATCCTCGCTGCGAACCGGCCTGTGGTCGAACAAAGACGCGAGTCGGTGGTTGCGCTCCTGCGCGGCTGGCTTGCCGGCGTAGCGCTGTTCAAGTCCGACCCCGAGAAATCCGGTCGGATTGTCCACGATTTCTTCAAAAAACAAGGCTTCCAGGTGAGCGAGACGGTGGTCAAACGTATGCTCTCGAAACTCGACGTGGAAACGTCATTCAAGCCTGGCTTGCGCGCTTATCTCGAAGACGAGGCTAATGTCCTGATGCAGAAAAAGGCGATCGCCACCATGCCCGATTGGGGCAAGATCCTCGATACAGACCTGCTGCAGGAAGCGATGAAGAGCAAGGCATGACGCCGATCCGCGCCATCGCGTTCATTGGGCTCGGCAATATGGGTACGCCGATGGCGGCGCAGCTTGCTGCCAAAGGCTTTGCACTCGGCTTGCATGATCTCCGGCCTGATATCGCTTCGGCCTTTGCAGCTGCGCACGGTGGACGCGCCACGACATCGCCCGCCGACGCGGCACGCGGCGCCGACGCTGCAATATGCATGCTGCCCGACGACAATGCCGTACGCGAGGTGGTTCTTGGCGTCGAAGGGCTTGCTGCGTCGCTTCCGCCGGGCGCAATCATCATCGACATGGGCACGAGCGATCCGCGCACGACGGTCAATCTTGGCGCGGCAGCGCGCGAGCAGGGTATCGGCTATATCGACGCACCTGTGATGGGTGGCGTTGTCTTTGCAAAAGATGCTTCACTTGACGTGATGGTGGGTGGCGCCGACGCCGACATCGAACGCTGTATGCCGGTTTTTTCCGCAGTCGGCCGCCAGGTTTTTCGCTGCGGCGGCCCGGGTTCCGGTCACGCACTCAAGGCGCTCGCCAACTATGTAAACGCCGGCGCGCTGGTGAACCTGATCGAGGCGCTCGCCATCGGCCGGAAATTCGGCCTCGACACCGCGACCATGGCCGAGGCACTTGTGCACATGTGCGCCGGGCGCCAGCACCCGCTGGAAAAGAAGGTGATCCCGCAAGTACTGACCCGGAAATTCGCGACCGGCATGACGCTCGGGTTGATCGCCAAGGATGTGTCGATTGCCGCGGATTTCGGCCACGCCATCGGCGCCATCACTCCGCTCGCCGAGCGCGTGCAAGAGATCTGGAGATTGGCCGAGGCCAGCATTGGCGGCGATGCCGATCAAACCGAAGTGGCCCGGTTATGGGAGGAAGGCAACGGAATCAGGCTCTAAGAAGCAAAACAGCGCACCAAGGGAGGAAACAATGACCAAGCTCGTTCTGCCACGGCGAGACTTTCTCGCCATCACCGGCGGCGCCTTTGTCGCCGCGACTGCGGGCCTGCGCGCGCAAGCCGAAGTGGGCCCACTCAATTTCGGCTACCAGAACACATCCTGGGGCACAATCGGGATGATTGCCGGCGCCGAAGACCTGTTCAAGAAAGCAGGCGCCAACGTCATCATCCACACATTCGATAGCGGCAAGACCACACGGGACGCCATGATTTCGGGCCGCATTGACATCGGCGTGATTGGCGCAACCCCCTTCGTGATCGGCGCCGCCAAGGGCGAGCTTGAGGCCATCGGGCTTGCGCTTTACGGCGCGAAGACACTCGCCGTCGTCGCCGGGCTCAAGTCCGGGATCAATTCGATCAAGGACCTCAAGGGCAAGAAAGTCGGCTCACAGCCCGGCTCGGCGACCGATGCCGTATTCCTGAACAAGATCCTGCCCAGGGCCGGCTTGACCAAGGACGACGTGCAGCTGGTCAATGTGCGCTTCCAGAATCAAATTTCGGCATTGGCATCCGGATCGATCGACGCCTTCGCCGGCGTCGAACCGTTCCCCTCGGTCGCGGAGGTCGAAAAGCTCGGCAAGGTGCTAACCGACTATAGTGACTATGACCTGCAGCCGATCATCCTGGCCGCCAACAAGCCGGCGATCGACAAGAACCGCAACGGAGTCGTCGCATTCATGCGCGGCTGGCTGGCGGCAGTGAAAATCTACCAGGATAAGCGGGATCTGGCGACCTCGATCGTGCTCAAGCACTTCAAGGATCAGGGGTTCTCGGTCGACGACAAGGTCATCAAGCTGATGCTCTCGAAGATCGACGTCAACCCGGACTTCGGGCCGCAGCTCAAGTCCTATCTGGATGACGAATCGAAGACGCTGCTCGAGCAGAAGAAGATTTCCGCCATTCCCGATTGGAACCAGCGGCTCAACAGCAGCATCCTAGCGGCCGCGCGCGCCAAGGCCTGACGCGATCAGGATGAAACGGGCGCTTTCCATCGCGCTGCCGGTCGCGACCTTCGCCTTGGTCGCGGCGGCTTGGCAGGCTCTCGCGTCATTTGGCGGGTTTCCTCCGAAACTCGTGCCCGGCCTCGGCACCATCGCCGAGGCGTTCCTGCGGCTTGCCGGCAACGGCACGCTGCTGGCAGCGACCATTGCGACGCTCTATCGGCTCGGGGCCGGCTTTTTGATTGCAGCGATTGTCGGCGTAACGGTTGGAATCGCGATGGGGCGGCGACAATGGATCGAGGACACGCTGCTGCCGATGATCACGTTCCTCTATCCGATCCCCGGTCTCGCCTACGCGCCGCTTTTCGTCTTGTGGTTCGGGCTCGGCGATATTCCCACCATTCTGCTGGTGGGCGTCGCTTCCTGCTTCACCGTCATCATCAATGCATGGAAAGGCGTGAAGGCGGTCAAGCCGATCTGGCTCCGCGCCGCCGAAGTCATGGGCGCGCGCGACAGCGACATCTTCCGCCGTATCGTGCTGCCGGGTGCCCTTCCCTACATCATGATCGGCTTGCGGCTCGGCCTGGCGCAGGCCTGGCGTATACTGATCGCGGTCGAAATGCTCATGTCGGTGCAGCGCGGCCTCGGCTGGCTCATTTTCGGCGCGCAGACCTTTCTCAACACCGACGTAATGCTCGCCACCATCTCGGTCATCGGCGCGATCGGCATCCTGCTCGAATGGCAGGTCTTCGCCCGCATTGAACGCTGGACCGTCGTACGCTGGGGCATGGTGACCGCATGAGAAAAGGATTCTCGACGATTGCCTTTTTGCGCGGCCTTGCCGGCGTGGTCGTCGTCCTCGCCATCTGGGAGGCCTTCGCCCGCAGCGGTCTTTTCTCGGTGGCCATGACGCCGCCTCTGTCGTCGATCGGCCGCACCATCTGGAGCATGCTCGCCGACGGCAGCTTCGTCGAAAACGCGCTGGCGACGCTGGTGCGCGTGTTCATCGGCCTCGGCATATCCTTTGCGACTGCCGTGCCGCTTGGCGTGCTGATGGCGCGTTATTGGGTGCCCGAACGAATATTCCTGCCGATGTTGAGCGTGCTGCTGCCGATTCCGTCGCTCGCCTGGGTTCCGCTTTTCATTCTCTGGTTCGGGATCGGCAATCTCGCCACCATCCTCGTTGTGATCTACGCTTCGATTTTTCCGCTTGTTTACAGCGTGTGGACCGGCGTGCGGGCGGTCAATCCGCTCTGGCTGCGTGCGGCAACTGTGATGGGCGCCGACGAAGCCACGCTTTTCCGCAAGGTCATATGGCCGGGCGCTCTGCCCTATATCATCACCGGCCTGCGCCTTGCATTTGGCCGCGCCTGGATCGGCGTCATTGGCGGCGAGCTGCTGGCGAGTCCAAAACTCGGATTGGGCGAAATCATCTTCAACGCTGCCGAATTTCTCGACGCCGGCGTCATGCTCGGAACATTGATCGGCATCGGCGTCATTGGCGTGCTGTTCGAGCGCTTTGTGTTTCAGACGCTTGAGCGCGTCACGGTGCGGCGCTGGGGCATGATCGCCGGAGCGCAATCGTGAGCTTGCGCTTGCACAGGCGGTAATTGCTCAAGCCCAACTATTTCCACCGCAGGCACGCTCTCGCCCTACCCCAGATTCAATTCCTTGAAGAAATCATTGCCCTTGTCGTCGATGACGATGAAGGCTGGAAAATCCTCGACCTCGATTTTCCAGATCGCTTCCATGCCGAGTTCGGGATATTCCTGCACCTCGACCTTCTTGATGCAGTGCTCGGCGAGGTTCGCGGCGCTCCCACCGATCGAGGCGAGATAGAATCCGCCGTGTTTCTTGCAGGCGTCGCGCACCTGCGACGAGCGGTTGCCCTTGGCGAGCGAGATCATCGAACCGCCCGCTGCCTGGAACTGGTCGATATAGCTGTCCATCCGCCCGGCCGTCGTCGGACCGAACGAGCCCGACGCATAGCCCTGCGGCGTCTTGGCCGGACCCGCGTAATAGATCGGGTGGCTCTTGAAATAGTCGGGCAGCCCCTTCCCTGCCTCCAGGCGTTCGCGAAGTTTCGCGTGCGCAAGATCGCGCGCAACGATCATGGTGCCGGTGAGCGAGAGCCGCGTCTTCACCGGATATTTCGAGAGCTGGGCAAGGATCTCCTTCATCGGCCGGCGCAGATCGACCTTGATGACCTGTCCGCCGAACTTTTCCTGATCGATCTCCGGCAGATATTGCGCGGGGTGATGCTCGAGCTCCTCGAGGAAAACACCGTCTTTGGTGACCTTGCCGAGCGCCTGACGGTCGGCGGCGCATGAGACGCCAAGTCCGATCGGCAATGACGCGCCGTGCCGCGGCAGACGGACGACGCGCACGTCGTGACAGAAATATTTTCCGCCGAATTGCGCGCCGACGCCGGTCGACTGCGTCATCTTCAGGACTTCGGCTTCCATGTCGAGGTCGCGGAATGCGTGCCCGTCCTCGCTTCCCTTGGTCGGCAGTTCATCGAGATATTTCGTGGAGGCGAGCTTGACGGTTTTCATCGTCAGTTCCGCACTGGTCCCGCCGATGACGATCGCGAGATGATAGGGCGGACATGCGGCCGTCCCGAGCGTGAGCACTTTTTCCTTCAGAAAGGCCAGCATGCGATCACGCGTGAGGATCGATGGCGTCGCCTGGAACAGGAATGACTTGTTGGCGGAGCCGCCGCCCTTGGCGATGAACAGCAGCTTGTAGGCATCCTCGCCTTCCGCGTAGAGCTCGACCTGGGCAGGCATGTTCGATCTGGTGTTCTTCTCCTCGAACATGGAGACCGGCGCGAGCTGGGAATAGCGCAGGTTACGCTTGAGATAGGCATCGCGCGCACCCTCGGCGAGCGCGGCTTCGTCATCGCCGGCGGTGAACACCATGCGGCCCTTCTTGCCCATGATGATGGCGGTGCCGGTGTCCTGACACATGGGCAGTACGCCGCCCGCCGCGATATTCGCGTTTTTGAGGAAGTCATAGGCGACGAACTTGTCGTTGTCGGAGGCCTCCGGATCATCGAGAATCCGGCACAGCTGCTTGAGATGCGCCGGTCGCAGCAGATGATTGATGTCGGTGAAGGCCGCCTCGCTCAGCGCGCGTAACGTCTCGCGCTCGATTACCAGCATGTCCCTGCCCATCATCTTCTCCACCTTCACGCCGCCAATATCGAGCTTGCGATAGGGCGTCTTGTCCGGTCCGAGCGGAAAGAGCGGCGTGTGATGATAAGGCGGTGTGGCGGGGGCGTTCATGGGAAGTCCTTGTTCTCGGCGTTCCCGTTATTTCCACTTTTTGGCGCGTGCTTCAACCCGTCAACAAAGGCTCGTAAGACCAAGCCTGGCCAAACGCTAGAGAGCCCTCACCTTCCCGGCCTCTCCCAATGTGCATTCCAGCGCCTTGCGGTCCCAATGGGCCAGGTCGGCCGCTGCCGCGTAAGTGCTTTGCAGAAAGTCCATCAGCGCGCCGTCGGGATCGCGCGCCGTACGCACCGCCTCGTAAGGCAGCAGATATTCTCCCAGGTCCCTGCTGAAGAACGCTTGTACCGGCTGCACGGTCGCCGCAGCAAAGCCTTCCGGCGCCGGATAGGCGTAAGAGTAGAACGCCGCATCATCTACGGGACCGCCGCCGCCCGGCCAGAAGCCGGCGCTCGAGACTTCATGCGAATAGGCTTCCTGCGCCACGGCATCCCGCAGATGCGGAACGCCTCCGGGATGAAGCGGCGCACTGCGCCCGGAAAAGCGCGTGACGGCAAGATCGAAACTGCCCCAGAAAAAATGCACCGGGCTCGCCTTGCCGAGAAAGCCGGTGCGGAAACGCGCGAACACGTCGCTCGCCGCCAGCAATACGCGCCAAAAGCGATTTGCGTATTCGGCATCGTAGGAAGCGTGCAGCGTGTCCAGCTCGAACGCGATACAGTCGGCGATCTCGCACGGCATTGTGCTGGGCTTTACTTCGATATCGAGTTCCTCCAGCGCGATCATCAGCGACCTGTAGAATTCCGCGACACTCATCGGCTTGAGCGCGAGCTGCCGGAAACGACCTTCGCCGGTCCGCAGCCAGAGCACGTGATCGATGAAATCAAAATCGATCTGGAAATTCCCCCCGCGCCAGGGGATCGGCGATGTCGTCAATCCGCGCGCGGTGACATAGAGCGCGACATGCCAGGAATGGTTGAGCCAGGGCGCCAGCGCAAGCCGGACCTTGCCTACGACTTGGGTCCACAGATGCAGGGTCTCGCGGGTCGCACGCCAGGCGCTCAGATGCAGTTCGGGCCATCGCTCCTGATGTTTTGTCATTGCCAAGATCATGTGGTGATCAAGCGCGCGCAGTAAAGAGCGGCCATTCAGACGCC
>DATEKG010000130.1:0-3208 GCA_035277565.1 Pseudolabrys sp.
TCTTACGCGGCGTTGCTGGAGTGAGAGGCGGCTGCGTACTCATGCGCCGAGATCGACGCCCGTCGAGCTGCTGAAGGCCTTGGTCACGGGTTCCTGCACGCTGTTGAGCGCGACGCCTCCGATGATCGCAATAACGATGGCTGTGACACATGCCACGACGAATGCTTTCATTGAAATGACTCCTCTCCCAGACCTATGGCTCCATATTATAGCAGATATGGAGCGCCGTCAGCGCGATCAAGCATGTGCGGCCGCCTCTAGCTGTGCTGCAATGCAATGCGTTCGGCTCGTGCCGCATCTTCCGGCGTATTGACGTTGAAAAACGGATCGACCGGCTCGGCCGGCCAGTCGGCAAGCGCGACGCCGTGCCGCGCCGTCCAGACCTCTATCTTGCGCAAATCCTCCTTGACCAGCGCCTTGCGCAGATCGTCGCGCAACGCCAGCGGCCACAGGCCGATCACGGGATGGCGCCATTTTCCCGAGCGCGCGCATGCCAACGGCACGCCCGTGCCCATTTTGCGACGCGCCTGATGCAGGCGCTCAACCAGATCCTCGGGGAGGAAGGGGCAATCGCCGGGCACGCTTACGATCCACTCGATCCCACTGTTTTGCTTTGCCAGCCAGTCGAGGCCGGCAAGGATTCCCGCCAGTGGGCCCGCGAAATCCGGCACTGTGTCAGGGACGACCGTCAGCCCCGTGTCGGCGAAACGTTCCGGATCGCCATTGGCATTGATGATGATGCCGGTGCATTGGCCCGACAGCGTTGCCAGCACACGGTCGAGGATGGAGACGCCGCCGATCTCGATACGCGCCTTGTCGCCCCCGCCCATCCGGCGCGCGAGGCCGCCGGCGAGAACCAGGCCGAGAGTGGGGGGGACAGGTATCGTCATTATCTTATTATCGAGGGGCTCGCGGATCTCCGGCAAACCTTAATCGTCGTGGACCGCCGCCTTGCGCCGGTGCCTGGAGCTTTCTTCCTCGACATAGGCAAGGTCCTGGTCGAAGACAATGCGCTCCTCGCCGGCAAGCGCGACGAAACGCTTGCCGCGGGCGCGGCCGATCAATGTCAGATTGGCCTTGCGCGCCAGCTCGACGCCCCATGCGGTGAAGCCCGAGCGCGAAATGAGAATCGGAATGCCCATCCGCACTGTCTTGATGACCATTTCCGACGTCAGCCGCCCGGTCGTGTAGAAAATCTTGTCCGCCGGCGAAACCTTTTCCCTGAACATCCATCCGGCAATCTTGTCGACCGCATTGTGGCGGCCGACGTCTTCCATGTAGACCAGCGGCTCATCGCGGCGCGCGAGCACACAGCCGTGGATGGCGCCCGCTTCGAGGTAGAGCGACGGCGTCGTGTTGATCTTGTGCGTGAGGGCATAGAGCCATGACGTACGCAGCTCGGCATTCGGCAGCGAGATATCCTCCAGCGCCTCCATCAGGTCGCCGAAGACGGTGCCCTGCGCACAACCGGACGTCTGCACCTTCTTCTTCAGCTTCTTCTCATAGTTGGTCTTGCGCCTGGTCCGCACCACCACGACTGCGAGTTCTTCGTCATAATCGACGCCCGTCACCACGTCGTCGGGCTTCAGCATGTTCTGGTTGAGGAGGTAGCCGATCGCCAGGTATTCGGGATAATCGCCGATGGTCATGGCGGTGACGATTTCCTGGCTGTTGAGAAAAATCGTCAGCGCGCGCTCGACCGTCACCGACGTATCGATGCGCGCGCCAGTCTGATCGATTCCCGATACGCGCTCCGTCAGCCGCGGATCGACCGGGTTGGGCCGGATGATGTAACCGTCTCGGTCTTTGCTCATGCGCTCACTATAGCAGACCTTTTGCCACAGCATGAAAATCGTCCCATCTTAAGTGGGCAGCGGTGCACGTTTTGTCCATATCCCGCGGCATCAATCGACGAAGATGGTTTCCAAGCGGCGGTGCGCGGACATACACTGTCGGTCAACGAGAACGCCATCCGGGGAGACGTCGATTATGCTTCGCGCCACCAAAGACATCATGCTGCCGACCACGATCACCGGCTCGCTGCCGCGGCCGAGCTGGTACACACAAAATCTCGGCATGCGCAGTTTCCTCGACGCGATGGTGAACAACCAGTTCCGCGAACAATATGTCGACGCGGTGGCGGTCTATCTCCACGAACAGGAGATGGCCGGCCTCGATATCGTAACCGACGGCGATGCTCATTTTGATTCCGATGTCGGCGGTCAAAGCTGGACCAATTACCCGCCGCGGCACATGGGCGGCTTCGATCGCAATCCGCAACCCACGCCCGCCGGCAAGGGCGGTCTTGGCTTTCCGCCGGGTCACATCCTGCACGATTACCTGGAATCGCGCGTGATGCCGGGAATCGTCGGGCCGGTGACCCGCGGCGATCTCCAATATGCGGCGATGTTCAAGGTCGCCCAGCGCATGACCAGGAAGCCGGTCAAGTTCGGCACGATCGGGCCCGAGCTCGTTGCGTTCGCGGTGCAGGACAAGCACTACAAGTCGTTAAAGGATCGCATCCTCGCGGTGACTGACGCGTTGAACGCCGAACTGCACGACCTCGCCGATGCAGGCTGCCCCGTGATCCAGTTCGAGGAGCCGCAAATCCATCTGCTGGCGGTCCGCAATATCGTCGACGACGTGATCAATCCGGCCTTCAGCCTTGAGGTCTTCAATCGGACGGTGAAGGGCCTGCGCGCAAAAACGGAGGTGTGGTGCCACACCTGCTGGGGCAACCCGTCGCAGCAGCGCATGTTCAAGGACGTCCAGAGCTACAAGAACGCGCTGGAGATGCTCAACAAGGTCGACGCCGACGTCATTACTTTCGAGTCGGCAAGCGCCGGAGGCATGGATCTCGAGGCTTTCGGAAAGATCATCACCGACAAGAAGATCTGCATCGGCGTGATCGACCATCACGCGCTCCAGGTCGAGCGGCCGGAGGAAATCGCCGATCACATCCGGCGCGCCCTCAAGCATATTCCCGCCGAGCGTCTGGTCCTGTCTTCCGATTGCGGCATGGGCCGTGAGGGAATGAGCCGCCGCCATGCCTATTACAAGATCGTGTCGATGGTGCTGGGCACCAATATCGTGCGCAAGGAACTCGGCCTGCCGCAGGCGGAATGCCTTAGCGCCGACGCCCGCTATTCGCTGGTTGTCCCTGCGAAATAGATATCAACCTGAAGGGGACGCGCGTCCTCCGTTCAAG
>DATEKG010000131.1:0-9900 GCA_035277565.1 Pseudolabrys sp.
TACGGCGTTTTCGACGAAAAGCGCGTTTTTGTGCCGGGGCCGATGCCTGGCCCCGTGAATTTCCGTGGCGTTCGCTTGGGCATACCGATCTGCGAGGACATTTGGGGCACCGAAGTTGTCGAGTGCCTGGCCGAAACGGGCGCCGAAATGTTGGTCGTGCCGAACGGCTCTCCCTATTGGCGACAGAAAGGCGATGTGCGGATTAATATCGCCGTTGCGCGGGTCACCGAACAGAATCTTCCGACGATCTACGTCAATCAGGTCGGAGGCCAGGACGAACTGGTCTTTGACGGGGTCTCCTTTGGTTTGCATGCCGACTGCTCGGTTGCATTCCAACTGGCGGGATTTCAGGAGTCCGTTGTCACCACCCGCTGGGTTCGCAGAAACGCGACGTGGCGATGTAATGGCGGACCGGTTGTTGCCGGTGTGGAAGCGGATCGTGCCGACTACAGTGCATGCGTCCTCGGCCTGCGCGACTATGTCAACAAGAACGGATTTCCAGGCGTCGTCCTCGGTTTGTCAGGTGGCATTGATTCGGCGCTATGCGCGGCGATAGCGGTCGATGCTTTGGGCACGGAGCGCGTCCGCTGCATCATGCTGCCTTACAAATTTACCTCACAGGAGTCGCTCAGGGACGCCGCTGCCTGCGCAGAACTGCTCGGAGTTCGCTACGAAATTCTCCCGATCGCCGCTGCGGTAGACGGCTTTGAAGCGGCGCTGAGGCCGGCTTTCTCAGGACTGCCGCGCGATGTCACCGAAGAGAATCTTCAGGCCCGCGCACGCGGGACAATTCTGATGGCCGTTTCCAACAAGTTCAACCTGATGGTTGTAACGACCGGCAATAAATCCGAGATGTCGGTCGGCTATGCGACACTCTATGGCGACATGAACGGCGGGTTTAATCCCATCAAGGACATCTACAAGACGGAAGTCATTCGGCTTGCACGCCTGCGAAACGGCTGGAAACCGGAAGACGCCAGGGGGCCTGATGGTCAAGTCATCCCCGAAAACATAATCACGCGGCCGCCTACGGCGGAGTTGCGTGAAAACCAAAAGGACGAGGACTCGCTGCCTCCGTACGGCGTTCTTGATCAAATCCTGGAGCGTCTCGTCGAGCGAGAGGAGCCGATTTCCGCGATCGTCGCTGCCGGCTTCGATCGGGATATGGTTTCCCGGGTGGATCGCATGATCAATCTTGCCGAGTATAAGCGCCGTCAGGCGGCTCCCGGCGTAAAAGTGACGCTGAAAAACTTTGGTCGCGACCGCCGTTACCCAATCACGAATCGATTTCGCGATCCCGGCACGCCCATGCCGCCACCGGATGTCTCGCTGGTGACGGGAAAACCGACAAAGTCGGAAGCGTTCGATTTCTAGATTTTATTTTGGCGGGAGAAACGTGGGGCCAACCGTCCGCACTTTGCGCTTGGCTGGATCGACCTCTCCCGGCGCCTCGGCCATCGAAGGCGCAGATACGGCCGCCGGCGTCGACACGGGCCCACGCAATTCCGGGCGGATTGGTTTGCCGTCGGCGCCAAGGCGCGGCTGCGAAAGCTGCTTGGCGTTTTGCTCGGTTATTACAACGTCTCCCGGCGCGATCGTCGCGTCCGGGCCGAGAGCCTTGAGCGCCTGTGCCCAGCTTTCGCCGGGCCGCCGGCAGCTGCAGGCCGGATCCAACGCCTTGCGATATTGAAAGGCGGTGGGAAGCTCCGTGTAAAACCGGCCATTGAGCGAAACCGCCTGTGCCATTTCCTCGCCGGGGTTGTGGTAGGTGTAAAGTGTCGCCTCGGCCGCCGGGCACATGCGCTGGCACGTCAATTCATCCTCCCGAAAATGATCCGGCGAGGTCGCATACGAAATCGGGAAATAAAATCCGTCGCATGTGCGAACACAGACGGTACGGAACGTTCCGCCCATAGGGCCGAGCGGGGTCGACACGACGGCATTGTTGTTGTTGCCGCCGAACAGGCGGTCGAAGAAACCACCCTGCTGGCCGGCAATCGCGGCCGACCGGTATTGCGGACCGCAACCGTTATCGCCAAGCGCAATGAGCAGCGACTGACGCTGCGCCGCGCGCTCGGTCGTTCCACCATTGAGCTGCTCGAGCTGATTGCGCATGCGCTCGAGGGTGAACCGCTGCTGGTCGATTTGCCGGCTCAACGGCCCGCATTGGGCCGGAGGGTTGCTGAATATCGAGAAGAAACCGGAGCTTTCGCATCCCATGCGCCGGGATTGCGCGACCATCCGATCAACCTCGAATTGCTGACGATTGACTGCATCTTCTGCGCGATGAATCTGGTCGGCCCGGGCAGGGTCGGCATTGCCGCGATCGAGCGTCGCGAGCTGGGCTTCGAGGCGCTGGCAGGCGGGATTGGCCGATTGCGCGTGCGAGATCGCCAGGCTCGACAGGACGGCGACGCTCGCGGCGACAAACTTATAGATTGTTTCTCTCATGCTTCGCACTTTAGTCCGAAAACAATCCGTGGGCGAGCGTCCTGATCAATGCGCGCGTGCGACCTCCGAACGCAGGTTCCACATGACGCCTGATACGATGATGAGTGCGCCCAGGAGGACAAACAGGTCCAGCGGTTCTTCGTAAAACGCCCAGCCCACCACTGCGATCAGCGGAATGCGCATGAAATCCAGCGGTACGACCAGTGTCGCGTCGCCCGAGCGGAAGGCGTTGCTCAAGCAATAGTGAGACGTAAGGCCGGCGACCCCGACACCGATTGCGGGCAAAATATGGCTCGTGTGCAAATGAAAGAATACCGACGGGTCGCTGCCGAGAAGTGACAACGGGAATTGAATGACGGCCATCCAGAAAACAATGCTGAAGGTCGATTCGGTTGCCGTCAGCTGCTTCGTCGTAATCATGGTAATGGCGTAACCGAAGGCGGCGAACAGCACCAAAATCACCGCGGGATTAAAGTTCGCAATTCCAGGGCGCAGAATCACAAGCACGCCAAACAAGCCAAGGACGACGACTCCGAGACGGCTGGGCGTCAGGCGTTC
The DNA here is from genome assembly GCA_035277565.1 of Pseudolabrys sp. Classification (GTDB taxonomy): domain Bacteria; phylum Pseudomonadota; class Alphaproteobacteria; order Rhizobiales; family Xanthobacteraceae; genus Pseudolabrys. The sequence continues at coordinate 3,010 of DATEKG010000131.1, forward strand.
GTGAAGAAACCAGACCGCAAGCATTGCCGTCCACGCAGGCATCGTGAATTCCAGAGAAAATACTGTCGCAAGCGGAAGCATCGTCAGGCTGAGCGCCCAGGCGAATTGCGAGATGTAGTGCGTGCCGTTGCGAAAGAGATTGAGCCAGATGCGGCGCGGGCGTGCATGTATCCGCAGTGCGGGGCGGACAATCAGCAGGCAACAAAGAAGCAGCAGGGCGACTCCGCTTCGGATGGCGAGGATCTCGAAAATACTCAGGCCCCTGTGCGCCAACTCCCGAATTGATACGGCCATCGCCGAAAAAGAAAGGAGCGCACCGATCATCCAGAAGACAACGCGAAGGATCTTGCTTGCGATCACGTTTGTGCTGATGAGTGCGAAGGGCGAGGGAGAAGAATTCTTCGGCAGCGAACGAATATTCGTCATTCAGCATCCGGTTGATTTTCCGGACGCGCCTTGTCGAAGGCGGGAAGCTTTAAACACGCCGTATCCGCTGCGACAATTTTCGGGAATTCATCGAGCGGGACTTTCAGGCGTCTTGCATTGGCGACCTGTGGGACAAGACAAATATCGGCGATTGTGACCTGGTTACCGCAGGCGTAAGGGCCAGGACCAAGCATCGATTCCAGCGCAGTGAAGCCTTCGAGCACCCAGTGGTGATACCAGGCGTCGATCTCTGCCTGTTCATGCTTGAGCTGCCGTTTGAGATACTGCAGGGCAATCAAGTTATTCAGTGGATGAATATCGCAGGCGATGAGCTGTGCGATTGCTCGGGCCTTCGCGCGCCCGACCGCGCCCGGCGGCAGAAACGGCGGATCGGGGTGAGTTTCGTCGAGATATTCTATGATTGCCATCGACTGGGTCAGGATTTCGCCGCCGGACAATTCCAGAGCAGGCACCCGTGCCTGCGGATTGACGGCGCGGTACTCCGGACTGTGCTGACGGCCGCCGTCGCGCGTGAGATGGATTGCTGCCATCTCGTAAGGAATGGCCTTGAGATTGAGAGCAATGCGAACGCGATACGCGGCAGACGATCGAAAATAGCTGTAAAGCTTCACGGAAAAGACCTCGAATTTGACCGCGCCAATCTAGCGGAGATGGTCGCTGTTGGCGATATGGGGCGCTAGCTGCGTCGATCGATCAATGAGCTTCTTGAGCGCGCGGTCAAGCGCCGCGCGATCGACCGAATCGACGACCTCGAGCAATTGGCGGGCAAACTCAAGCGCGCTGGGCGCAAGCTGGCGGTAAACCTCGTACCCGGCTGATGTGAGAGACAGAAAGGATTCGCGCAGATCGGCTCGATTGGTCCGTCGCACCACCAATTTGCGTCGCTCGAGTATGGCGACGGCGCGCGAAACCTTGGTCTTGTGCATATGGCTGTGCACGCCGATCGATTTGCCGGTCATTGCGCCGAATTCGCCCAGCGTAACGAGGACGCGCCATTCCGGCACGCCGATTTTGTAACGTTCTGCGTAAACGCGCGAAAGCGCGTGCGACACAAGGCTGGCGCAGACATTCAAGCGATACGGAAGAAACTCCTCGAGTTTGAGCGGCATCTGATCGGTCGCAGTCCTCGATGTTATATGCGCCGTATGGTCGCTCATTTTCGTACCGTACTTCCCGGCGGCGGCGCGCGGGAGTCGCTCAACGCTCCGCACGGATGGGAACCTTGGCCGAAGTCGAGATCACGTGCAATGCGCTAGTTTGCAAGTGGCGGTTTCTGGCGCAGATATGAGGGCCAAAAACGGGGAGCTGCCAGCCGCTGCGAAAGCTGTCCCGGCGGCAAGGCGTCAGCCCAGCCAAAAATAAGGGTGACCCCGCCGAAAAATTTGAGGATGACGAGTTTCACAGTACGCGCCGGGGCTCCGGGATTGTCCAGGCTCACAACGCTGGCGGTGCTCCCCTGTTCCGGACCGATTGCGGTGCGGAAAGTTTCAGCGGTAACCAATTACGGCCCAGGCCGGCTGTCGTGCAGCCCAATCCGGTTCACAAGGCCGGAGCTAAAAGTCACATGTCAGCGCGTGCAAACAATCGCAACCATTTCGCACGCGCTGGCCGGACAGCTTGCGGGAGCACCATCGGAAACAGAGCCGGTAACATCGATGCGATTGACCTTGTGAAAGGTGGTGGCCGCAGTGAAAGCCTGCGTCTTGCAATAGGCGTTTGCGGCCGCTGCCCCGCATTTTTCCCCGGACGCCAGGCAACGATCAATGCCGTATCCATCCGGATCATTGGCCACAACGAACATATGTTGCTCGGCACGTACAGGTGCGACAAAGCCAATGCAAAGCACCAACGCGATATGGATCAGTATCGTCCGCATGTCCGCACTCGGGGGTCGCGCACCGGTCTTGCCGGCGTGCTTTGGGGAAAATGCGATTGAAATCGTTAAGCGGCGCTTAACCTGCGCTTCCGCCGTCACCATTTTTTTCCTTTGTTTTACGCGAGTTGCGATGACGCCTTGACGCCGAGGGTGCGACAAATCATTGTGCCGGCATGAACGGCCTTAACCATATCTGCGGCATTTGCCCGGAGATTATTCGCTAGCGCACCACGCTGGCTGGCCGTCTTTTCTCAAAGTCGAGATAGCAGGACGCCCGGCCAGCAGGGTCGATGGGTGTCATCTGCGATGGAACTCAAGCTCTACGATACACTGACGCGTGAAAAGCGGTCATTTGAACCGATCGATCGCGCGCGCGTGCGAATGTATGTATGCGGTCCGACCGTCTACGACTTTGCGCATATTGGCAACGCCCGGCCGGTCATCGTGTTTGACATCTTGTTTCGGCTGTTGCGCCATCTGTATGGTGAGCAGCACGTCACCTATGTACGTAATGTCACCGATGTCGATGACAAAATAAACGCGCGCGCGGCCGAGCGCGGAATTTCCATACGTGACCTGACCGAGGAGACCTACCGGAATTTCAAGTCGGATGTTGCCGCGCTCGGATGCCTGGCGCCGACTGTGGAGCCGCGTGCAACCGAGCACATCGGCGAAATGAAGATCTTGATCGACCGTCTGGTCGAGCGCGGGTGTGCGTATGTCGCGCAGGACCATGTGCTTTTTCACGTCGCTTCGATGAAGGACTACGGCAAACTTTCCAATCGGTCTCTTGATGAAATGATTGCGGGCGCGCGTGTGGAGGTAGCCCCATTCAAGAAAGACCCGATGGATTTCGTTTTATGGAAGCCGTCAAAGGCCGGCGAGCCCGCATGGCCATCGCCGGCAGGCATTGCGACGCCGGGACGCCCGGGCTGGCATATCGAATGCTCGGCTATGTCCTGGAAACATTTGGGCGAAACTTTTGACATTCATGGCGGCGGCATCGATCTCGTATTTCCCCACCACGAAAACGAGATCGCGCAATCGCGCTGTGCGTTTCACACGCCGGTGATGGCGAATTACTGGATGCACAACGGATTCCTGCAGGTCGAAGGCGAAAAAATGTCGAAAAGCCTCGGCAATTTCGTCACGATCCACGAATTGCTTAAAGATTGGCCGGGCGAGGTGGTGCGCTTCACGATGCTGCAGACGCATTACCGGCAGCCAATGAACTGGACGCTTTCGGGGATGCGTGAATCGCAGAAGACTCTCGATCACTGGTACGTACTGACGGCCGGCTCCGCATCCGGTTTCCTTTGTGCTGATGTTCTTGAATCCCTGCAGGACGATCTGAATACGCCAAAAGCCTTTGCGGCCCTGCATGAGCTGCGCGCCGAGGCGGCAAAAGGCGTGAAACCGGCCGCGGCAAGCCTGAAAGCGAGCGCGCACCTGCTGGGCTTGATCCAGCTTTCATCATCGCAATGGAATGGCTTTCGTCGTGCATCGGCGGCAGTTGATGAGTCCAAAGTCGTGAGTCTGATCGAGGCGCGCGACGCCGCGCGCAAGGCGAAGAACTTCACGGAAGCCGATCGAATCCGAGATGAGCTCAAGGCCATGGGCGTCGAGTTGGAGGATACGAAGGACGGTCAGACCAAGTGGAAGGTTGCGCGATGAATGCGACGGCGCACCCCAGGCTTGCCCTGCGGCCGCTCCTGCCTGCGGATACAGAATTGCTGCGCGAGATCTTCCGCGACAGCATTGAGGAGCTGACCAGCGATGATTATAGCGACGCTCAGCAGGAAGCCTGGGCGTCCGTCGCCGACAATGCCGGCGATTTTAGCAAGAAGCTTTCGACCCAGTTGACGCTGGTGGCCACCCTTGAGGGCTCGCCGGTCGGGTTCGCCTCGCTTGAGGGCAAGGATAAAATCGACATGCTTTATGTGCATCCTGCCGCGGTCGGCCAGGGCGTTGCGGCGATGTTGGTCGATGCGCTGGAAAAGCTCGCGGGTGCACGCGGAACAACCAGGATTCTCGTGAACGCGAGCGATACCGCCCGAGGCTTCTTCGAGAAGCGTGGCTATGTCGCCCAGCAGCGCAATTCGGTGTCCGTAGGTGACGAATGGCTTGCTAATACCACGCTGCAGAAACAGTTAGCCGCCAAACAGGGGGCAACATGACAAAGCCTGACACGCCGTTCCCACGCCATTGGCTTTACTACATTGTGCTTAAATACGCCGTCCTCGCACTCGCCGTGCTGATTGCACTTTTTGTTTTTTACCGGTTGACGTGAGCGCTCTCATGGCCCGCGAACGCCTTTACCTCTTTGATACGACGCTGCGCGACGGTGCGCAGACGAATGGAGTCGACTTTACGTTGGCGGACAAGCTGGCAATTGCGGCCATGCTGGATGATCTCGGCATCGACTATGTCGAAGGCGGCTACCCCGGCGCCAATCCGACGGACACCGAGCTGTTCGGAGCAGAGCGTAAATTTGCCATACGGTTTACGGCATTCGGGATGACGCGGCGGCCGGGGCGCTCGGCGTCCAATGATCCGGGTCTAACGGCGCTGCTCGACGCGAAGGCAAATGCAATCTGTTTCGTCGCCAAGTCCTGGGACTATCATGTGAAGGTCGCACTGGAGACGACGGAAGATGAAAATCTCTCGTCGATCCGGGACAGCGTCCGCGCCGCGAAGGCGAAGGGCAGGGAAGTGCTCCTGGATTGTGAGCACTTCTTCGACGGCTACAAGGCCAATCCGCGCTTTGCGCTTGCCTGCGCCAAGGCTGCATATGATGAAGGCGCACGGTGGATTGTATTATGCGATACGAACGGCGGGACATTGCCGGACGAAATCGAAAAGATCGTAGCCGAAGTGGTCAAGGTGATACCCGGGGATCACGTCGGAATTCACGCACATAACGACACCGATCAAGCTGTGGCGAATTCATTCGCGGCAGTGCGTGCCGGCGCGCGGCAAATCCAGGGCACCCTTAACGGCCTCGGAGAACGCTGCGGCAACGCCAATCTGGTATCAATAATCCCGACGCTTAAGCTCAAGCCGGAATTCGCGGAACGGTTCGATATCGGCGTTTCCGATGCAGCTCTCAAGAAACTCGCGCAAGTGTCGCATGCGCTCGATGAAAGACTCAACCGCGCCCCGAATCGCCACGCTCCTTATGTGGGCGAAAGCGCGTTTGCGACAAAGGCCGGTATCCACGCTTCGGCAATCATGAAAGACCCGAGCACCTATGAACATGTGGTTCCGGACGTGGTCGGAAACCGGCGTAAGGTTCTGGTGTCCGAGCAGGCGGGCAAATCCAACATTCTGCTGGAACTCGAACGCGTCGGAATAAATGTCGACAAGGACGATACGCGTATCAGCCGTCTGCTGGAAGTCGTCAAGGAGCGCGAGGCGATTGGATACGCCTATGAAACCGCCGACGCTTCGTTCGAACTCTTGGCGCGCCGAACGCTTGGGAAGGTGCCGAATTATTTCGACGTTGCGCAATTCGATGTCAATGTCGAACAGCGCAACAACGCAAAAGGCGAACGAGTGACTGTGACCATGGCCGTGGTCAAGGTGAAGGTCGGAGGTGACAGCCTGATTTCGGCTGCCGAAGGAAATGGTCCGGTGAACGCGCTTGATCTCGCTCTTCGCAAGGATCTCGGAAAATATCAGAAATACATCGCTGGCCTCAAACTTGCCGACTATCGGGTTCGGATTCTCAATTCGGGTACTGAAGCCGTGACGCGCGTCCTGATAGAAAGCGAAGACGAGAACGGGGAGCACTGGACGACCGTGGGTGTGTCGCCCAATATCATCGACGCTTCATTCCAGGCCTTGATGGATTCCATCATTTTTAAATTGGTGAAATCGGGCGCGCCGGCATAATACAATCGTCCAGGCAGCCGGCTCGTGTCGTCGAGGCGTCGGGGGCGATTGGCGTATGATCGATCATATTTCCATCGCGGTGAAAGATCTAAAGAAGGCAGCGGCCTTTTACGACGCGGTGCTTGCGCCACTTGGCTTGGGGAAACTGCGCGAGTGGCCCGACGCAGCCGTCGGCTACGGGAAAAAATATCCCGAATTCTGGATCAACCGGCGCGCCGGAATGGCAGCGATCGAGGCCGACAGCGGCGTCCATATTTGTCTCCGTGCGCCTTCAACGGCTGCGGTGGATGCGTTTCACGCTGCGGCATTGTCTCATGGAGGGTCGTCGGACGGCGCGCCCGGGCTGCGGCCGGAATATAGTGCGCGCTACTATGCGGCGTTTGTTCGTGACGTTGATGGAAACCGGATTGAGGCTGTGACATTCACTTGACGGTCAGAGCCGGTCCGCTGGCACCGCAGGCATTTCCATTCCCGCCTCGGAAACAACAGCAGCCTTTTCCAGCATCGGCAAAATGTCGTTGACTGTGTTTGCGACCAGCAGATCAAAATTCAGATCGCCTCGAATGAATTCGAGCTTCCTCATGTGATCGATCAAGGCGCTCAGCGGTTCCCAAAAGCCCTTAATGTTTGCGAGCAGGACCGGCTTGCGATGTCGACCGAGCTGCACCCAGGTG
>DATEKG010000132.1:0-32826 GCA_035277565.1 Pseudolabrys sp.
CTTTCATCGATCACCACAACCAAAATCCCCGGCCGTTCAAGTGGACCAAATCCGCCGACCAAATCCTCGCTTCAGTCAAGCGCTTCTGCCATAAAGCGCAGCAGACTTTATGTAGCGAACTTTAGATTCACGTGACTAGTCCTGATGAACATATGTGCCGGGCGCTTCGCCGAGCGGCGCATATCCTGCCTTCGCCGCCCCCATCGTCGGTGGCGGCACTGGCGCGCCCGACCGTTCGATTAACCAGGCGATCCATTCCGGCCACCACGAGCCCTGTTTGCGTGGCGCCATTCCGACGAAAGCATCGGGATCGAGATAGCGATCCTTGGTAAACTTCGTCATCACTTGAAAACTGCGACCGCCGGCCCCCGGCTCCGACACGATACCGACATTATGCCCACCTTCGGTGAGCAGATAAGTCACGTCGGTCTCCATCTGCAAATTGATCTTATAGGTCGAGCGCCACGGCGCGACATGGTCGCGCAACGTGCCGACGGAAAACACCGGCACGCGAATGTCGCTGAGTGCCACTGGCCGCCCGGCAACCAGGAAGCGCCCTTCCGCGAGATCATTGTTAAGGAAGAGCTGGCGCAGATATTCCGAATGCATTCGGTAAGGCAGACGCGTGGCGTCGGCATTCCAGGCCATCAGGTCGTTCATCGGGCGTCGCTCGCCCATCAAATATTCGTGGATCAAACGGGACCATACCAGGTCATTCGACCGCAGCATCTGGAACGCTCCCGCCATCTGACGGCTGTCGAGAAATCCCTGCTCCCACATCATGTCTTCGAGGAATGCAAGCTGGCCCTCGTCAATAAAGAGCATTAGCTCACCGGCCTCGCTAAAATCGGTTTGGGCAGCGAACATTGTTTTCGACTTCAGGCGCTCGTCACCATCCCGCCCCATTGTCGCAGCTGCAATCGACAGCAGCGTGCCACCGAGACAATAACCGACACCATGCACCTTCTGATTCGGCACAATTGCATCGATAACTTTGAGCGCCGCCATTACGCCGAGATTCAGGTAGTCGGCCAAACCGACATCGCGATCTTCCGGGCCTGGGTTCTTCCATGAAGTCATGAAAACCGTGAAGCCCTGGTCGACCAGATACTTGACCAGAGAATTGTGCGGCGAAAGATCGAGAATGTAATACTTCATGATCCAGGCCGGAACGATGAGGACCGGCTCCGGGCGAACCTTTTCGGTCATCGGCGAATATTGAATGAGTTCGATGAGATCGTTGCGGTAGACAACCTTGCCAGGGGTCACCGCGACGTCGCGGCCGACAGCGAACTTTTCACTGCCGACCGGCTTTTTGCCGCTGACTGCACGTTCCCAATCTTGAGTGAAATTTTGCCAGCCGCGCAACAGGTTGGAGCCGCCAGTCCGGACGGTATGGCTTAGCACCTCGGGATTCGTGAGCAGGAAATTCGATGGCGACACCATGTCGAGCATCTGGCGCGATGCAAACTCGACAATATTCTCGTGCTGTCGCGACAACCCACGCACACCGGTCGTGGCATTGTGCCACCACTGTTGCTGCAGCAGGAAACCCTGATACACAAAATTGTACGGCCACCTTTGCCATGCTTCGGCAGCGAAGCGCTTGTCCTGCGGTAACGCCTCAATGCAGCATTCGGTCTTGCCGCCGGTCATCGCATAGCGTGTCGCATAATTGGCAAAGCGCACCATCTTGCGCATCGCCTTGTCGACGAGTTGCAGGCGTTTCCCGGGCGCGTCGGCGAGGTGTGTCGCCCAGTGGAGGTAGGCGTGGATCAGAGCGGCTGGCGACAGCCCGGCCGTAAACCGAGCGACGGCCGCATGCATTGACCGATCGATGATATCGCCCATCGCGGTAGCCGCATAAGAATCGCGATCCTGCGGGGCGTCGACGCACAACGCCTTGGCCGGCACGGCGAGTCTCCCAGGCTTTGACGACGGCAGGCCGTTCGATCTTTTGCCGGTACGAGGGAGTGTTACAATTTCAGGCGTAGCCATAGGCTGTCATGCCTCTAAATCGGCTTGCGCCTCAGGATGTTCATTGAGAAAGTGGCGCAGCGCCATGAAAAGTTCCTGGGCATGCTTGACCTTCCCGTCATCAAGCGCCTTGTGGATGTCTTCAACGATCATGGTGCGGATGGCCTCGCCGCCATGAGGCTGCTTGAGCAAATAGTCTGCCAGCGCTGTTGCCGCGATTTCCGGAATGTGTTCGTGTTCGCTGATTGCGGCGATCTCTTTTTCGTCCAGGCCGCAAAAAGCGATGCAATCTTCCAGAGAAATCATGACGCGGCCCTCCGTTTAGGGATCGTCGCGCACCTTTATAACCGCGTGAAGCGACAGGGCGTTGACATGTATCAAAAGCCGGAGAGTTGTCTGCCTCAGGCAGGATCGCCGGGAAATGGAAGATTGGCCTGGATCAAAACACGACATCGAGCAGGCCGCTTGGCGAGGGCAAGTGGTCGGGCGCTCTGCTTACAAGAGCACCAACCCCACGCTGCGCTACATCAATGTTCGCATGCCTGGGGCTGCTTTATTGAACGAAGGTTTCATGGCTACGCCATCCATGGCAGCTACGAGATCAAATATCTCGGCAGGCCGGCATCACATGGCTGCATCCGCTTACACCCGGCAAATGCCGCCATTCTTTTCACGCTCGTCGGGAAGAACATGAACAGCACGCAAATTGTAGTAACCGGCGGGCAATGAAGGTCAAGTGAAGCCCTTTGCGGTCGCGGCGAATAACCGTCGCCACTGCGTGCGAACGAAACATTCATTTATGAATCTGCAACGCCTTGAGTTGCAAAAATGCGTCTTCGAGGTTTGCAGGCACCGCTGGTAAATGATCTTGCACTGCGGCAGTGGCGCCCGGATCTTTCAGGCCACTCGCCGTCAGCACCGCGACCACCGCATCGTTGGCCTTGATGTGGCCGCTGCGTTTGAGTTGCGCAACAGCCGCAAGCGCCCCGGCAGAGGCTGGTTCGACGTAGAGCCCTTCTGCACCCGCCAGATCACGCTGCCATTGCAAAATCGACTCGTTGCTCACCGTCGTCGCCTGCCCCCCGGAACGTCGCAAGACATGCAGCGCCTGAAATGTACTGCGTGTTGCGGTCGTCGACTTGGCGACGGTATCGTGCGTCTGCGGCATGTCGGGAACCGCATCACCGCCGCTTTTCAGCGCGGTACCGAGCGAGCCATATATCTCCGCCGCCATCATTTTTGGAACGCGGTTGATCCAGCCGAAGCTTCGCATCTCCTCAAAACCGCGCCACATACCCAGCAACGCGTCGCCATAACAAACGGGCAGCACGCAACAGTCCGGCACCTGCCACTGCATCTGTTCGGCAATCTCATAGGCCAGGGTTTTGTAACCTTCTATGCCGAATGGATTGCTGCCCACTACAGGTCCGAAAAAGGGCGACGTCGGAAACCAGCCAAACTCCCGTACGGCGCGCTGCATCAACGGCCAGCGATCCGCCTTGGCCGCGGTCTCAATGATGATCGCGCCATAGACGCGCATTTGCGTGATCAGCGGACCGGTGACGCCTTTCGCCGTGAAGACAATGCACGGCATTTCAGCTTTTGCTGCGTAGGCCGCAGCGGCAGCTCCAGCATTGCCCGTTGAACTTGACACAATCGCAGGCGCGCCGATTTTTTTTGCAACAGAAACCGCGATGCAGGCCAGGCGATCCTTGAAGGACCACGTCGGATTCCTTGTTTCGTCTTTTCCAAACAAGGCTTCGAGGCCAAGGCGGCGCCCGATCTTGCCCAGGCGATGAAGCGGCGAACCGCCTTCGCCGAGCGTGACCGCGTCGTCTTTTGCCACCGGCAGCAAATCGCCATAGCGCCAGAGGCCTGTTCCGGCATCCGGACCCGGCTTTGCGCGCGAAGCGGCAAACGAGGCGCCATACTCGACAACAAGATTACTGGGCGCCTGCGCGCGGCAATTTTCGCAATCCTGCGCATAGTGCCGTCGGTCGTAGCGCGACCCGCAGCGCAAGCATTGGAGCCCTACAACTGCCGCCATGTCTCAATCCGGAGGGAATTGATCGGATGTTCCCAGTGTACTAAATATCGGCACATTGTTTCACTTTTTCGAGTAAATCGGCCGTGTCCGGGAGTGTCAAGCAATGCAGACATCGCGCTCTGCCCCCGCCGGCGCAGTACTCTTTCGATAGAGTTTCGCATGGCACGAAACGCAGTACCAAGTGGCGAAAACCAATCGGTGACACGCGCGATCGATATTCTTGATCTGCTGGCCGGCAATGCAGAGCCGATCGGCGTGCGCGAAATTGCAAGGCGGCTCGCTCTCGCCCCCAGCAATGTACAGAGATTGATCAAGACACTGGCCAAGGCAGGCTTCCTCGAGCAGACGCAGGGAACGTTGCGCTACAAGATCGGGTATCGAGCCTTCCAGGTCGGCAGCGCGTTCGTCGGCCAGAACAGCCTGTACTCGGCGGTGATGCCGGAACTTTACGTATTGGCCGGTCAACATATCACCGGCTTCCTCGGCGTTCGGCGAAATCAGGCGCTGATATATCTCGCGACGGTGCAAAGCGAGGGCCCGGTCGCCATCACTCACCGGCCTGGGTCACAGACCCACCTGCACTCGACCGCCATGGGCAAGGCGCTTCTTGCGGAAATGGAGAATGATGAAATTCGTGGCTTGCTCGGTGCGCGTCCGCTGCCGCGTCTTACGCCCAGGACCACGGTCACGCTGCCCCAATTGATCAAGGAAATCGAAACCGTCCGCCGCCTCGGTTATGCAACAAGCGAGGAAGAAAACCGCCAGGGTTTCTTTTCTGCCGGCGCGGTGGTGCGCGACATCAGCGGCGCCGCGATCGCGGTGATCAGCGGTGCTGTTCCAACGCTGGCCATGAAGGCCAACGACCGCTCCGTAATCGCGCGGCAGGTGATCGAGGCGGCGCGCAACGCGTCGCGAAAGCTCGGCGCGCCGGCGTCGCCTCCTTCGCACAATTCCTCGCACACCGGGCGCCGGCTTGCCGCCAAGGCACGATAGCGGCACTCCGGCGCTTTAAAGAAGCGCGCTCGGTTGCAAAGCCGCTTGATTTGACACTGCAGATTCACAGTGCGAGCATAATTAGAACAATGTGCCGCATATTGGCACATATCAGTGACCAGTCGATGCTGACCAATCTGCAAATCTTTGAAACCGAGAACAGGGAAAGACGGAAACGCTGTCCGCAGATCTGGAATGTATCTTGCGTCGAAGAGGGCGAGCGGGTTTGCGTAACTGCCGGGCCGAAAAGACCCTCGATGCTGCATAGATGCGCTAAAAAGGGAGGATCACGTCATGCGATTTAAGACGGTAATTGCGATTGTAGCGACCCTGCTGGCTGCAGCATCAGCGGCAACCGCGGCGGCAAACTTCCCCACCCGCACGATGCAGATCGTGGTCCCATTTACCGCCGGAGGAAACACGGACACGATCGCGCGCCTGCTCGCGGAGCACATGCAGGATTCGCTCAAGCAGCCGGTCACCGTGATAAATCGCCCGGGTGCGGGCACGAATATCGGCGCGGGCTTTGTCGCCAACAGTGAGCCGGATGGCTACACGATGCTGCTCAATGCTCCCGCGTCGTTTGTCATCAACCAGTTCATCTACAATACGTTGCCCTACAATCCAGACACGGCATTCGCTCCCGTCTGCCTTGCGGCGCAATTTCCAAACGTTCTCGTCGTCAATCCCTCATTGGGCGTGAAGACGATTCAACAGCTGATCGACAAGGCGAAGGCAAATCCCGGCAAGATCGAATATGCGATCGCCGGCATAGGCGCGACCAGCCACCTGTCCGCCGCTCTGTTCGCTGAAATGGCCGGCCTCAATATGGTGGCCGTACCTTACAAGGGGACGTCGCAATCCTTGCCCGACCTCGTTGCCGGACGAGTCGCGTTCACAATCGACAATCTTGGTCCCATTCTGCCGTTCATCCAGTCAGGCAAACTCATTGCACTCGGCGTTTCAACAAGACAGCCGGTCGCGCTGCTGCCCGGGGTGCCGCCGATTGCGAGTGTCCTGAAAGGCTACGAACTGAGCTCCTGGAACGTTCTCGCCGTGCCCGCGAAGACGCCAAAAGAGATCGTCAACATCCTCAGCAAGGAGTGCGATCGCATCGTCCACCTTCCAAAGGTGTCGGAAACAATGCGCTCATTCGGTTCGGAGCCCGTTGGCGGCACGCCGGAACAAACAGCGGAATTTCTCAGGAGCGAGCGCCCGCGCTGGGAGGCGGCCATCAAGGCTGCGAAAATCCCGAAGCAATAGGCTGCAGCGGAGACGCAGAAAAGCCGGCGCGGTTGACGCCGGCTTTTCATTTGCGGACACGGATTGCCCGCAGCGTCACGCGCCGTAGCGCGCACCAATGGGCCATATTTCAACATGGCCGGCATCATCGACCACGTGGTAGCGGCCATGCAGGTTGACTGTCGGATCGCAATGCGTTGCCCCAATCAGCATCCGATCGCCCAACGCCGGCGGACCTTGGCCCGCCGGAATACTGATGATTCCGTGCTCGTCGCCGGCAAACCGGTAACTGCTGCCCTCCGGCGTCCCGACAAAACTGCAAGGCGGCGGGCCATTGGTTGCAAGCGCCTTGCTGCCGGCATCGACGGTGACCTGGCCGGGCCGATTGACCGACACCACCGTTGCAAGAACAAACAGGCTTGGCTCGAAACTTGGCCCGGCGCCTTTCTCATCGACTATTCGCGCGTAGTCGGAATCCATGAAGACATACGAACCCACCTGAAGTTCGTTATATGGACCCGCTGCGTCTCGCCGGTATGTTCCCGTGCCGCTGCCGCTGATCACGCGACAGGCGACACCCGCTTCCGACAACGCCGTCGCAAAGGCGCGCAATATATCGGCAGCCTTGTCCGCCGCAGCGTTTCGTTCGTCCGGCCGCGGCATATGCTGAGCGTGCCCGGCAAATCCCTGGATGCCTGCAAATTCCAATCTGCTCGACGCCGCGATTGATTGCGCAAGGCGAACACCCTCGCCGATGTCGGCGATCCCGGTGCGGGCGTGGCCGACATCGACGTCAACGAGCACGGACAGCGCCTTGTCGCCCCTTCCAATGCTGGCGGCGAGGCCCTCAACCTGCCTGACATGATCAACAACAACAGCGATATCGTGCACGCTGTTGATCTTCGAAATCCGCGCAAATCTGCCCTCTCCCATTTGCGGCGCCGTGAGCAGAATGCCTTCGATACCGGACGAAACCAGCAATTCGGCTTCGGCGACGGTGGCGCAGGCAATGCCCATTGCGCCCGCCCTCTTTTGAAGTCCGGCTATTTGCACGGATTTGTGTGTCTTGGCGTGCGGTCGCAATGCGATGCGCGCCTGCCTTGCCCATGCGGCCATTCCTTCGATGTTTCGCTGCAGGGCGGCGGCATCGACGACAAGCGCCGGCGTCTCAATGTCGCGGAGAGTGGTGTGATTGGGCGAGAGTATTGTGCGCTCCTGTCCTGCTTGCGATGCAATTAGCGGATTGCGCAGCTGCAGATTGCGGCAACGGCATCTAGTCGATGTGCGGCATCACCTCTTCCGAGAACCAATGCAGCTGCTCGATCAGTTCTTCCTGCGTGTTCACCGCAACAGCCATCGCCGCACAATGATCAACGCCCATTCCTTTAAGCTTGTGGATCTTGTCGATGACCGACTGGGGCGACCCGACAAGATTGGCGGTGACCTGATGGACCGGATCGCGGCCCGTATGCGCAAGCGAAACGCGATGAGCGACCAGCCCGCTCTTCATGTATGTGGCTTCCGCCGCCTCCTGTGTCTTGCCGATCAAGAGCGAGAATTGCGGAGCGATTTCGATTTCCTTGGGGTTTCTGCCCGCGTCTCGTGCGTATTTGTGAAGGGCCTGGATGCGCTCTTCTATCTCGTGCAACGGTCTCCACCCCGGCAGCCAGCCATAGCCGATCGTCGCCGCACGCTCGACCGCCTTCATGTTGTGCCCGCCGATATAGAGAGGAAATGGATTCTGTTTCGGTTTCGGAAACATCTCGATATCTTTATACGAATAGTATTTTCCATCGAAAGAAGAGACTTTGTCCGTGGTCAGACTCTTAAAAATGCTGATCCCCTCCTCCATCATGTCGCCGCGATGAGGATTTTCGTACCGGTTTCCGACCCAGGCTTCGAACTCCTCGCGATAGGCGCCGATCCCGATCGCCATGATGAAGCGCCCGCCGGACATCTGATCGAGCGTAGCCGCCTGTTTGGCGAGATAGACCGGCTCGCGATTGGGCATGACCAGCAATGCCGTTCCGACACGCAGCACAGTGGTGGCCTGCGCGATCATCGCGAGCGTAATGAGGACGTCGTAGAAATTCGGTGAACCCGTCGTGTGATCGCGCACGTAACGCGGCGGCGTAATGTGATCGTTGCCCCAAACCGAATGAAAGCCGAGCTTTTCCGCGATCTGCGCGTGGCGAACCAGATCCTGGGGCTTGCAGAAGTTTACCGGATAGACAAGGCCTTCATATCCGGTTGCCAGACATATGGAGTATTTCATCGGTGTCGATCCCATGCCGTGGCGGAATATCCCTCAATAAGCAAATCGCCCTAGAGTATTCGTAGAGCGGTTGGCAACGTCATCAGCGACTCGGCGCCATCTTTCGTAACGCGCACCATGTCCTCAACCTGCAAGCCGGCAAATCCAAGCTCGTAATACGGCGTCTCGATGCAAACCACCATGTTCTCATCCAGAACGTCAGACGAACTTTCCGCGATGTTCGGGGGATCGTAACCGTCGACGCCAATGCCGTGGCCAACATGGCTTCGCTTGAAATGCGGAATTCCCTCGCGTTGCACGGTCGCTACGATTTCCTTGAACAGGTCCGAGACCCCGACGCCGGGCTTGATGATGTCGTAGCCGCGCAAAACGCCTTTTTCGACGGCGCGGTAATATTTACTGATTTTCGAGCCAGGCTCGCCCAAACTCGCGCCGCGCGACATATCGGAACGATAGTGGCGGTATCGTCCGCCAACGTCAAAACGGATAAGATCGCCTCGCTTGAGCCGGCGGTCGGACGGCTGCACATTGATCATCGCACTGCGATTGCCGAAGCCAATGCACCCGACAACCGGGGTTGTATCGTTTTGTGCAAGGCATGCATTGAATTCGCGAAGCATTTCACGCTCGGTGATGCCTTCGGCCGCGACCTTGAGAGCCGCATCGATAGCACGTTCGGTCGCGCGCGCCGCCTTGCGCAAGATTTCGACCTCCCCCGGCGTTTTGATCGAGCGTACTCTCTCGAACAGTGAGAAGCATCGAACGAACTTGGCAGCGGGGAAGGCGGACCTGAGTTGATCCATGCATTGCGGTGTGATCCCCATCTCGTCGAGACCGAACGTCGCGCGCTCCAGCCCTTTTTCCTTGATCGCCTCGACAAGTGCGTCGACCGAATCCTTGTAGGCTCGGCCGCTGAAAAGTTTCTGCTGCAACTTATCGTCGGAATCGAGTTCAGCCGAAGGATCGGCATCGAGTTGGAAATATCCATACCGGCGGATGTCCGTCACCCAGGGCTTTTGATCGGCGACAAGATCCAGAATGCCGGAGTTTGCGATGATGCATGGCTGCTGCGCGTCGGCCGGAAACAGCACGTAGGCTTGCGGGCCACGCCGCACCCACTGCGACATCGCCCAGAACCCGCTGAGATAGGTCACGTTCTCCGGACAGGTCGCAATCACCGCATCGAGCTTGTCCCGTTTCATCAACTCCTGCAAACGAGCAATATTGGCAAGCATGGGATTCTTTCGTGTACCGATATTTAGAACAATGTTTCACAAGCGTGGTCGGCTCGGCGCAATTAGTCAACCGCTCGCGGCAGAATTGACACTGCGATTTCACGATGAGATGTTATTCGCAACACTGTTCTGAATATCGGAACACCGTTGAAGCTTCCATCCTTCGCTCCTGCGCGTTCGCGGACCATCGACGGCCGCGCGCGATTTCTTCCACGGTGCACGAATGCCCTGACCGGCGGTACGTTTCAGGTCATGAGCAGCCACACAGTCTGCCGGCGCATGGAGTGCGCGGCGTGACGCGGCCGAACGCTTACATCGGGAGCGCGTTCAAACGGCTCGAAGATCCGGAACTGCTGACCGGAGCCGGCGCCTTTGTCGGCGATTTGAAATCGGCAGGGCTTTTGCACGCCGTCATCCTGCGCAGCCCCGTCGCGCACGCCGCCATTGAATCTATCGACATTCGTGCGGCATGCGCGGCCCGAGGCGTCGTCACCATCATCACAGCCGCCGACTTCAGCCAGGTTCCGGTAATCCCGATCCGCCAGCATGCCGTGCCGGAGGGAGAAGCCTATCGTCAGCCGGTCATCGCCGATCGTAAACTTCGTTATGTTGGCGAGCCCGTCGCAGTCGTCATCGCATCGGAGCGAGCCTTTGCGGAAGACGCGCTTGATCTCATTGAACTCCGCTTGCGCGAATTACCTGTTGTCTCGGACCACGTCGAGTCGGCCCGCGGGGGTACGTTGCTTTTCGAGAACACCGCGACGAACAAGGCTGCGACTTTTCGGGCGCGCTTGGGCGATAGCGGGGCAGCTTTCGCTTCGGCGGATTATACGCGTCGGCAAAAATTCAGCGTCCAGCGTCATACGGCCTTTCCGATGGAAACGCGCGGGCTGCTTGCCGAATGGGACGTGAAATGCGGGCGTATGACGGTCCACGGGGCAACGAAGGTCCCCTTTTTCAATCGGCGCGTGCTGGCCGCCATGCTCGGCCTGGAAATGTCCGACGTCAATTTGATAGAGGTGGAGGTCGGCGGTGGCTTTGGCGCGCGCGGAGAGTTCTATCCCGAAGATCTGCTGATTCCATTCGCCGCACGCCGTGTTGGCGGCTGCGTGCGATGGGTGGAAGATCGCCGCGAGCATCTCATGGCCACAAACCATGCGCGCGAGATGTATGCCGACCTTGAGATAGCGTGCAGGCGCGACGGCACTGTCCTTGGCGTCAGGGGCCGCGTCGATATCGACCTGGGCGCCTATGCACGAACCAACGGCTTCAGCGCGCCGCGAAACGTCGTTCAATTCGTATCCGGCCCCTACCGTATCCCCAATATCGCAATCGACGCTCATTGCTTCGCAACAAACAAGACTCCAACCGGTACATATCGCGGGCCGGGCCGCTATGAATCGAGCTTCTTTTGCGAACGCCTGTTTGATATGGCGGCAAATGATCTCGGGATCGATCCGGCCGAATTTCGCTTGAAGAACCTGGTTGCGGAAAGCGAGCTGCCGCGGCCACTGGCGACAATGGTCGACCTCGATGCGACTTGGCAAACCGAATTGGACAATGGTGACTATGGCGCTGTCATGCGGCGCTGCCTCGAGGAATTTGACTGGCCTGAAAAGAATAAGATCCAGGGCCGGTTTATCAACGGGCGGTACCATGGCGTCGCGGTTTGCAATTTCGTCGAGGGAGGCGCCGGCGGGCAGTCCGAAAATGCGCGCATGCATATTGAACACGACGGGATCATTACTGTCGCCATTGGTTCAACGGCACTTGGCCAGGGTCTGCGAACCGTCATGAGCCAGATCGCCGCCGATGCGTTATCCCTTCCGATTGAACGGGTGCGCCTGGTGCACGGCTCGACCAACCTTCTGGGTGAAGGCGTCGGCTCATTTCACTCACGGGCAACGGTCATGGGCGGCTCGGCGATCTTGCTTGCCGCAGAAGCGTTGATGGAGACGGTGCGGGCCGAAGCCGCGACCCGCTTCGGCTGCAGCCCGGCGGCGGTCTCGATTGCCGATGGGGCTGTCGGACATGGCAGCTCACGGCTCGTGTTGGCGGATTTCGGCGGGCTTTCGGTTGAGCGAAAGTTCGTCAACAAAAAGCTGACCTACAGTTACGGTGCGCATGCCGCGCATGTCGCGGTGGACCCTGAAACGGGGCGAGTCGAAGTGCTTGATTATGTGACTGTTGAAGATGTAGGGCGCGTGATCAACCCGACAACACTGCACGGGCAAGTGCTCGGCGCCGTCGTGCAAGGCCTGGGCAGCACCTTTCTCGAACATCTGCAATACGATAAGAATGGACAGCTGCTCACCGGCTCGCTCGCTGATTATGCGCTGCCGGTCGCGACGGATTTTCCCCGTATCAGGTCGATTTCGCTTGGGCTCCGGCCGTGTCCAAACAACCCGCTTGGGGCAAAGGGCGCGGGTGAAGGCGGTCTCATTGCGACCGGCGGTGTTATTTGCAACGCGGTGGCGGCCGCTTTGAGGACCCTATCGGTTGAGCCCTGCGATCTGCCTTTGTCGCCGGCGCGATTGTGGCACCTGATCGAGCAGGCCCGCACCGGACGTCCTTCCCTGGTCCATCTCCGGAGGGCGATGATCGATCAATGAACAAGCTCCCCGACATCAGCATCCGCGTCGACGGTTCAATGAGCCCATCGGAATGCATTGCGCTCGCGCAAGCCGCCGATGCGGCCGGCCTGGCCGGCGTCTGGTTTGCCGAAAACGCCTTCGCCAGGGGAATTCTGCCGGCGGCGGCAGCTTGCGCGATGGCCACAAAAAATGTGCGGATTAACGCGGGCGTATTCAATCCGTACAGCCGGCATCCCACCATGATGGCGATGGAAATCGGCGCATTGGACGAATTGTCCAATGGTCGCGCCAGTCTCGGCATCGGAGCAGGAATCATCGCTGCAACCGAAAAAATGGGGTTGAATGCCGAGAAGCCTGCGCCCGCGCTTCGCGATACGCTCATCATCTTACGCGCGCTGCTGCAAAACAGGGAAGTCGACTATTCGGGCAATGCATTCTCAGCGAAGAAGATAAAACTGAATTACCGAGTACGAAATGACATCCCTATTTACCTGGCCGGACGAGGCAATGTTACGGTGAAGCTCGCCGGCGAACTCGCCGACGGACTGCTCATTTCAAATATGTGCTCGCTCACATTTGCCTCGCATCTTGCGGAATCAATGCGCTCGAGCGCGCGGGCGGCTGGACGAGCGACGCCTGGCAAGGTCGTTCAGTATATGCCGTGCGCGACGCGCGCGCTTTCGGCCGAAGCGTTCGACGCCGCCAAGCTTGCAATCGGGGAAATGCTGCCGCGGTTCTGGCAACTCGGGCAGAAACTTCAATCCGCAAAAGAGGCGCTGCTCGCGGGCATCAATATCGGCGCGGACGAATTTTCAAGCTGTTCACGCCGTATCCTTGCGGGCGAAAGAGCCTCCGCCGTGCTCGATGACCGCTATGTTGCGGCCTTTTCCCTCTCCGGCACCCCCGACCAATGCCTGACGCGGGCGCAGGAATACCGGTCAATGGGGATCGACGAATTGGCTCTCACATTTAGCGGACCCCGCGCTTTGGAAGAAGTGACGGCGATTGGCGCCGCGCTGAAATCGGCGGCCTGACCCGATGTGATCGGCGATGGCGTTCCGCATCTTCTTGTTCCGAATCAGGCTCCCTCGCATGCCGCTGTCTGACGCTGTCATCAGCACCCGCTCATTAGAAGCATCCGAAAGACCGGTTTGGAGGTTGGCGGCCAAGGTCAAGGCCGGTATGACAGCATTATCGGCGTGTGGCGCCCTGTCTCCGACTGTCCTCGAAATTTAATGCGGGTTGCGCTAGACCGGCGGCCAAATGCCAACCGAAAAAGAACAGGTCGCCCTGTCCTCTATAGCCGCCTCTGCCGGTCTCACTCTGGCAAAGGGAGTCGTGGGCTTCACAACCGGATCCCTTGCAATCCTGTCGGAAGCCGGCCATTCGCTCATCGACCTCGGTGCGACGGTGATGACCTATATCGCCGTCCGCATATCCGGGAAGCCCGCCGACGAAGAACATCATTACGGGCACGGCAAAGTCGAGGCGGTATCGGCGCTCGCAGAAACCGCACTGCTGTTTCTGCTCTCCGGCGTCGTGATCTGGGAGGCAATCCAGAGGCTTTTCGCCCACGAGATCCACGTCGTGGAAGCGACTGTCTGGGCCTTCGGAGTCATTGCCGTATCGATCGTGGTGGATTTTTTCCGTGCGCGCGCGCTTTCTCGAACAGCGGAAAAGACATCAAGCCATGCGCTCGAGGCTGACGCCCTGCATTTCTCTTCTGATCTTTGGTCATCATCGGCCGTGCTGATCGGACTTGTCGGCGTCCGGTTCGGCCTGGCTTGGGCGGATTCCGCAGCCGCATTGGTCGTCGCAGTCCTTGTCTGCTTCGCCGGATGGCGGCTCGGCAAGCGCACCATTGACACGCTGACTGACGTTGCCCCGCCCGGCTCGGCGGAGAAAGTCGCCGCTGTGGCATCGCGTGTTCCCGGCGTCGTCGCCGTCGAGCGAATTCGGGTACGGGCCGTGGGCGAGAAAACCTTCATTGACATGACTGTCGCCGTCAGCCGCACGCTGCCTCTCGATCGCGTCAGGGCAATCAAGGATTCGATTGCGGAGTCGCTGCGCACACAAATACCGGGCGCCGAGCCGGTTATCACGACTGACCCAGTGGCGCTCAACACCGAAACACTGCTCGATCGTGTAATGGTCATCGCACGCAACCGCGCACTGGCGGTTCATCATGTCACTGTCCACGAGCTCAGGGACAAGCTTGCCGTCTCGCTCGATCTGGAAGTCGATGGAAAGCTCACGCTCCAGGCCGCGCACGAAGTGGCCGACGGCCTTGAGAGTGCAATCGCCGGCGAACTCGGGCCTGACGTCGAGGTCGAAACGCATATCGAACCATTGCAGCCACAAGACGCTTCTGGCCGCGAGGCTGCACCGGAGCGCGTGAAGGCCGTTGCTGCCGCGCTTTCGGAATTCGCCGCCATCAGCCGCCAAATCCGGGATGTACACGATGTTCGGGTTCGGGAAACCGATGAAGGCGAAATTGTCAATTTTCATTGCCGTGTCGATCCGGCTATGAGCGTGCAGAACGTGCATGAAAACGTGGATGCATTGGAACGTTCGCTAAGGCATAAGTCGCCGGCCATCAAGCGCGTTATCGGTCACGCGGAGCCCGCACGTTAGGCCGGGGCCTGCATTGAACGCGGCGCGCGAGCCCAGCCGGATGACTCGTCGGCAAACCTGTTTAAATATTTCCGTGCAGGCACCTCGACAAACCGATAAACGCCGGCCGCGATGAGCACCACGGCCAACACAAAATCCGCAAGTATCAAATCAGGCGACTGGATCGATTGACCGCCGCGTGCGGCGAACGCGTCGGAATGATAGCCCGCGAGCCAAGCCAGATAGCAAAACATGATCAGTAATGGCTGGTGGACGAGATAGATCGAGAATGAATATCGGCCCAATGCCTTGAACGGCCTGGCACGCAGCGCCAGCGAAAGCAACCCGTTCTCACACGCGAAGATGACCACGATGGCTCCGAATACAAATGGGGCCGCGAGGCTGGTCGCCGCAACAGAGTTCGGTCCGGCGCCCGCATAGATGACAAAGACGAAACCTCCCATCGCGGCCGTCACCTCCACGATCGTTGCGCCGACCGGTTCGCGTGGCCGGCAACGCTCGTAACAGTGATAGGCAACGACGCCGGCGAAAAATCCGGCCACGCAGCGAATCGCGCCGTAGTCCCACGTACTGTTCATAAAATCGGGCGCACACCAGAAGATCACCGCAAGGGCCGCGGCCGACAGAACGACGCAAGCCACGACCAGACGCCGACTGAAGAGAATGAGTGTGAGCGCAAACAAGAGATATACGTAGAATTCGGCGCCGATGCTCCAGGCCGGCCCGTTCCAGACAGAGCCGACAAATCCGAACGCGTTGAGCAGCGCCAGACTCGGTAAAACAGCTGCAATTGAATAACTGTCATGGCGCCAAGTGAGAGAAAGATCCGCGGGATGCGGCATATGACTGACAATCGCAATGAATGTAACGAGAACGCCGAGCACCACGGCATGCACCGGCCACACGCGCGCAAAACGCCGCACAACAAACGTCCCGAAGTCCAATTTTCCCGAAATCGTGTCCCGGTATCCATGGCAAAGTACGAAACCGCTCAACACGAAGAAGAAATCGACAAACAAATATGCATTTCGGATGAAGAGCGACGCTCCGAGCGAAGTCGAAAGTGCATCATTGAAATGGAACAGAACGACGAGGAGCGCGCAAATTCCCCGCCACGAATCGAGCGCCACAAACCGCACCCTCGTTGCCTCCAGGATTTTCCCCGCCAACCAGGAGCCAACGTAGGCGACCGGAGATCGTTCCGATGAAGAACATGGAATGTTTGTGTCAGCGCGACGACGGCACCGCGGCTGAAGTATCGACGCACCTTTGCGCCGCTATTGCACACACAACAGGCTACCGGCTATGGGAAGCGAGCTGTCGCGATGGCAATTTTCGAGTTTACGCGGGAACTCCTAGACCAGACACATGCGTACTGATATCGCGCAACCCATTCGCTTGAAGGACTATCGTCCGCCCGACTGGTTGGTCGACAGCGTCATGCTCGATGTAACGTTGCATCCGCACCAGACCAGGGTGCGGACCACCCTCGCATTGAGACCTCGTCCGGAATCCGATGCGGTCTCGCTTGTGCTGGATGGAGATGGACTAACCTTGGCATTGCTGGCAGTTGATGACAGCCAGCTGCCCCCCGAGAGCTATGTCGCGACGCCGGACGGCCTGACAATTCATCAGCCGCCCCGCGGCCCGTTCAAGCTCCAGATCGAGACGCTTGTCGATCCTTCTGCCAACACCCAACTGTCCGGACTTTACCGGTCAAGCGGCACCTATTGCACTCAGTGCGAAGCCGAAGGCTTTCGCCGCATTACCTATTTCCCCGACCGGCCTGATGTCATGGCCGTCTACACAACCCGCATTGAAGCCGGCAAATCGGAGGCCCCTGTCCTGCTGGCGAATGGCAATCTCATCGAAACCGGAGAGGCGCCGGACGGGCGTCATTTTGCTGTCTGGCATGATCCACACCCCAAACCATCATATTTGTTCGCTATGGTTGGTGGCGACCTGGCTTGTGTCGAAGATCGATTCACGACCATGACGGGGCGCAACGTCGCGCTGCGGATCTATGTCGAGCATGGCAAGGAAAAGCGCTGTGCCTATGCAATGGACGCGCTCAAGCGCGCCATGCGGTGGGATGAGCAGACCTTCGGCCGCGAATACGACCTCGATGTGTTCATGATCGTCGCTGTTTCCGATTTCAATATGGGGGCCATGGAAAACAAGGGTCTCAATATCTTCAACGACAAATACGTGCTTGCCAGCGCCGAAACCGCAACCGATGCCGACTTCGCGCATATCGAAGCCGTGATTGCGCATGAATATTTCCACAACTGGACGGGCAACCGCATCACATGCCGCGACTGGTTTCAGCTCTGTCTCAAAGAAGGACTGACCGTTTTCCGCGATCAGGAGTTCTCTTCGGACATGCGATCCCGCGCGGTGAAACGCATTGCCGATGTCCGCGCGCTTCGGGCGGCGCAGTTTGTCGAAGATGCCGGACCGCTGGCACACCCGGTGCGCCCCGAAACTTACAGGGAGATCAACAATTTCTATACGGCGACCGTCTACGAAAAGGGCGCCGAACTCGTACGCATGATTCAGACCCTGATCGGCAAAAAGAAGTTTCGTGCCGGCATGGATTTGTACTTTTCACGCCACGACGGCGAAGCAGCCACGGTCGAGCAGTTTGTCCAATGTTTTGCAGATGCCAGCGGATCCGACTTCAGACAATTCATGCGCTGGTACAGCCAGGCCGGCACGCCCGAAGTGACCGTCCGTGGCGCCTATGACGAAGCGCGCAAGACCTACACCCTTGAATGCGAGCAGACGGTCCCTCCCACGCCGGGTCAGCCTGCGAAAGAACCTATGGTCATCCCGCTGTCTCTTGCGCTTGTCGGCAGCGACGGCCGCGACCTGCCGCTCAAATCGCGCGACGGCCGTGCTTTAGCAGGCGGACATATTATTCTCTCGGAGCCGAGAGGACGTTTCGAATTTACAGATATTGGCGAGCGCCCGACTCCATCGGTGAATCGAGGCTTTTCGGCTCCGGTCAAGCTCGTTACCGATCTCACCGACAGCCAGCTTTCCTTTTTGGCTGCCTTTGACAGCGATACGTTCAACCGCTGGCAGGCGCTCCAGACCATTTCCCTGCGTAGCCTCGTCGACAATTCCGCTGCGGGGCGCGAGGGACGGCCCATGCGCACGGATGATCAACTGATGCGCGCCTTCACCTCCGTCATCGAAAACAAGGCAATGGAGCCAGCCTTTGTTGCCCTGGCGCTGTCGCCTCCCAGCGAAAGCGACATTGCGCGTGAGATCGGCAGGGACATCGATCCGGACGCTATTTTCCGGGCTCGCTCTGCGCTCCGCGCCGCCATGGGCAGCCGCCTCGAAGGGGCGCTGACAACCTCCTATCAGCAGATGACGCTGAGCGGCGGGTATTCACCCGATTCCAAAAGTGCGGGCTCGCGCGCGTTAAGAAATGTCGCCCTCGATCTTCTGGCGGCTGCCGGGGAAGCTTCGGCCATCGCGCGCGCTGTGCGTCAGTACCGCGAAGCCGACAACATGACCGACCGTATGGCGGCGCTGTCGACGCTGTCGCTGCATGATGTCCCGGAACGCAATGCGGCATTCACCGACTTCTACGACCGCTATGTCGACGATGCGCTGGTGATCGACAAATGGTTCACCTTGCAGGCGGTAATCCCGGACCGGAATACGCTTGCCCAGGTTCGCGCTCTTACCACTCACTCGGCATTCTCGATGTCCAATCCCAACAGGGTCCGTGCTCTTATCGGCGCCTTCGCGCAGGGAAACGCGACACAATTCAATCGGGCTGACGGCGCCGGCTACGATTTCGTTGCCCAGGCGATCCTGGAGCTCGACCCCAGGAATCCGCAAATTGCTGCCCGTCTAGCGACGTCTTTCCGCTGCTGGCGAACGCTGGAGGATGCGCGCCGCATGAAGGCCGAAGCAGCCCTTGACCGCATTCGGACGTCATCCGGCATATCCAGGGACCTCTCCGACATTGTCGAGCGGGCTCTTGCCGCCCCGTGAACCGGCTCGCCATGTCATTCGGTGTGGCAAAAACAAACCGTGCGTAACAATTTTTAAACAATTGACTCTTCCGACTCTCGACAAATCACGGGCTATCGATTCCAATCGGCAGGTGATTCGGGAAGAGATGCGGCACATCCTTCCGTTTCGAGGGTGACTGGGGAAATTCCGAAGGGAGGCCCATGATGGCGCGCGCCGCTACGGCGAGTGCGTCTGCACGTCCGGATTCGATCAAGGGCCTCGCGCAATCAATTGCCAAGCCCACATACCGGCGTCTGCTGAATGCCGAGCCTCTGCTCCGCCGGGCTGTTCCGGCCCTCATCATTGCCTTTCTCGCGACAATCTGTGTCGGCGCTATCGTGCAGATCCTCGACCATCGCCGCCAGGCGCTGAACGGCGAGATGGTATCAATCGAGGCCGCGGCCGATCTCGCCGCCGAGCGCCTCCGGCAGCCGGCCAGGAAGGCTAACGCCGCGGCCGCGCAGCCCCTCCGGGTGCTGTCCGACGCTTTACCGGGCTGGGCGTTGACCGCCGGCCGCCAATTCCTGCTGACAAATGCGGATGGCATCGTGACGGCCGCGGTTCCGGACACGGCCGCGACGGTCGGCCGCCGTCTCATCGACCTCATCGGCCCCGCGCAACCTCTGACGACATTCGGCGCCGAGGCGGGTGTAATGGAATTGACCCTGCCCGAGGGCACTCGCGCACTCGTCACGGTGCGGATGCTGAGTGCGCCGCTCGGAGAGCTTGCGGTCATTCAGCCCCGCGCGGCCGCCCTCGCCGCCTGGCGTTCATTGACCACGCTCACAATCACCCTGTCGTCGACGACCGGCTTTGTCGTTCTTATCCTCGGATTTGCGTTTCACTGGCAGGCAACGAGGGCGCGCGAAGCCGATCTCATCTACGAGACGGTTCGCACCCGGATCGATACCGCCCTCAACCGCGGGCGCTGCGGACTTTGGGACTGGGACCTTGCGCGCGGCCGCATTTTTTGGTCCCAGTCGATGTTCGAAATTCTTGGACTGGAGAGCACGAACGATCTTCTGTCGTTCGGTGACGTCAGTGCGCTTGTGCATCCCGACGATGTTAGGCTTTACGACCTTGCAGTCGAACTCGCGGAAACGACGACGACAACAACGACCATCGATCACGCGTTTCGCATGCGCCACGCCAGCGGCCATTGGGTGTGGCTGCGTGCGCGTTGCGAATTGGCCCGTCAGCCTGGTGAGCCAGGACTGCACTTAATCGGAATTGCCGTCGACATTACCGAGCAAAAAAGCCTCGTCGAGAAAACCGTGGCAGCCGATATGCGCTTGCGTGACGCAATCGAAACAATCCCCGAGGCATTTGTCCTTTGGGACGCGGAAAACCGCCTTGTCCTGTGCAATTCCAATTTTCAGGAGCTGCATAACCTTTCTGACGAAGCCATTACCGTCGGCGCATCCTATGAATCTGTAGTAGCCGCCGGCAGCAAGCCGGTCGTCCGAAACAAGATCGTCAGTGCAGGGCCGCGTGCCCCTGGAGCGCGGACATTCGAAGCCCAGCTCGAGGATGGTCGTTGGCTCCAGATCAGCGAGCGGCGCACCAAAGATGGCGGGTATGTATCAGTCGGAACCGACATTACCGCATTGAAAACCCACGAAGAGAAACTGATCGACAGCGAGAAACGCCTGATGGCGAGCGTCACAGATTTGCGTGCATCACAGCGGCGCTCGGCAGAACTTGCCGAGAAATATGCGGAAGAAAAAACGCGCGCTGAGGAAGCCAATCAGGCGAAGTCGAAATTTCTCGCAAATATGAGTCACGAGCTGCGAACACCGCTCAATGCCATCATCGGTTTTTCTGAGATTATGGAATCTGGCATGTTTGGCCCGCTCGGTGCGGAAAAATACCATGAATACTGCTCCGACATTCGGGACAGCGGTCAGTATTTACTTGAGGTTATCAACGACATTCTGGATATGTCGAAAATCGAGGCGGGACGGCTCCGTCTCGACTTCGAAGACCTGAATCTCGATACCCTGTTCAACGAAGCAATACGCGTCGTAGCCGCGCGCGCGCACGACAAACAGTTGCGGCTCGTATCCCGTATCTCTCCTCAATTGAAACTGCGAGCAGATCGCCGAGCCTTCAAACAGATCGTACTCAACCTTCTTTCAAACGCGGTTAAATTCACGCCGGCACACGGCCGCGTTACGGTTCGAGGACGGTCCACAGGCCGATGCGTCACGCTGGCGATCGCCGATACCGGGATTGGAATTGCCAAAGAAGCTCTCAGCCGTCTCGGAAGACCATTCGAACAAGTGGAAAGCCAGCTCACCAAAGTCCACCAGGGCTCTGGCCTCGGGCTTGCAATTGCGAAATCACTGGTTGAACTCCACGGCGGTCAAATGCGAATTCGCTCGACACTCGGCAAAGGAACGCTGGTCGTCGTACGGCTACCACTCGAGCCGCAATGTCTTCTGCCACGAGACGAGGCAGCATAAGGCTGCCTCACGGGGCTCTTCCTAATATCCTAACGAAGCTCGCACGGACTTTTGCCTGTGTTTCTACAAGAGTGGCCTCAAGCGTCGCAAAATCCGGTACATCCGCCGCACGGCAAAGCAATCGAAGCAGTCCCGGGCCGGCGGCCTTTGCATCAAAAGGCCCCGGCAGGCATAAGCGCAGAATTTGCGTCAGATCGTGATAGAGCCTGGCGGCAGGGCGAAGAACCTCCGCGTCTTCAACAGCCAAGACACCAAGTTTCCATGCCTGGTCCAGCGCACGTGTCGTCGTGGTGTCGAGGATGGCGGGCAATCGATGTGCGTGAATGAGTTGCAGATATTGTGAGATAAATTCGATGTCGATTAACCCGCCGGCGACATATTTGAGATCCCAACGTTCGTGATCGCCTTTTTCCCTGGCGATTGCCGCGCGCATTTCAACAACGTCCCCCGCAATTAAAGCCGAATCACGGGGCCGGCACAGAGCCTCGCGGATAACCTGTTCAACCCGCTGCTCAAATTCCGGCGAGGCGGAAATGACCCGTGCACGGGTCAACGCCATGTGTTCCCACGTCCAGGCCTCGTTGTCCTGATATGCAGCGAAACTATCGAGCCGTGTAGCAAGTGGTCCTGAGCGGCCCGATGGCCTCAGCCGCATATCGACCTGGTAAAGCGCACCATGATTGGTTTGGGCGGTCAGAGTGTTGATGAGTCTCTGAGTCAGACGTGCAAAATATTGAGTCCCATAAAGTGGCCGCGGACCATCCGACTCCTGGCTTGTATCATCGAAATCGTAAATGAGTATCAAGTCGAGATCCGATGTTGCGGTCATTTCGTATCCGCCGAGCTTCCCCAGCGCGACAACGGCAGACTCCTCTTTCTTCATATGTCCATATGATTTGGCAAAATTGTCGGTGACCGCGGGATGCACGATACGAATAATTGCATCAGCAAGGCCGGCATAGGCGCGACCCGCCTGGCGGGCAGTAATCGTGCCTGACAGAATACGAACTCCAATCAGAAACATATATTCGAGCCCGAACATTCGAATACGTTCGAGCAAATCTTCATCGTAGCGCGACTGCTCGAGAGCGGCGTCAAAGCGATTGCCGAGCTCAATTTCGCTTGGCAAGGCACCAAAAAAACTTGGATCGACCATCGCGTCCATCACTTGGGGGTGACGCGCCAGCGTGTCGCCCAACCGTGGTGCGATACCGAGCACAAGCATGATCAAGGCGATCAGTTCCGGATTTTGGCGCAGCAGTGACAGAAGTCGCGCGGCGCCGTGCAGATTCGCGAAGAATTGGTCGAGCAACACCAATGCTTTGCCCGGATTGTCGGTTCGCGCCAAATGCTCCAACAGCGACGGTATCAGGGCTCGAAGTTGATCTTGCGCAGCCTCTCCCTTCAGCGACCTATGCCCACCACTGAGCCAATGTCTGACAATGCTCGATGTTTCGAGGGGCGACTGGAAGCCGAGCGTTGAAAGCCGGTCAAGCGTCTTATGGTCGTCGGCGCCGGCAGGGAAAGCCAGTTGAGGGCTGTCGGCCTCATTCGATTTTTCGAACAGACGGCCATAGTAGTACTGTACGTTCTCAAGATGACTAATCAGGGTTTCCGCAAACAAATTCCGGTTTGCGAAGCCGAGAAACCGTGCGAACCGCTCAAGATCGGCTCGATCGGCCGGAAGCGTTTGCGTCTGTTCGTCATTGATCATTTGCAAGCGATGTTCGACGAGCCGCAGGAAGCAGTAAGCTTCCTTCATCGCATCGCGGGCGTCGCCATCGATCCACTTGTCGTCGCACAACTTGTCGAGGGTGGTAAGCGTGTCGGGGTCACGCAATCCCGGATTTCGTCCTCCCGCAATCAACTGCTGAGTCTGCGCAAAGAATTCGATTTCGCGGATGCCGCCCCGTCCAAGCTTTATGTTGTGACCTTCAACGGCAATCTCTCCGTGACCGCGATAGGCGTTGATTTGCCGTTTCATCGCGTGAACATCAGCGACCGCGACGAAATCCAGATATTTTCGCCACACGAACGGCGCCAGGTCTTGGAGGACTGCATTGCCGGCGGCGATATCGCCTGCGCAGGGACGTGCCTTGATCATCGCAGCGCGTTCCCAATTTTGTCCCGTACTTTCGTAGTACGACAGCGCCGCAGGTGTGGAAATTGCGATTGCCGTTGACGCAGGATCCGGGCGCAGCCGCAAATCGGTCCGAAATACATAGCCATCCGCAGTGCGCGCCTGCAGCAGTTTCACCAAACGCTGCGTAATTCGTACAAAAAGGGTCGACGGTTCCGTATCTTTCGGCAGGGCGGGTGCGGACGGATCGTAAAAGACGATCAGGTCGATGTCGCTTGAATAATTAAGCTCGAACGCACCCATCTTACCCATCGCAAGTACGATGTATCCGCTGCCGGCCTGGGGGTTCGATTTTTCCTTCGGCTGCAAGCGACCCGCGCGAACTGCCTCAGCGAGGACAAACTGGGTTGCCGCTGAGACCGCCGCGTCGGCAACTTCCGTCAGCGCCTTGGCTGCCCGCATAACCGGCCAGATACCGCCGATGTCGGCGAGCCCAATCAACAAAGCGGCCTCGGATTTCATGTGGCGAAGAAGGCGCGCGGCTTCGTTCTCGTCTGTGCTGGCTGCCGCGCGACGACCGGTGTCGGCCAGGATCGCCGCAAATCGCCATTCCGGATCCGTTTGAAGCAGGCGCAAAAGACGGGCCGGCTCGCTACTGGCCAAAGCCCAAAGGTAAGGAGAATGTTCCGCGAGCCCGGCCAACAAGGTTTCCACGTTCGGCCATTCCGTGAGCAACGCTCTGAGCGATTTGCCGATTGCGGGCTCCACGCTTTGAAGCCAGCCGGCGACACGGGCGCGGGCCGACTCAGCCTCAACCGGCAGCGGTGCCGCCGTAATAAGCTCGGCGAGCGGCGTACCATGCGCTAACGTCGTGCCTGCTTTCTTCCGGACGGCAGTTTTTCGCCGTGTGCTGCGTCTCGCAGGTTTCGTCATCCGGCGACTTGTACCGGCCCACCGCGTGGGAGAGCAATAATACTCTTGAGGCCGGGTGCATTATCGGAAAGCGTCAACTCGCCTCCATGCAGGCGCGCAACCGCGGCGGCCAGGCTCAAACCGAGACCGGAGCCCGGTTGCGACCGGCTTTGCTCAAGCCGCACAAAGCGTTCAACAACACGACCGCGATCGTCTTCCGGAATTCCCGGGCCGCTGTCGCTCACAGTGAGCAATATTCGGTCGCCTTCGGCCAACGCACGAACCACAATCTGCAAAGGTACGCCGTTCGCAACGCCGTCGTGAGGCCCGGCATATTTGATGGAGTTGTCGACGAGATTCGCCAATGCCTGGCTAATCAACTCGCGATTTCCGACGACCGGCGCGGGCGCGTCGGCCTCCACCTTCAAGGCAATTCCCTTTTCGTCGGCCAACGGCTCATAAAGCTCGCCGACGTCACGCGCTATTTCGGCAGCGTCGAATTCGCTCATGTCATCTCGCGCTTGTCCGGATTCCGCGCGTGCGATCATCAGCAATGCGTTGAAGGTTCGGATAAGTCCGTCAGATTCTTCAATCGTGCTTTCAAGAGCCGTACGATATTCTGCCTCGTTGCTGGCAGAGCGCAGTGCCTGCTCGCTCCTGTTCCGCAATCGCGTCAGAGGCGTCTTCAGGTCGTGCGCGATATTGTCCGATACCTCTTTGAGGCCGCGCATAAGCGCTTCGATGCGATCGAGCATAATGTTGAGGTTTTCGGCAAGTCGATCCAGCTCATCGCCTGTCCCCGCAACAGGCAATCGTCCGCCGAGATCTCCCTGCATGATTGTTCGGGTCGTCTCGGTCATTGCATCGACTCGTCGAAGAACGCGCCGCGTCACGAACAGGCCGCCGGCCAACCCAAGAATGATGACGATCGCTATCGACCACCGCCCTGCTGAAAGCACGATGTTGTAAAGACGCTCACGTTCATCGAGGTCGCGCCCGACGAGCAAGCGAAATCCGCCGGGCAACTGGAAAACGCGGACAAGAGCGTGATGCTCCGGGTGCTCGGCGGCATCCGCTTCATCAAGACGGCGGTAGGCTGTTTCCGTCCATCCGGGATTATCCAGCGTACCGGGCGGCAATGCCGTCACATTGCCGGCAAGCGCCTCACCCGCAAAGGTCGTGACAAGATAGAGGCTTGAACCGGGACGGCGCGCGCGCGCGTCGACGACAATGACCAGCCGTCTGATGCCGCCCAGCCGGTACTGCTCCGACAGACCGGTAATTTCGGCGTTGACGGTGTCCGTGATCTGTTCGGTGATGAGGCGCCGCGTATTGAGGGCGAAATAGCCGAGCAGAAACGCAGCGAACAACGCAAATACGGTCAGATAGACCAGCGTCAGCTTAAATGTGGTCGTCCGAAATAGTTTACCGAGCGCCGTCACGTACCATGTATCCCGCGCCGCGGACCGTATGCAGAAGCGGCTGGGAGAAACCTTTATCTATTTTTGACCGCAAGCGCGAGATGTGGACGTCAATTACATTGGTTTGGGGGTCGAAATGATAGTCCCATACGTTTTCCAGCAACATTGTGCGGGTCACCACCTGACCTGCGTGCTGCATTAAATATTCCAAAAGGCGGAATTCACGTGGTTGAAGCGATATTTCCTCATCGCCGCGGCGCACCTGATGCGATAGCCGGTCGAGCTCCAGATTGCCAACGCGAAGATGCGTTTCTTCGTTGCGGCCGATACGCCGTCGCGCCAGCACTTCCGTGCGCGCGAGCAGTTCTGAGAAAGAATATGGCTTGGAGAGATAATCATCGCCGCCTGCCCGCAATCCTTTGACCCGATCATCGACCTGCCCGAGTGCCGAAAGGATTAATGCCGGAGTTTGGATGCCCTTCCCACGCAGGGTGCCGATCACGGCAAGGCCGTCCCTCTTTGGCAACATGCGGTCTACGATAAGTACGTCGTATTGGCCATCAAGGGCCATCGCCAGGCCGTCTTCCCCGTCGGTCGCGGCGTCTGCCACGTGCCCTACTTCGCGGAACGCTTTGACAAGGTAGTCTGCTGCGTCGCGATCATCCTCTATGACGAGAAGGCGCATTGTGACCCGATCCGGTTGCGCATCGGCCCCTCGGCCGAAGGAGCGTTGCCCGTTAATATCCGCATAAGTGGGCATCGGTCACACCAATTCCAGTCATTTCGGTGGCAGGGTCAACTCCCTCCCGGGAATCTATCCGCATTTTCGTACGCGAGGGGGTGGCGGAAACCGCCACCCCCTCAACGACTCCACCCCAGCGGGGGCGACGGATGCCAGGGTCGGAGCTCGGCCGGAAAGCGGCCCCAATCGCGGGGAACCATCTTCCGAATTTTGCCGGGACGGGCATGAAGCCCGCCCCGTTGAGGTCGGACCACCGGCGGGGGCGACGGATGCCGGCGGGACGTCCCCAATTCCGTGTTCAGCCGCGTCCAAGCGGAAGGGCAACAAATCGCATGCTGTCGCCCTTTTTCACCCGAACGAGGACGGTGTGCTTGCCTTCATTGCGCGATGTCTTGATTACTTCGCGCACATCGGCAGGAGTTGAAACAGATTTGCCGGCAATCTCGAGAATAACGTCGCCGGTCGAGAAGCCGTGATCGGCCGCCACTCCGCCATTGTCCACTCCCGTCACCACGACGCCTTCTGAACCTGCGCCGGCAACCCGGGCCGCCGGAGCAAGGGTGAGGCCGAGCTTGCCGAGATCGGCACCGCTGCTTCCATCCTCGGAATTAGCACGTGCTTCCTTCGTGTTCGGCATTTCGCCAAGCGTGAGCGTTAGGGTCTTCTCGGATCCCTTATGCAGCACCGTCAGCTTGATTGACGTCTTCGGCGCCAACGCTCCGATCTTTTTAGCAAGATCGCGCGCATCCTTCACTTCCTTGCCATCGACAGCCGTGATGACATCGCCCGCTTCAATTCCCGCCTTTTGAGCCGGGCTATTGGCTTGTGGTTCGGCGACAAGGGCTCCCTCCGCTTTTTTGAGGCCCAGGCTATCGGCAATGTCCTGTGTCACCGGCTGAATCTGAACGCCAATCCAGCCCCGCGTCACAGAACCGTGATCCTTGAGCTGCGCAATTACGCTGCTCACCGTATCCGACGGGATTGCAAACGCGATGCCGACCGATCCGCCAGACGGAGAGAATATTGCCGTATTCACGCCGATGACGTTGCCATCGGTGTCGAAGGTTGGTCCGCCCGAATTGCCCTTGTTAACCGGCGCATCGATCTGGATGAAGTCATCATAAGCACTGGCGCCGATGTCACGCCCACGAGCCGACACGATACCTGCAGTAACAGTGCCGCCGAGACCAAACGGATTACCAACGGCCAGCACCCAATCGCCGATGCGCGGTGCCTTGTCCGATAACTTGACATACGGGAACGGGCCGCCATCGACCTTGATCAGGGCGAGATCGGTGCGCGGATCTGTGCCGATAACCTTTGCATGATGCGTCCGTCCGTCGTCGGTGGTCACCTGCACGCTTTCGGCCTTTTCGACGACGTGATTGTTCGTCACAGCATATCCGTCAGCCGAGATGAAAAAGCCCGAGCCCTGGCCGGTAATGATGCTGTGATTCTGGCTGTGCGGCATGCCCTCCGGGAGATCGGGCATTCCGAAGCGCCGGAAAAATTCACGCAAGCCCGGCGGCACCTCGTTGTTGTTTCCAAGGCCATTGGTTTGTGAACCGCCGTCGACCTTGACGCGTACCGAAATGACGGCCGGTTTGACCTTTTCGACGATGTCCGCAAAGCCGACCGGGGCCTGCAGCTTATGAGCCTGCTCCGACAAATTTTGCGCAAGCGCAACCGGGTAACCGCCTATCGCACTCAGGTCGGGGGCGACGACAAATGCGGCTGCACCTAGACCGGCGATCGTAGTTGCAAGGAGAATGGCGCGACGGAGAGACAAGGACCGACGGCTCTTTTGATTTTGAGGGGGGGTGACGCTCGGCATCAGGAATCTCCAGAATTCGTAAGCGCATCTGCGCACTGTTTCGAACCTGAAGATGGGGATTTGAGCCTTACTGCGTCCTGTCGGTGGGATTAAACTTTGGTAAGGTGATGGCTCGTTGTTGCTGCCTAAATTCTCATTGCAGATCAACGGTCAACACGACCCCGGTCGACCAAAGTCGCAAGGCGGCTTTCTTCGGCGGCAGTAAGTGTCGCACCTTCGCCTGCAATTAATTTGCGCCTTCGGGCCATCAGCACGAGTCCAAGAGTGCCTGCCAACAGCGCTAACGGCGGAATTCCCCATAGCAGGGCCGTGCTCCACTCGAGCTTGGGCCTGAGCAAAACGAATTCACCGTACCGCGCGACCAGGTAGTCGAGGACCTGCTGATCTGTATCACCCTTGGTCAAACGTTCGCGGACCAAAATCCGGATATCACGCGCCAGGGGCGCCTCCGAGTCGTCGATCGACTGGTTTTGACAAACCATGCATCGCAACTCGCGCGACAGGGTCCGCGCACGCGCCTCAAGAGTCGCGTCTTTGAGCATTTCGTCGGGCTGAACAGCAAAAGCGATACCGGGCGTTGCCAGGATTGCAGCCGCGACAATCGTCAAGAGGAGGCGCCGCATGATTCAACCAGCAGGCTGGAGCGCTGACCGGGTCGCCGGTTTTGGCGCACCGATTCGTAACCTGCGATCCGACAATGAAAGAGCTCCACCGAAGGCCATCAGCACCGCGCCTATCCAAATGAGCAGAACCATCGGCTTGAAATAGAGTCGGACTGCAATTGACCCATCATTATTGACGTCGCCGAGCGACAAATAAAGCTGGCCCAGCCCGCGCGCCATCAATGCCGCCTCATTTGTCGACATACCACGGGAAGCAAAGTTGCGTTTTGACGGATCCATCGATCCGATTGACACCCCGCCGGCACGCACATCGAACGACGCCACTACGGCGGTGTAGTTTGGACCCGGTCGCTGAATTAAACCTTCAAATCTGAGATCATAGCCCGAAAGCGACACCGTCTCTCCTGGCTTCATCGCAACGATTCTTTCAGTGCCCCATGCAGCCGCACATATAATTCCACACATCGACACTGCAATTCCGCAATGTGCGACGGCCGTGCCCCAGGCGGACCTTGGCAATCCGGCTGCACGCGCCCGCACAACGGCTGTCGGCAGCCGAAACAGGCCGACACGTTCAACCAGTTCCAGAACGGCCCCAATCACGACATAGACAGCCAATCCGACCCCAAATGGCGCGAGCACTTCCCGGCCTTGCTGCAGCAGGAGTATAGCCGCAATTGTCGCGACGCCGATCGCCACAGCCGCCATGAGACGCTGGGCAACTCCAAACAGATCGCCGCGTTTCCACGCCAGAAATGGGCCGAACGGGATTGCAAATGTAAGCGCCACAAACAACGGCCCAAAGGTCAGGTTAAAGAATGGCGGCCCGACGGAAATTTTCTCGCCCGTCAGGGCCTCCAGCGCCAAAGGATAGAGCGTCCCGACGAAAACCGTGAGGCAGGCAGTCGTCAAAAGAAGATTGTTGAGCACAAGCGCGCCTTCGCGGGAGATCGGAGCGAATAAACCACCTTGCCTGAGCATCGGCGCGCGCCAGGCAAAGAGCGTCAGCCCTCCTCCAATGAAAATAGCAAGGATCGCCAGGATAAAGACGCCGCGCGTCGGATCGCTGGCAAAAGCATGCACCGAAGTAAGGACACCCGAGCGGACCAAAAAGGTCCCTATCAACGACAAAGAAAATGTCAGGATCGCCAACAGGATGGTCCAGATCTTCAGCGCGTTACGCTTTTCCATCACCACCGCCGAATGCAGAAGTGCAGTGCCGGCAAGCCACGGCATCAACGATGCATTCTCGACCGGATCCCAAAACCAGAAGCCGCCCCAACCAAGCGTGTAGTACGCCCAGTAAGAACCCATCGCGATGCCCAAGGTGAGGAACATCCACGCCAATAGGGTCCATGGCCGCACCCATCGTGCCCAGGCGGCATCGATACGTCCTTCGATCAACGCGGCGATCGCAAATGAAAAGGCGATGGAAAAGCCAACATAGCCAAGGTAGAGCAGAGGTGGATGTATCGCGAGCCCCGGATCCTGCAGGATTGGATTGAGGTCTCGCCCCTCAATGGGCGCCTCCGCGAGCCGCAAAAACGGGTTCGAGGTCAGGAGAATAAAGAGATAGAAGGCCGACGCGATCCACGACTGCACCGCCAGGACGTGGGCCTTCAGACTCGCCGGCAAATTTCGGCCGAAAACGGCGACCAGCGCACCGAAAATCGAAAGGATCAAAACCCACAGAAGCATTGAGCCTTCGTGATTTCCCCACACGCTCGTGAACTTGTATATCGACGGCATCATCGAATGCGAATTTTCGTAGACCGTCGCGACGGAGAAATCCGACGTGACGTAGCAAGCCGTGAGCGCCGCAAACGAAATGGCAACAAAGACGAATTGCATCACGGCAGTCGAATTTGCCAGGAGCATGAGCGACGGATCGCGCCCACGAGCGCCCAAGACTGGCGCAACCGACTGAACAAGGCCGAGAGCCAAAGCGAGCACGAGTGCGTAGTGACCCAGTTCTGGGATCATTTCGATATCTCCTTCGTGCTCCGCGTTTCGCCCTCCTGCCAATGTCCACTTTTCTTCAGGGCGTCAACCACCTCGCGCGGCATATAGCGCTCGTCGTGCTTGGCGAGCACGGTATCCGCGACTAGCACGCCCGACTGGACCTTGCCCTCAACGACCACTCCCTGCCCTTCACGGAACAGGTCAGGCACGATCCCCTGGTAGCGCACGGGAATATCGGTCCTGCCATCAGTAACCGCGAAGCGAACCAGCAAATTGTCGCCACGCTGAACGCTCCCCGGCTTGACCAATCCGCCGACGCGCATGCGCGTTCCCGGAGAAATATTCTTCT
Source organism: Pseudolabrys sp. (assembly GCA_035277565.1). GTDB lineage: Bacteria > Pseudomonadota > Alphaproteobacteria > Rhizobiales > Xanthobacteraceae > Pseudolabrys. The sequence goes on from DATEKG010000132.1 coordinate 31,421, forward strand.
CTGCAATATCTGTTGGTGAATTGAAAAACACTATTGAATCACGCAACGCGCTGAGCACCAATGCGGCAGCGATCGCCAGCACGCCGAGACTTGTGCCGATCAGAACCAGGCGTCGTTGCTTACGGGTCATTGCGTTCCTTCAGCTCTCGAGGCCAAGATTCCTGATGATTGCCTCTATCTGACGAGACTTGTTGGGGTCGCTCGCCAATGCCCGTTTAGCACTCGATGCGGCTTCCTTGGCCTTGTCCCGTTCGCCGAGAACAACATAAGCGCGCATCAGCCGTTGCCAACCCTCGAGATCGTTGCCATCTTCCTTCAGCTTGGCGGCAAGCCTGGCCACCATGCTGCGGATCATGTCGCCGCGATCCTTTTCACTCATTGTGGCCGCCGCGGCAATATCGTCCGCACTCGGGCCAGTCCTCGCGCCGGATGCAGGCTTTCCTTCGACGCGAGCCAGCGCGTCGCGTACCACGGGCAGCCATGCTGCGTCTGCCGGCGCCTTTTGAGTCATGCCGCGCCATATCGACGCCGCTTTTGTGCGATCGCCATCCTGCTCGGCAGCCAAGCCAGAATAGAATTCAGCCTTGAGCTCGTCTGCATTGAGCGCAAGTGCTCGATCAAAAGCCGTTTTTGCATCGGCCGTAACGATACCGTTGGCCGCGGCCACGAGGGCCTCGCCGAGGTCCGCTTCACGCTCTGCGCTGTCGCCCTTCAGCTTAAGTATTTTTTGGCGAGCCATGACCGCGTCGCTGAAGCGACCAAGACGCAGATAAACCGGCGCAAGCACTTCGTACCCGCGGGCATCATCCGGATTCTTTGCGAGATGCGCTTCGACCTGCGTTACGAGATCAGCAATTGAGCGGCCTTGATGTGCCGCGCGCAACCGGTCTGCCAGCGGCTGACCCGGCAGTTGCGGAGAACCAAGCAATGAGTAAAGCGTAACGGCCATGGCAGGCAGAATTAGAATGGCGCAAATCGCCAATACGCGGCGGCGACGGACTGAAGATTGAGCGGGCTCACTTCGGGAGCGCTCCTCGGCATCGGCAGCGGCGAGAAGCCGACGCGATACTTCGACGCGCGCAGCCTCCGCTTCGCCTTTGCCGATGAGGCCCGTCTTGCTATCCCGGTCGATTTCCTCGAGCTGGTCGCGGTAAACGGCCGCGTCATTGCCTCCCCGTAACTCACCCAAACGGCTGAGAGGCCAGAGCACGGCAAAGATTGCCACAGCCGTCATCAACGCAATTACGAACCAAAGGGTCATTATTCCGCGTTCCCACGCCCGAGCACGGACGTCGCCGCTGGGCATACATCACGGCCGATCGTGACGGCAATGGCACAATTTTGCGCCTCAACACGCCCGAGACGGCGTCTTAAGCGCGGGCGGCCCTGCTTTCGCCAGCCATCGC
>DATEKG010000133.1:0-6096 GCA_035277565.1 Pseudolabrys sp.
CGGCTCGGTCACGTTGGTCGGGGCGGGGCCCGGTGATCCGGAACTGCTGACACTGCGTGCGGTGCGCGCTCTCCAGTCCGCCGACGTGATCCTGTTCGATGATCTGGTATCGCGCGACGTGCTCGATTTTGCCCGACGCGAGGCGAGAAAGATGCTGGTCGGAAAAACCGGGTTTGGCCCGTCCTGCAAGCAGGACGATATCAACGCGCTCATGGTTGGCCTTGCAAGGCAAGGCAAGCGTGTCATTCGTCTCAAAGGAGGCGATCCGCTGGTCTTCGGGCGCGCCGCCGAAGAAATCGCGGCCTGTGCGGCGGCGCAGATCGCTATCGATATCGTGCCCGGCGTCACGGCGGCCCAGGGAGCAGCCGCGGCACTCGGCATGCCGCTGACCGGCCGTGAACACGCGCGGCGGCTGCAATACATCACCGGCCACGCCAAAAGCGGAGCGCTGCCCGGCGATCTCGACTGGCGCAGCATTGCCGACCCCGCGACGACCACGGCAATCTACATGCCGACACATACGCTGGCGGCTCTTGTTGAGAAAGCGATCGACGAGGGTCTCGATCCGCAAACGCCCGCCGTTGCAATTGCGCGCGCGACGCGGCCGGACCAGGCCTCTGTTGCGGCGGCCATCGGCGATCTGCCGCAGCGGCTCGAGCGGGACAAGCTTGCAGGCCCCGTACTGGTGATGATTGGAAATGCTGTGTCGCTGCGGGTAGCGCGGCCAGCCGGACGGCTTAGAGTGCAGCCTTAGCGGGCATTATAGCGGATCGGCACAACAATCGGGATCTGCGCCCCGGCCACTTCCGGAGGGGGTGGGGGCATTGGCGACGCGCGTTCCGCCAGCGCGATCGTCTCGCGATCGAGTGCGCTTGAGCCCGAGCTGCGCACAATGTGCGGACGGTGCACCGATCCGCTGCGATCGACACTGAAGGCAAGCTGAGCAACGCCATGTTCATCACGCATCTGCGCATCGGCGGGATAGCGCTTGTACCGCTCGAGCCGGGCCACCAATGCCGATTTCCAATTCGGCACCGCGTTGGGGTCTGCCGTCGGCGAACCGGGAAAGTCAGACATGGTTCGGGGAGCACGCTGGTGCGCCGCACCCGGAGCCGTCGCAATCCGCGTGCGTCGTTGCCTTTGCTTCGTTTCATTCGGCTTTTCGGCCGGTGCCGGTTGTGAAGCGACCAGTTCTCCTTTGTCTTCAAGGTCGAGTTCAGGCTTCACGATTTCGGTTTTCGCATGAGATTCCGGGACGGGCTGTACTTCAGGCTGCTCCGGCCCTGGCGGCAATCGAGCCGGTGCGATTTCCGGCGATACGGCGACCTGCGCGAGTTCGACCATGATGACCGGCGCGCTGGCAACCGCGTCCGGCGTCTCATCCCACAGGAGAAACGCCCAAGCTCCCGCCGCGTGCAGGCCAAAAGCAAACGCGAGGCAAATGGCCCAGCGGAGAGCGTCGCGGCGCGGCGGGCTTGCGGTCGTGTCTGTCCGCGCATTGACCCGTATATCTTCAGAATCCGGCATGGACTTATTTTACGTCAGTTCAACCGGTCGCCGCCACAGGCTTGATTGAATAACAGTGGGTTTCGGGGCATGGTCCCGGCCTCTCTCAATCGTCTTACAAGGATTCCGGTTTCATGACTTCCATGTCTCGAGCGTCCCTGCCGGTTTTCGAGATCGGCCTCAACTCCCTGCTTGCTGTGCTTGACAAGGGTGCGGCTTACGCAGGTGTCAAAAAAGTCGAACCTTCAGTCCTGCTCGGCTGGCGCCTGGCGCCAGATATGTTCGCGCTGGGCCGGCAAATCCAGGTCGTGTGTGATCAGGCCAAGAATGGCTCGGCGCGACTCGCCGGCATCGAACCGCCAAAGTTCGAAGACAACGAAACGACGCTGGATCAGTTCAGGGAGCGGATCAGCAGGACGATCGCCTTCCTCAAGACTCTTGATCCGAAGGCCATCGATGCCGCGTCAGACCGTGAGATCACATTCCCGCTTGGACCGAGCAAGGGCCAGATGAAAGGAGCCGACTATCTTAATCACTTCGTGTTGCCGAATTTCTATTTTCATCTGACGGCGGCCTATGCATGCCTGCGGAACCTTGGTGCCGATATCGGCAAACGCGACTTTCTCGGCGCAATTCCTCTCAAGCGGATTTAGATGAAATGAAAAGGCCCCGGGCTGAATGAGTCCGGGGCCAGTTCGATAATGCACGCAGTGGATTATTTCAGCCGCTTGGCGGCTTCCTGCACCAGACTCAGGTCGGCGTACTTTCTAATGTCGATTTTCTTTTTCACGAAGCCGAGGTCCTGGGTCATGTCGACGTTTCTCTGCAAGGCGTCGAGATTCGGGAGCAGGTTGGGATCGCGGTAAGTATCCTGCTTGGTGAACAGCCAGCCGAACCGTTCCGGCGGCACTTTGGTGATCTTTGACGCGATCTGCGCGACCTCATCGTGATTTTTGGGGTCGAGATACCAGTGCACGATCCGGAGCATGTCCTCCATGAAATCGACCATGGCGGCGCGGTTCTTGTCGATGAACGATTTGCGCGCCGTCCAGACGATCATTTGCGTGACGCCGATCGCATCGCTCTGCCGGAACAGTACTTTACCCTCGGAGCGCAGCTTGGGATTGAATGAAAACGGCAGCACTGCCGGGATGAGGTCGGCCTTTTTGTCGAGAAGAACGGCCGGCATCGTCGGCAACGGCGCCTCGATCATCGTATAGTCGCGTTTGTCTTCGAGCCCGTGCTTCTTCAGCATGGCGCGGGTGGCGACATCGACCGCGCTGCCTCCGGCATTTGTGGCTACGACCTTGCCCTTGAGATCTTCGACCTTGTTGATGCCGCTATCCTTGCGGACAAAATATTCTTCGCTGTAGTAGCCCGGGACGCCGTCCTGGAATTCATCGGCGATAACGCGAATGTCGTCCAGACCCGCATTCTCGATCGCGATCGCAAGGGATGAATAGGCGAGGTTGGACACTTCCAGTTCGTTGTTGGCGATCGCCGTGATCATCGGCGGCGTGCCCTGATAACGGATCGCCTCCAGCGTGTAGGATTTGCCGAGATGCCTGGCGAGATCCTTCTTTTCCAGGACGATCGACGCCCAATTGGCGACCGGCGCCACCCAAGACATGCGGATCTTTACGGGTTCAGCGCTGCGGGCGGGCCCGAGTCCAAGGACGCCGAATGCGCACACGCCGGCCATTGCGAGTGTGAAAAGACGCATAATTTTCCTCCCAGATGTCGCCGGGCTTGCACATTGCGCGGCAAGCTTCTCGTTGCGAAGGCCGAGATTGTCGGGTGCCAAACTGATTTTGGCAAGCCTCCCGGCAGCGGCGGTTTGTCCGCCATGCGGTACAGCCTGCCTTCGTCAGTGCGTTGCATCACGCCGTGCTGGGAGCGTTGGCCTCCTGGTGCCAGATCAGCAACCGGCGGCGGACCAGTGCCATCGCTTTCACCAGCACGTAGCCGACCACGGCGATCTCGACGATCCCCGCAAACACGCCTGTGGAATTGGCAAACCTTGACGCCGTCATCATGGCGCCGCCGAGTCCGTAGCCGCCCATGAGCATCTCGGTCACGACCGCAACGATCAGCGACAGCGGCAGCGCCACCTGCAGCCCGGTCATGATCGTCGGCAGCGCCGCCGGCAGGACGATCTGCCACAGCAGTTCGCGCTCACGCGCGCCCATATTGCGCGCGGACCAGATCAGCTCGCGCTCGACACCCTGGATGGCGATCAGTGTCGCGGCAACGACGGGAAAAATGGCGTCGAATACAATCATGGTGATCTTGGAGGTGTCGAAGACGCCGAGCCACAGCATCACGACCGGAAGAAATGCAATCTTCGGCATTGGAAAGCCGACCGAAATGATCGGATCGAAAAACCAGCGTGCCAGCCACAGCCGCGACATTGCCATGCCCAGCACGACACCGCCGACCGCGGCGATCAGGAAGCCGACCATCGCGCGGTAGAGCGTATCGGCGGTGTTGATGGCAAGATCGCCGGATATTGCATCCGACCAGATTCGTTCCACCACGCGCGAAAGCGCAGGCAACTGAAAAGGCGTGACGATCCCGCTGCGCGCGACAATCTCCCACGCCGCGAGCAGAACGACGATGGAGAAAATGCGGGCGCCCAGCCAGAGCGAAGAGCGCAGCAGGCGCAAGGCCGGCGGCGTGGGGGCCATTTGGTCTATTGCCGCCATTGCAACATCCGGTGCACAAACATCTGGTAGAGGCGGTCCGCGGCAAAGCCGAGAAAGGCAACGCAGAACACGACCGCGTACATCGCGTCATACGTCCCGTTGGCGCCAAGGAAACCGATGAGATATCCGAATCCCTTCTGCGCGACGATAAGCTCAGACGAAACCAGGAGGATGAAGGACAGCGCCAGCGCGGTTCGGATGCCATTGAGCAATTCAGGCATGGCGCTCGGCACGACGACATCCCAAAGCATGCGCAATCGGCTTGCGCCCATGCTCCGTGCCGACCATACCAGGACCTGGTCGCTCGACCGCGCCCCGTTGAATGCGCCGATTGTCACCGGCAACATGCAGCCGAGAAAAATAAGCAGAATTTTCGAGGCATCACCGAAGCCGAGCCAGATCACGGTGACCGGAATAAGCGCCGATTTCGGCAAGGGGTAAAAGATCTCCACGATCGGCGCGAGCAGCACGTTGACCGGCTTCCACCACGCCATGCCGATGCCCAGGATGCTGCCGATCACGATCGACAGGAGCAGGCCGGCGCCCGCCCGGTAGAGCGAGGATGCGCCGTTACTGATCAGCTCGCCGTCCTTGATCATGTCGATGCCGGCCGACACGACATCGCTCAATGGCGGCAGCGCCGTGCTCGACACCAGCTCAAGCCGCGCCGCAGCCTCCCAGGCGATGGCAAGCAGAAGCAAAGGAAGATAGCGGACAATAAATTGTTTCATCGCTCCGTCACGTTCGCCGGCCTTGCGCTTTGATTGCCTCTTCCTTCACCAAATTCCAGATCTCGTCGACCTTCTCGACGAATTGCTTGTTCTTGAAGATGTCGGGATCGTTTTTGTCGAAGCGCGTGTCAACGATTGTCTTGACGCGACCTGGACGCGCAGACATGACCGCGACGCGGTCGGCCAAAAAGATCGCCTCCTGCACATCGTGCGTTACGAAGATCACGGTTTTCGGCGTGCGCTGCCAGATGCGGAGCAATTCGACTTGCATCAGGCCACGCGTCTGTGCATCGAGCGCACCGAAGGGTTCGTCCATCAATAGAATCTTGGGGTCGAATGCGAGCGTGCGGGCGATCGCCGTGCGCTGCTTCATGCCCCCCGACAGCTGGGAGGGATAGCTGTCCTCGAATCCGGAGAGCCCGACGAGTTCAATGAAATCCATGGCGCGTTTTTCGCGCTCGTCTTTCGGCATGCCCTGGCGTTCGAGCCCGTAAAGAATATTGCCGCGCACTGTCTTCCAGGGAAAAAGCGCGAAGTGCTGAAAGACGATGCCCCGGTCGGGGCCGGGACTGACAACCTTCTGGCCGTCGACCGTGATGGTGCCCGTCTCCACCGGCAGAAAGCCGCCAATGAGGTAAAGCAGCGTTGACTTGCCGCAGCCGGATGGGCCGAGCAGCGCGACGAATTCGCGATTGGCGACCTCGAGCGAAACCTGATCGAGCGCCAGCACCTCTCGGCCGCGCTGCGGCCGGTAGAGATGATTGACGCTATCGATGACGATTTGCGGTGCTGCCGTCATGTCGGCTCAAAGCGTCCCTAACCGGCACAATCTGTCAAGCTCCGTTCATGCTGGTTCGAAGCCGGCCATGTCCTATAATGCGGGACATAGATCCATCTGCGCTTTCAAAAGGAAACTCCAGTGGCCAATACGCTTCTTGAAGCTTGCCGTGAGCTTGCGCTCGCCAACCGGATCGCCGCGCACGAAGGCGTGCTCGACACTTTCGGGCATGTCAGCATGCGACATCCCGACAAGCCAAATCGTTACTTTCTGTCGCGCTCAAGCGCACCCGACATGGTGCGGGCCGAGGGGTTGATCGAGTACGACCTGGACTCTCATCCGGTTCGCGATCCCCGCGTGCCGCAGTATTCCGAAC
>DATEKG010000134.1:0-6668 GCA_035277565.1 Pseudolabrys sp.
CGCCGGACTGACTGTTGTATTCGAGCGACAATGATGGAACGAGGCCGGCGGTGCCGGGCGGCACCGCGATTGGAATCGTGTAGGTCGCCGCACCGGACGTGCTCACCCCGAAGGTGCCGGGAAGTGCCATGGTTTCCGCAACGACAGGTTGTATCAATATCAAAAGCGCAGATATGGCGGTGCTCGCGACCCCCAATAACCGCATTTCAAAAACCATTGACGACCCCTTCGTGCTTCGAATTCGCACGCACCTTCTGGCGCAGTAGTTTCGGATGACGGAACGGGACAAACTCGCGCTTTAGTTGAAACGTACTTTGAGTTCCCGCAAAGGCACATCATGCAATCGGAGGGCGTGCCTGCTTTTCAACAGCCATTTCCTGGAAACCGACAATGACGGCTGTGACATGAGTAAGCGAAGGGCAAGCAGACGCGGCTCACAATTTTCGAGCTGCGCGACGAGTCTCTCCAGCTAATTTCGTCCGGTCCGGTGGTAAATCATCGACAGCGTCAGGTCCGCACATTGCGGACATTCACCAGCAACAGCACAAGCAGCGCGCCAGCGAGCACATCGACCCGCAAATTCGTTTTCGGTCCGCATCATTACCGCCGCGACCAGCAGCGCGACATAGGCTACCGTGGGCCAGCAGCGTTGTTGCACCAGCGGTCCCGACTAGGATGAAGAAATCATGCCAGCTTTCGCGCGCGTGCATCGCTGCTTTCCCGGCGCGCCGCCTAGCCGCGCCCGACGAACGGCATCGTGTTGGCCATCACCGCCATGAACTGCACATTCGTATCGAGCGGCAAACTTGCCATATAGACCACTGCATTGCCGACATGATCGGCTTCCATGCGCGGCTCAATCATCTTGCGTTCATCCGGCTGCAGGACGCCTTCACCCTCGCGAGCGATTGGCCGACTTGCGTGGGGTAGCTTGATGCGCCTTACGGCTCTCAATGTGCCGGGAGGTCATCTCGACCCGGGCCCGACAGTCATTGTGGAGCTTTTCAAGCTCCTCGTCGGTCAGGTCTTCAATCGACGCGAATTTATTCTCTGCTCCTTTCATGGCGAGCACGAGTTCGGACAATTTGATCTGGATCGCGAGCGTGTCGCGATTCTGCGTATTCTGAATCAGAAATACCATCAAGAACGTAACGATGGTCGTGCCCGTGTTGATGACGAGCTGCCACGTGTCGCTGTAGCGGAAGACAGGCCCGAGCACCGCCCAGACAATGACGACGAGCGCCGCGAGCAGAAATGCATAGGGGTGTCCCGTCCACAATGAGACAGTGTGGGCGAATTGCGAGAACTGCTGAATCAGGGCGGAAGCACCGCCGCTTTGCGCCTGTTTTTGGCTTTTGGCCTTCATTGCAACATTTCGGCTGCGTTTGAAATCGATTGCCCCCCGCGGCAACGCGCCGGCGCATTCGCGAGTTCCACGCCGATGCGACTGGTCCTATTTGGGGTCCGGCAAGGCCTGCTTGATGCGGCCAATTGTAGCCCACGGATCTTTGCGCAGGCGTGACAGGCGTTGAGGAAGGTTCTTGACCGTGAATTGATTTGCCGATTTGAGCGTACCGAGTTCGCTCCAATCGACCGGCACTGAAACGGGCGCGCCGGGGCGCGCGCGTGTCGAGTATGGTGCGACGGCCGTCGCTTCCCGGCTGTTGCGCAGATAGTCAACAAATATGCGCCCACTCCGGCGGCTCTTGGTTGCTGTCGCGAGGTACCGGTCGGGCGAATCCGCTGCCATGGCGGCGGCTATGGCATGGGTGAAGTTCTTTGCCTGGCCCCACGGTGCCGGCTTGATGGGCACGACCACGTGCAGCCCTTTGCCGCCTGATGTCTTGAGGAAGCTTTTGAGCTTCAACCCCGAAAGTCGGTCACGGACCTCGCGCGCCGCGGCCACAACATCCTTCCAGCCGGTGCCTGGCCCGGGATCGAGATCAAATACCAGGCGGTCGGCGCGTTCCCTGTCATCAATCGTACTGCCGCGCGTGTGGATTTCCAGGACGCCGGCTTGAACAAGGGCGATGAGGCCATCGAGATCGTCGATGGAAATGATCTTGTCGCCTTTCTCCGGTACAAGATGCAGATGTTCGGTTGCGACGCCCATGGTGGCGTGCTTCTGAAAGAAGCACGTGCCCGTCGCTCCTTCGGGGCACCGCAGCAGCGCGATCGGACGTCCGACAAGGTGTGGCCGCATCCATTTCCAGATCTTGCTGTAGAACTCGGCGAGATCGCGCTTCGTGACATTACCATCGGTCCAATACACGCGGTCGGGGTGGCTGAGGATGACTTCGCCGACCATACTCTTTCCGTTCTGACGGCTCATGGGAATGCTGCGCCCACTCGTGGTTGGTGATTTGCTGGCCGCCGCGAGGCTCCTCTTGACCTCACGGACAACGTTCTTCGCGTCCTTATCGTCGCGTACACCCTGGAACGAGGCCTGACGAACTCGTTCCCCATGGGTCCAGCCGTGAAAGTCTACCTCCACGACCGTTTTCGGACGGACCCATATGGCCTTGCGTGCGCGACGTTCCTCCGGGGGGACCGTCCCGAACGGGGTCTTATCCGTCCGCAGCTTCATCAGCCTGCGATACAGGGAGCGTGCTGTCGCATGGGTAAAGCCGGTTCCGGTACGCCCCGCGTAACGAAATTGTCCCTTGTCATAGAGACCGAGCACGAGCGCCCCGACCGCGTGATTGTCAGCCGTCGAGGGCACCACACCCGCTACCACCAACTCCTGCCTGTCCGAACACTTGGTCTTGATCCAGTCGTGCCCCCGGCCGGAGAGATAGGGCAAGTCGGATCGCTTAGAAACAATTCCTTCCAGGCCCATTTTGCAGGCATGACGGAGCATTTTTGTGCCCGGCTCGGTAAACGACTCGCTGAGCCGGACAGGCTCCCGCTTCGGCAGCCCTTGCAGCAGGCGTCGCAGAGCGGTTTTGCGTACCGCAAGCGGCGCCGACTTGAGATCGACGCCGTCGAGATGCAGCAGATCGAAGACATAGAAGACCATGCGGTCATGGCGCTCGTTTTTGAGATCCTCCTGAAGGAGCGAGAAACTTGATACTCCGTTTTCACCTTCGGAGACGATTTCGCCGTCAACGATCGCATTTTCGGCCGGTAGCTTCGCAACGGCCGCAGCGATGGTGGGAAATTTGCGAGTCCAGTCCAATCCAGTCCGCGTCAAGAGCTTCACCCTCCCGCGGTCGCTCCGCGCCTGAATGCGGTATCCGTCGAACTTGATCTCGTGCACCCAGTTGGCGCCATCCGGAGGTTTGTCGGCGAGCGAGGCGAGGCACGGATTGACAAAGGCGGGAAGGGGGACCCGGCGCGCGGCCGGAATCCGATCGTTGCCGAAGCTTTCCGCTTTGCGGAGAGGCGCGATCAGTGCGGCACGCGTGCGTGCTTTCGTTCTCGGCGCCTTGGCCGGTTTGGATTTATGTGTCCGCCATACTTTCTTCGGACCGTGGGCAATCTCTTCCATTGTGCGGCCCGAGGCGGCGGAAAGCGGTTGCTCGTCCAAAATATCCTTGTCGCGTGCCGATCGCTCGGCATCATCGTGCTGCTTGATCAGAAGCCAGTTGTCGCGATTTTCGCGCGGCCGCCTGCGCATGCGCACTAGATGCCAGCCGCCCTTCAATTTTTCTCCGTCGAGGATAAATGCCAGATGGCCCTTCTCCAGCCCCTTGTACGGATCGCCTTCTGGATGCCAACGGCCGCGGTCCCAGATCATGACAGTCCCGCCACCATATTCACCCTGCGGAATTGTGCCCTCGAATTTATTGTAGGCGATCGGATGATCCTCGACTTGCACCGCAAGCCGCTTTTCGCCGGGTACCAGACTAGGGCCACGCGTCACCGCCCAGCTTTTCATCACTCCATCAAACTCAAGGCGAAGGTCATAATGCAGGCGACGGGCTGCATGTTTCTGGATTACGTAAGCATGGCCGCGTGTGCGTGTTACAGTGCCCTTCGGTTCTGCGGTGACGCCGAAACGCCGCTTGGCTCGATAGGTCTTTAGTCCCGATTTTTTTGGACGGCGCATGGATGAGGTGCGATCAATTAGTTTCGTACGATCCTGATTGGTCCTGAGCCCTGCAATAAAGCCGCTATCCTGTCGGGCATTATATCGCCGGCCGGCCTGCCGTGTGTTTGAAAAACTAAAAAAGCAGCCCCGTGCGCGGCCGCCCGGGGCTTCACTTGAACAATGCGACGTTAGATGTCGCGCTATTCTCCGCCACTTGCGAGCACGGCCCGCGTGGTTTCGTCAGGTCCGAAATCTTCCGCGCTGTTGACATGGAGCAGTTCAGCCAGCCGCGTGCGCGCACGATTTACGCGCGATTTGATGGTTCCGACCGCGCAGCCGCAGATCCCGGCTGCTTCCTCGTATGAAAATCCAGATGCGCCCACGAGCACCAATGCCTCGCGCTGATCGGCCGGAAGCTGGGCAAGCGCTTCGCGGAATTCCCTAAACTCAACGTGACCGTATTGGTCGGGTTGTGACTTGAGTGATTCCGCGTGGTGACCGTCACTGTCTTCGACTTCACGACGGCGTTTGCGATATTCCGAGCGGAAATGGTTTCGCAGGATGGTGAAAAGCCAGGCCGACATGTTCGTGCCGGGTTGGAACGAGTCGATATTGGCGAGCGCGCGCAACAACGTCTCCTGCACCAGGTCGTCTGCGCGGTCGACATTTCCGCAAAGGGAAATGGCGAATGCGCGCAGGCTAGGCACCGCAGCAAGAACGGCTTTGCGGACCGACTCGTCCATCGGCATCAGGTCGCGTCCTTTTTTCCATCACCGTTGAGGCGATCAATGAGCTCGGAAAACCGATCGGGAACGCCTTGGTTGACGACTTCGTCGTACATGGCGCGCAATTGCTGACCGAGCCGGGCCTGCACGTCGCGACCCAGCTTCGCCGGCTTGGAATTCGGCTTCTTGTTTCGGGTCGCCGCGGCTTCCATCTGATGTTGCTGTCCCACGGGCTTGCGTTCGTTCATAATTCAACCCCAACTTCCGAGGCCCGGGGCTGGGCACCGGTTGCCCCCCTTGGTTTGTGTCAAAACCCTTGACCCCGCAGATGGTTCCCCGAGAACGGAACTTTTTTGAGACAATCGTGTTGGAGGGGTGCAGGTTGATCGGAAAACGGGGGGCCGTATCCGTTCGACGCCCAGCTGTAGCCTTTTCGGGAGGGATTCTTGTCAACATCTCAAGCAGTTGCTCAACATCTGCCTTATCTCCGCCGTTACGCGCGCGCCTTGTCGGGTAGCCAGGCTTCCGGTGACGCTTACGTGGCAGCAACGCTCGAGGCGCTGGTTCAGGACCCGAAAGTCCTCGATACCGATGTATCAACGCGGATTGCCCTCTATCGGCTGTTCACGAAAATTTGGAATTCCGTTTCGCTCAATGGCAGGCCGATGGCTGGCGCACCCAGCCAGCCAGTCGAGCGTCATCTTGCGCAGATTCCTCCCAAGCCCCGCCAGGCGTTTCTCCTGGTCGCCCTTGAGGGGCTGTCTGAGGATGACGCAGCGAAGGTTCTCGACGTCGACGCGCCGACGTTGCGCGAACTCGTCGAAGAATCCGGCCGTGAGCTTGCCGCAGAAATCGCAACCGACGTGCTGATCATCGAAGACGAAACGTTCATTGCACTGGACCTTGAGGGGCTCGTCGAGGGCCTCGGTCATCGCGTCCTCGGCGTTGCCCGGACTCACGGCGAAGCCGTAGCGCTCGCCAAGGCCAAACGGCCTGGCATCATCCTTGCCGACATACAACTGGCCGACGGAAGCTCGGGACTGGACGCCGTGAACGAGATGCTGCGCTCGTTCGAAGTGCCGGTGATTTTCATCACCGCCTATCCGGAAAGATTCCTGACCGGCGAGAGACCGGAGCCCGCATTTCTGATCGCCAAGCCGTTCCAGCCTTCGACCGTTTCTGCGGTGTTGAGCCAGGCCTTGTTCTTCGAACGGAACGCGCGCCGACGCGAGCGGCGAGCGAGCTAGGGAGTCCTGTTGCTCCTTCGCGCCAGGCTGTAGCCGAGCATGAGGGCTTCCACGAGCATCACAAGCTGCACCTCGCGCTGTTTGACCAGGCTTGCCTGGGGGGCGGCATTGACGTTGTTGCGGTGGCGAAGCGCCCAAAAAACGCCAGCCAAGACGAGAGCAATTGCCGTATACGCAGCGCCGACGACGAGTTTGGCATGGACGGCATCGTAGTGCGTTTCCAGCACCAACGATCCCGCGACGGTAAATTGATAGATGGCGACGATGGCACTCGCCGCGATCAATAGTAGCAGCAAGGCGCGCCGTAGCATTCGACCAAGGACGTGGCTGAATGCCAGCCCAGCGATGTGTTCCAGTCGCATGGCATTAACGGCGGTTTGCAAGACCAGCGAGAAAGCCGATGCCGGCGGCAACGCCCAGCATTAAAATTGGTCGATTTTCCACTTCATCCGTCAGTTTTCGGAGTGCGTCGCCGCTGAATTTCTTGGCCTCGTCGGTTACAGAGTGGGTCATGCCGGCAGTGCTTTCTTTGACACGCGCCATGATCCGCTCGAGCGCCTCGCTGACGAACTCGCCGATTTCGTCAGATGCGCCGGAAGCTTCCCGCCGCGCCGTCGTCGAAAGGCGGCGCAAGCGTTTTTCCAGATCGGTGACCAGTTCCTC
>DATEKG010000135.1:0-5988 GCA_035277565.1 Pseudolabrys sp.
GACGCTGCGCGGCTGTCCGACCTTGATCTGGTTTTTCAGTTCGATCAGCGCCTGATTGGCCGCATCAAGGCGGCGCGCAAGGACCGAGGCGACGTAGAGCAGCGCCACCGGATCCCGTGTCAGCACGGTTTCCGCGTTCGCGACATGGAATTGCGAGGCCTCCAGCGCGCGAACATCGGCGGTGTGCGGCTGGTCGAGCAGCGCGGACAATTCGCCGAACACGGCGCCCGGTTCGGTAACCTTCGCCACTTCAACCCCGTCTCTTTCGATCGCCACCGCGCCTTTGCGCAGGATCAGCAGGAGGCCGGTCTTCGATCCTGCGCTGAGAACCGGATCGCCGGGCTGATATGTCGCGAGTGGAAGCGCCGCGAGGCTTTTCTGAAAGACGGCGGTATCTGGAGCAAGTGACATTGAAATTTCCCCCTTGAATGCCGGTCGGGTTGCGGTGCAGGCCGCATTCTCCATGGGAGCCTGCGTTCAGGCGACAACTATTTTGGCTGCCGGCCCGCACAACCGCGTGTGACTGGTCCGCGGCGGCCGCATGCGTGGCCCCATTGCAAATCGCAATCATTGCCGCCGCTGCACCCCGCGACTGTCCCACCCGGACGTCGTCCCGTTCGCGGCCGGCACCACAAAGATTTCATCCCCTGCTGAAGGTTCTTTCATGCTCTCTCTGCAATCTGAGCCCGGCGCGGCGTTGGCCTTCGCACCGCGCACGACGATCGATTCCGACGGTACGGTCGAAGGCTATGCCAGCCTGTTCGGCGAGGTCGACCAGGCGCGCGACATGGTCATACGCGGCGCCTTCGCGCAAACGCTGGCTCAACGCGGGCTGCGCCGCATCCCGATGCTTTTTCAGCATGATCCATCGGAGCCGGTCGGCATCTGGCTCGACTTGCGGGAGGATCATCGCGGCCTGTTCGCACGCGGCAGGCTCATCCCGGAGGTCGCGCGCGGACGCGAATTGCTGTCCTTGCTGCGCGCGGGCGCGATCGATGGTCTCTCCATCGGCTACCGCACGTCGAAGGCGCGCATTGATCCGAAGACGCGCGTGCGCCGGCTGCTGGCGGTCGACCTGTGGGAAATCTCCATTGTCACGTTTCCGCTGCTCGATGGCGCGCGGGTGAGTGCCGTGAAGCGGGCGGCGGGCGGGCCAAGCCTCACATATGCGCGCACGCGCGCGGAACGCGAATGGACGAGAGTGGCGAGTGTCAACACGCCGGCGGCCCATCAAAGCCGGAACAATGAGCGGCCTGCTGCGCGAGCAGGCGGCGGATCTATTTCGCGCCCTTGTTCCTCTGCACGATCGTGACGGCGGCCGCTCCGGTGTTCTTGCGGTAGAAGATGTCCATGAAGAAGGGCAGGACCCTGTCATTGACGTAAAGATAAAGCTCCCCGTCGCGATGGGGCGTGAACGGAATCTCGATCGATCGCGTGTCATCGGGGTCGGGATCGAGGAAATACTCATCTGTCCCGGTTTCGCCGACGCGCGCGATGATCCTGAACCATGGCCGCAGGAGAACCCGGCGCAGCGGAATATCCACGACCTTGAGCACGCGATCCCACATGGTCGGCAGCTTGTTGATGTCGTAGCCGCCGACATTGGCGCGATAGCGGCCGTCGCCCCAGCCGTCAGAAATCCTGAGGCTGATGACGTAGCGCACGCCCTTGCTCAATTTATATCCGCTCGGCCAGCACTCCGATCGCGGATCGAAGGAAAGCTCGGGCGTGTGCGCGCCGGGTCCAAGTTGCACGGCATTCGTCGACTTGTCGCATGTGACGCCCCAGGCGTCTTCGAGGTAGAACGAGAAATGGCTGATGAAGCTGATGCCGATATAAAGGGTGAGGACCGCAAAAAATGCCGGCGCGACCTCGTATTTGAGTGTGCGCAGGCTGGCTTGATACCAGCGCGCGGTGCGGAAGATCCGGACCGAATCGAGCAGCGGCTCGAACCAGTGCTGCGGCGGGCTCTTGCCGTGCCAGGCCGCGAGCATGCGATCCTGGATTCCCGTCTCGAGCCGCAGGCCAAACCACATGAAAATGGCGAGGAGCGCGACCGCTATGAGAAATGCCGGCGGGTTGGTTGCGAAGGAGTCGATCCACCATGTGGTGACGAAGCCGGGCAGGAATTCTCCGGCAATGCGCAGCGCTTCCGGAATGAGACGCAGGCGCGTCGTATATTCCCGCGCCGGGTCGGCGCCGTGGAAGAGCGGGAAGGCAACGAGATGGATCGATGCCGCGACGGTGAGAAAATAGAACAGTCGCCGCCACCAGACGAAATTCCAGGCCCCTTGCTGCTGCGCAAAACGCATTTTTGCCTGCGCCGGCGTTTCGAAGGCCGCGGTGCCCGCCGGCGCCACGGCGCCATTTTCAAGTACGACCTCGTAGCTTTCCGGCAGGCTGATCGGCGCATAGGCGGTGGCGCCGTTCGCAATGCGCTCGAACACGCTGTGATGGATGCGCGCCGGAGCCTGCACGTGATGGTAATTGTCATTGCAGAGCGCGTGGATGTCGCGCGGCCCGTAGCGGTAATAGCTGGCAAGACCCTGCCGCGAATCGTACATCCGGCCGTCCTTGTCGCGGCTCGACGCCGCCACCAGCACGGCGTCCGGCTGCTGCGGGGTGACCTTCAGCTTCAGACCGCAGGTTTCCGCCTCGGTGAGGATCCACTGGAACGGCACGCCGGCGAGCGAGTCGTCGGGATAGCCGCCGCCGACATTCCCGTGCACGCCGGCAAACCAGACCTGCGTGATCTTGCCGGCGGCAATATCGCTCTCGTCCCACAGGACGGGGGAGAAAGTCGTGCGTTCGTCGTCGATTGAAAGCGCATGGCAGGCGCGCTCGATTTTCGGCCACGGCTTGCGGTCCGGAAGTTCGAGCGGCCAGAGATAGCGGTCGATGCCGATGGTCCATTCGTCGACCGGAAGGCCATAGGCGGCGACCGTGTCCCACAGGCCGAGGAAGCGGATATCCACGTCGCGGATATTCCTGGCCGGGCTGTAGCGCTCAAGTCCCAGGAGCCAGTCCCTGAGGATAATCCAGCCGTCGCGCAGCGGCCGGAAAATAATACCGGCGGTCGCGTGATACCGCGCCTGGCGAAAGGCGCGGTAAGCGGCGATGGTCTTTGCGTCGAGATCGTCCTGCGTCGTGAATGGGATCAGGCCTTCATGCGCAACCAGGCCGATCAGCACGCGGATAGTGAAGGCGCCCCGGCTGAATCCGAACGCATAGATCTTCGCGCCCGGAACGTAGCTGCGGCAAAGAAACTTGTAGAGATCGATGACGTTGCGTTTGAGGCCCCATCCGAAGGCGCCGCCGAGAATGGCGAGCGGCCTGAAGGAGGATGTGCCGACGCCGTCGTCATATCGTGCGACTTGTTCCGGATTGGTGAGGTCGATCGCCTGGAACATGCGCCAGACGTTGGTGTGCCAGATGCTTGCAGCGGCATTGCCGGTGCCGTCAGAAAACAGGATGATGTTTTTCGACATCGCGCCGCTTCGCCCCGCTTGCGCCATGCAGGACCAAGGCTAGCAGGCAACCGCCGCACGCTCAACGCGCCCGGCGAATGGTTTCGTTGTTTTCCGCCCTGAATTGCCAGTATGAGTTTGGAAATCCGGGGACGGGAATGAAGCGCCGGTCGTTCGTTGCATTTGTCATCGGCGCGGTGTCCTGGCCGCTGCTGGCGCGCGCGCAAAACCGGTCCGCGGGGGATCAGAGCGCCGACGAGACGATCGGGCAGGTTTCCACTGTTGATGGAGGCGCGACGGTCCAGCGTGGTAACGCGGCACCTGCGGCGCTCAAGGTCAGCGACGAGATTTATCGCAACGACATCCTGCAGACCGGGACGAACGCATCGCTGGGCGCCAATGCCGCCGCCGGATCGGGCGAGGCCAGGGTCAAGCTTTATCCCGATGCCGACGGCCGCGTCGGCCGGATCGACGTCTTCGACCGGCAGGGTGGCCGGCTCGGTTCGCTGACGCAGGGGGCCAGCGCATTCGCCATCCGCGCCGGCGCGGGCGGCCGCTTCGCCGCCGTGCCGGTCCGGATCTCGCCGCAGGAGGCAGCGCGCGACCGCGGCGTCGTGCAGCGGCTGTTCGCCTCGCACAATGCCGGCCGTCGCATGCTGATCGAGCGCCGCCAGTTGCGCCGCTCGAATCGTGGCCGTCGCGGCAGCCAGCGGCCGAACAATCCGCGTCAGCCCGGCGGCCCGCAGCAGCAAAATCGCGGCCCGGGCGGCCGGCCGAACGGCAATTCGGGCCCGCCGCAGCGCGGCGGCCTGCGGGAAAAGCTGCGCCGGCTCAATCCGTTCAAGAAGAAAGAGCCGGTCCGCTAGGTTCGGCCGTTATTTGCCGCCGGAAATCAATCGTTCGGCTGGTTCAGGTCCCGCATCAGCTGGAAGCGGATATTCGGATCCGGATCCGAACCCCTGTACGAGCCGTCCCATCCATAGACGGCATTGGGATCAAACGAGTTGTATTTCTGCGCAGCCTGCGCCTGGGCATGCGAGGCTTTCTTTTTATCGACCTTTGCAGCCAATGCCGGCGAGGCGGCGAGGCTCAATGCGCAAACGGTCGCGGATATCACAGTCAACTTGCGCGCCATCATGTGTCACCCCTGCTTGAGCAGGTCGTCCTGCTGGCCGTGAAGCTAGCCCGCTCCCTGTGCTGCTCAATATGCCGGCGATCACTTTCATTTGTTTCAGGTGCTGCGAGTTGATGGAATAAAGCGCGCGGGCTCAGCCGGGCGCCGGATACGTCAACACCCCGGACGCGTCGCGCCGCGCGGCATCCGACAGATGCGCCTGCTCGATGCGATTCGGCGCCAGAATGTGAAACACCGTCTCGCCCTCCGCGATGAGATGGTCGCTGATGATCCGGCGGTGGCACTGCCACCAGACGGCCTCGGCGCACATGATGGCACAGCGCCGCGCGCGGCCGAGTTCGATCAGCTGCGACAGTCCCGACCGGAAAGATTCGCTCATGGCATAGTCGGCATAGTTGTGAAAGCTGTCATTCTGCCAGAATGCGTTGACGGCCGGCGGCACATTGCGCTGCCGGCCGCGCAGGCCGCCGAGTGCGGCGATATGCTCATATCCGGTATTGAACCGTGCGAGCGTCTTTGGCAGTGCGTCGCCGTTATATTGCGGATTTGTGCGCGACCGCGGCACGGTGCGCACATCAACGACAAGCGTTACGTCTGCCTCACGCAGCAAGCCGACGAAGTCGTCGATTGTTCGTGTCGAATGGCCGACGGTGAAGAAAGGTTCTGCCAAAGGTTGCACCAAGGATTCCGACATGCGCCGGCATTATCAGGCTCAAGGTTTCGCGGCCTCGCCCAGCTTCCGCTTCAGGCGCTTCATCTCCTCGAAGCGTTTGGTGACGTCGCGTGTGCGTGTCGGGCGGTATTTTAGTAAATCGTTCACCGGCCAAATAGGTTTAGAAAATCTATACGGCGGTATTTGGATAAAGCGAGTGTGGTCATTGCGCCACATTTATGATGAAAACTCCGGATTTTAACGGGAGTTTGATAATTCCTATCATAATGAAGCCGGTAAGAAGCGCGATGAAGTGATTCTTATTACAGGGGGATCGACATGCGCACACGCTCAGCGACACTTTTGATTGCGGCGGCTTTCGGTTTGCTCTCGACCAATGTCTCTGCAGCCGATCTTCCGCGCAAGGCTCCGGCCTATGTGCCGCCGCCTGCGCCGGTCTATAACTGGACCGGCTGCTATCTCGGCGGCAATGTCGGCGGCGCCTGGAGCCATATAGAAGTCACCGATGTCGCGAGCGGCGTGACTGTCCACGACAACAATTCAGGTTTTGCCGGCGGCGGCCAGATCGGTTGCGATTACCAGATGAGCGCGTGGGTGTTTGGTATCCGCAACATGTTCGACGGCACGAGCATCAACAAGACCACGGCGTTTTCGACGCCGACATTCGCAGGCAGCGCGGACGCCCGGGTGAACTGGTTTGATGCGCTGACCGG
>DATEKG010000136.1:0-4930 GCA_035277565.1 Pseudolabrys sp.
TGCGGCACGAAACGGCTTCGGCATGCCTCGTTGCCGCGAGGCAAACGAGGCCCGTGGGTCCGAGCATGCCTGATTGAACAGGCGTTGCGCCCGGGCCCCTGGCGTCCCGCGCGCCCTCGGCAGGGG
Organism: Pseudolabrys sp.; assembly: GCA_035277565.1. Classification (GTDB taxonomy): domain Bacteria; phylum Pseudomonadota; class Alphaproteobacteria; order Rhizobiales; family Xanthobacteraceae; genus Pseudolabrys. The sequence continues at coordinate 127 of DATEKG010000136.1, forward strand.
GCGAGCGGTTTCCGCCCTGCTTCCCGGGATGGAGCGGAAGGCGGAACGGCAAGACGACAACAGGACGACCGGCCTGTCCGGGGCCGCGACAAAGAATACGGGCGGCGGAGCGTTGGCTTTGTCCGCCAACCATCCGGAAAAAACACCGTTTGATAATTAAATCAGCCAGTTGTTACCAGGAGCTCACACGCATCATCCGGTCCCCGCGCAAGCGGGCATCCGGCACTGTCCCTCTGGATTCCCACTTACACGGGAATGAGCGAAGAACTAATTAAAGCTCGTTCGCCGCGCCCGGACGGCAACACCTGTGTCAGCTTTGCAACAGTTTTGGAACATTTAACCCAAATCCCCTGAAGACCCATGTGGTGCCGCGATTTGGCCATACCATTCAACGAGATCGAGGTCGCCCAGGCCGGATTGCGCTTGGAGCGGGCCGGGGCCGCCCGGCGTTATGAGGGCGGGGGGCGGTAAAGGACTATGGACGCCAAGACCAATCTGAAATCGCGCCTGCCAAGCCGGCACGCCACCGAGGGGCCCGACCGGGCGCCGCATCGCGCATTCTACTATGCGATGGGGCTGACGCCCGAGCAGATCCATCAGCCCTTCGTCGGCGTGGCCACATGCTGGAACGAGGCGGCCCCGTGCAATATCGCGCTGATGCGCCAGGCGCAGGTGGTGAAGAAAGGCGTTGCCGCGGTGGGCGCGACGCCGCGCGAATTCTGCACGATCACTGTGACCGACGGCATTGCCATGGGGCATGCCGGCATGAAGGCCTCACTGCCGTCGCGCGAGGTGATCGCCGACAGCGTCGAACTCACCGTTCGCGGCCACGCCTATGACGCGCTCATCGGCATTGCCGGCTGCGACAAGTCCCAGCCCGGCATGATGATGGCGATCTGCCGCCTGAACGTGCCGGCGATCTACATCTATGGCGGCTCGATCCTGCCGGGCAAATTCAAGGGCAAGGAAGTCACGATCCAGGATGTGTATGAGGCGGTCGGCAAGCATTCCGTCGGACAGATGACGGACGAAGATCTCGAAATTCTCGAGCAGAACGCCTGTCCATCGGCCGGCGCATGCGGCGCGCAATTTACCGCCAACACCATGGCGACGGTTTCGGAAGCGATCGGGCTTGCCCTGCCTTACTCGGCGGGCGCGCCGGCGCCTTACGAGATCCGCGACAAATTCTGCATGCTCGCCGGCGAAATGATCATGGATTTGATTCAAAAGAACATTCGCCCGCGCGATATCGTGACACGCAAGGCGCTCGAGAACGCCGCGGCGGTCGTCGCGGCCACCGGCGGATCGACCAATGCGGCGCTGCATCTTCCGGCGATTGCGAACGAATGCGGTATCGAATTCACGCTGTTCGACGTCGCCGAAATCTTCAAAAAGACACCTTATGTCGCAGATTTGAAGCCGGGCGGCCGTTATGTCGCCAAGGACATGTTCGAAGCTGGCGGCGTGCCGCTCCTCATGAAGACGCTCCTCGATCACGGTTATCTGCACGGCGATTGCCTGACAGTTACCGGACGTACGATCGCGGAGAATTTGAAGGGCGTGAAATGGAATCCGGACCAGGACGTGGTACGGCCGGCAGACAAGCCGCTGCTGCCGACCGGCGGAGTGGTGGGGCTCAAGGGCAATCTCGCGCCTGACGGCGCGATCGTGAAGATCGCCGGCATGAAGACGCTGAAGTTCAGCGGGCCGGCGCGCTGTTTCGACGGCGAGGAGGCCTGCTTCGATGCGGTCAAGCATCGCAAGTACAAGGACGGCGATGTTCTGGTGATCCGCTATGAGGGACCGCGCGGCGGCCCCGGCATGCGCGAGATGCTCTCGACCACGGCCGCGCTTTACGGGCAGGGCGCCGGCGAGAAAGTCGCGCTCATCACCGACGGACGTTTTTCAGGCGCGACGCGCGGCTTCTGCGTCGGCCATGTGGGACCGGAAGCCGCGGTCGGCGGGCCGATCGGGCTCATCCGCGACGGCGACATCATCGAGATCGATGCGGTGAAGGGCACGCTCGACGTGAAGCTCTCCGCCGACGAGTTCGCTAGGCGCAAGAAGGAATGGAAAGCGCGCGAGAGCGAATACGGATCGGGTTATCTCTGGAAATACGCGCAGCAGGTCGGCCCCGCCGTCAACGGCGCGGTGACGCATCCGGGCGGCGCGGGCGAGAAAGAGTGCTATGCGGACATTTGAGGCCCTGTTGCGCGCGCTGCTGATCGGCGGCCTGTTGGCCGCGGCGCCGGCCTTTGCGCTCGACGGCAGCAAGACCGACGCGACTGTCGGCCCCCCGCCGATGACCCCGATGGAGGCGTTCCGCTCCGGCGCGCACTGGCTCAAGGCCGGCGACACCGTGAAGGCGGTCAATTCGCTCGAATATGCCGCCGAAAAGGGGCACGCGCTCGCGCAGTGGAAACTCGGCCGCATGTATGCGGAAGGCGACGGCGTCGTCCAGAATGACCTCAAGGCCTTTGAATATTTCAGCCGCATCGCCAACAGCCACGCCGACGACAATCCCGACACGCCGCAGGCACGTTTCGTCGCAAACGCATTCGTCGCGCTCGGTCACTACTATCTCGAGGGGATTCCGAAGACGGATGTGAAGCGCGATCCGCAGCGCGCGCGGGAAATGTTTGCTTACGCCGCCTCTTATTTCCGCGATCCCGATGCACAATATTATCTCGCGCGTCTCTATCTCGACGGCACCGGCGCGCCGCGCGATCCGCGCCAGGCCGCGCGCTGGTTCGGCCTCTCGGCTCAGAAGGGGCAGTGCGAAGCGCAGGCGATGCTCGGCGCCATGCTGTTCGACGGCGATCACGTGCCCCGCCAGGCCGCGCGCGGCCTGATGTGGCTGGCGCTCGCCAAGGACAGCGCCCGCGCCGATCAGGGCTGGATCAACAAGCTCTATGACACGGCCATGCAGCAGGCGAGCGAGGACGAACGCGCGCTGGCCGCGGTCTATCTGCGGCGCTGGCTGGAAACGCGGCGGGAGTAGAAGAAAGTGTCGTCCCGTCCCGGCCCATCGCTTTTGCGCGAGAGGCGGGATCCATAGTCCGCAGTTCCGCGATGGCGCACAGACGGACCGGTTCCCCGCATTCGCGGCGACGGAACCTCACCGCCCATCAATATTCAGGTCGACATAAACCGGCACGTGATCTGACGGCTTTTCCCAGCCGCGGACGTGACGGTCGATGCCGGCAGCAATCAATTTATCGGCAGCCTGCGGCGACAGAAGAAGGTGGTCGATCCGAATGCCGTCGTCCTTCTGCCAGGCACCGGCCTGATAATCCCAAAAGGTGTAGAGATCCGCGGCATCGCTCACCGCGCGGACGGCGTCGGTCAAACCGAGATTGATGAGCGTGCGATATTTCTCGCGCGTCGGCGGCAGGAACAGCGCATCGTTTTTCCAGGCCTCCGGGCGTCGCGCATCGGCCGGCGCCGGAATGACATTGTAGTCGCCGGCGAGCAGCATCGGCTCTTCCAGTTTCAGCCGCTCATGCGTGAAATTAATCAGCCGCGACATCCAGTTGAGCTTGTAGGTGTATTTCTCGGTGTCGGGCGGATTGCCATTGGGCAGGTAGAGGCTGACCACGCGCAGCGCGCCGTTTTTCGTCGACACGATCGCTTCCAGAAAGCGCGCCTGGACGTCGGCCTCATCGCCGATCAATCCAGGCGCGACTTCGTCGAAGGGCGGTTTCGACAGGAGCGCCACGCCGTTGAATGTCTTCTGGCCATGGACGGCTACGTTGTAGCCGAGAGATTCGAAAGGCTCCCGCGGGAAGCTGTCATCGGTGCACTTGATCTCCTGCAGGCAGACAATGTCCGGCGCCCGCTCCTTGAGCCAGGCCTGCAGGCTGTCGACACGCTGGCGGATGGAATTGACGTTCCAGGTGGCAATTCGCATGGGTTTTGGGGTCCGGGAAGGGCGAATAAGGCCTTGTTTTCCGTGTTTATCAGACCGGCGCAGGGATATGCACTCCGTAACGTTTATATGCTAGGAAAACGGCCAACGCGGCTCCCAAAATGACGTGAGAACGAGCCATTCCGCGGACTAGGGAGCGTCCGGCCAGGCGCACAAGAGACCGGACCGAAAATTTGCCGATGATCAAGCGCAAATGGCTGATTGGGGGGGCGGTCCTCGCCCTGGTTGTGTTTGCCGTGCTGGCGCGCGGGCTGTGGACCAGCAATGGCATCGCCGCGAAATCGCAGGCGGAGCGCACGGTGCCGGTCGAAACCGCTGTGGCGGAGCGCAAGAGCATGCCGGTGCGCCTCAGCGCTCTCGGCAGCGTCACCCCGATCGCCAGCGTTGCCATCAAGACCCAGGTGGACACCACCATCTCCGAGGTCCACTTCCGTGACGGCGCTTCAGTGACAAAGGGCGACCTTTTGTTCACCCTCGATTGCCGGCAGATCGAAGCCGACATGAAACGCGTGCAGGCGGTGATTGACGGTGCTCAGGCGACGCTCGAGCAGGCCCAGCGCGACGTTGAGCGCTATACTGATCTTGCGGCGCGCAATGCGACGCCGATTGTGACCCTCAACAATGCGCAGACACAGGTCAATGTGTCGCGCGCAACTGCGGAATCAAACCGCGCGCAGCTGGAAAACCTGAAGGTCCAGCTGGGCTTCTGCTCAATTCATGCGCCCATTTCCGGGCGCATCAGCATGGCCAATGTGAAGGTCGGAAATTTCGTGCGTCAGGCCGATACTTCGCCGATGGCGACCATCAATCAGATGGTTCCGGTCTACGTGACCTTCACCGTTCCGCAAAAAAATCTTCCCGACATCCGCAAGGCGA
>DATEKG010000137.1:0-9658 GCA_035277565.1 Pseudolabrys sp.
ACTCGGTTGTTTGGCGACCGTCGCCGAGCGCCGGCCACGGAATTTGACCATCATCGTCTGGGATAATGGAATATACCAAATCACCGGCTCGCAGCCGACCGCCAGCGCGGCTTCGGCCGATCTTGTCGCTCTGGCGCGAGGTTCCGGCATTACAGAAAGCGCCTGGGCCGCCGACGAAGATGACTTTGATCGTCTCACTGCGGCCGCGCTGAAGAACGGCGGCCCGACGTTTATAGCGGCGCGAATCGATGGCCAATCCGCCGTTGGAACGACCGAGCGCGATCCGGTCCAGATACGAGAGCGCTTCATGCGCGGCCTTGGGGTCAAATCGCACCCGGCGATTAAAGGCGAACAGCAATAGAGCGGCTTAGCGTTCCGTCTTGCTCGAACTGTCCAATATGCCGGCGGTTATTGCCATGCGCACGAGGTCCGAGAGGCTGTTTGCCGCCATCTTGGTCATCAGATTGGCGCGGTAAATTTCAACGGTGCGCGGGCTTATACCCAGATCGAAAGCAATAACCTTGTTGGCATTGCCCGCAACAAGACCCTCCAGAACCTGCCTTTCACGGTTTGATAGGCCGGCGAGCTTGTCATGAATCTCGGCCAATTCGGCCTTTTGCTTTGCGTTGTCTGCATCTTGATTGAGTGCCGACTGGACCGACGCAAGCAACAAGTCATCGTCAAACGGCTTTTCCAGAAAATCGACCGCTCCCATCTTCATGGCTTCGACAGCCAGCGCGATGTCGCCGTGACCGGTGATGACGATGACGGGCACGCCCAGTTTGAGTTCTGTGACGCGGCGCAGGAGATCAATGCCGGTCACATCGGGCATCCGCACATCGGTGACAATGCAGCCGGACTTGATATGCGGAAGTACGTCGAGGAATTCCTTGGCCGAATCGAACGCGCGCGTCTCTATGCCGGCCGTCTTGAACAGGAATTCAAGCGATTGCCGCACTGCATCATCGTCGTCGACCACATAGACGAGCGGTTCAGGCTGCATCGTCGACATCTCCTCCTTCATCTACGACCGCGAGCGTGAAATGAAAAATCGTGCCACCGGAAGGGTTGGGTTCGACCCAGATTCGGCCGCCATGGGCCTCGACGATGGTGCGCGAGATCGAGAGTCCAACGCCCATTCCCTGCCGTTTCGTTGTAATGAACGGCTGGAACAGTTGCTCCGCGATCTCGGGCGAGATGCCGGAACCGCTGTCGGCGACGCTGATGCGGACGAAGTGATCGCTGGTGGGAGAGATTGATACAACGAGTTCGCGTGCTTGCGAACTTTCCATGGCATCAACAGCGTTACGCATGAGATTGAGGAGGACCTGCTGGATTTGCACGCGATCTGCGAGAACAAGATCCGCGCTCGGATCGAATTGAAACTCCACGCGAATGCCGTGATCCTTCACTCCCACAAGCGCGAGAGCACTCGCTTCCTCCACCAGCTTGGTAATGCTCTCGACCCGGCGTTCACTTTCTCCGCGCGAGACGAAGTCACGTAGCCGGCGGATGATTTGCCCCGCCCGCATGGCTTGTTCGGCGGCTTTCTGCAGGGCGTCGCGCGTCAATGCCGATTTTTCGTCGTCGCGGCCCTCAAGGAGGCGACGAGATCCCTTCAGATAGTTCGAGATTGCGGATAATGGCTGATTGAGCTCATGAGCCAGCGTCGACGCCATCTCACCCATCGCGGTCAGTCTTGAAATGTGAACAAGCTCGGACTGCAGTTCCTGCAGACGCGCCTCAGTTTTCTGGCGTTCCGTCAGATCTCTGATGAAGCCTGTGAAATACCGCTGATCGCCGGATTTCATTTCCCCGACCGCAAGCTCCATCGGAAAAGTCGTCCCATCCCTGCGCTGGCCGACCACGACGCGGCCGATACCGATGATGCGCCGCTCGCCAGTCGTGAGGTAACGCCGCAAATAGCCGTCGTGATTTTCGCGATACGGCGATGGCATCAGGATCTTGACGTTTTGGCCCAACGCCTCGGCGCTCCGATAACCGAACAGCCGCTCCGCGGCGCTGCTGAACGACTGCATGATGCCGCTCTCGTCAATTACAATCATTGCTTCGGGGACCGTATCGAGAATTGATTGCACATGCGCTTCGCGCGCGAGAGCGTCTCGTGTCATGAGCGTTGCGCGCACACGGCTGCGATGCAGGATCTCCCCGCCCCAGGCGACGCCGATGCCTATGATCGCAAACGCCGTTCCGTTAACCAGAATCAATTTTGAAAGGCTTGCGGTGCCTGCGACGAGAAACAGCGCTGCGGCCATGCCCAGCGCGGTGGCGAGGAGACCGGGTCCGAGGCCTCCGACGCCTGCGGACACGAGCAGGGGCGGCACGAAATAAAAGAAAATGGCGTCCTCGTGCAGCACCGGATTGAGCAAGGCGCGCACGGCCAGCGCCAATGCCACGGTGACCGGAGGTATGCCATAGCGCAACGGCCACGGCCGCCGTTCCGCGGGCGTATAAAACCTTTTATTTTCAATGGTGTCGGCCATAGAGAGGCGATCCATAGCACGGCCAGTTTGCCGCGGCGAAAGCTCCATTTCGCCTCAGGGGAATCCCCTATGGAGATTATCTGAATTTCGAGCAGGCGGTCCCACAGCTATCAAAAAATCACCCGCATCAAGAGGACCCACGCCATGCTCAGTCAGACCACAATCAGACCGCGAACATTGCAGCAGCCGTCCGCCGCAGACGCGGCTCGTCAGCCGCACAAGTCGTCGCACGCGCTTCGCGGCCAAATCGAACTCATGGGTGCGGCGATGCCGTTTCCGCGCAACGCCGAAATCTACGGCGAAAATGAACGCGCCGAGTATGTCTACAAGGTGCTCAACGGGAGCGTACGGACGTACAAGGTGCTCAACGACGGCCGCCGCCAAATTGGCGCGTTCTATTTGCCGGGAGACCTTTTTGGCCTTGAAGCCGGGGAAGTGCATACGCTTTCAGCCGAAGCCATCACCGAATGCAAGGTGCTCGTGATCAAGCGTGGCGCGCTCACCGCGCTGGCCGCCCGTGATCCGGAGGTCGCACGCCAATTGTGGGCGACGACAGCCGCCGAATTACAGCGCGCGCAGGATCATATCATGCTCCTGATCAAGACCGCGCAGGAGCGAGTCGCAGGCTTTCTTTTGGAAATGGCAGCCCGTTCAGCCGTGACAACGGAGGTCGAGTTGCCGATGTCCCGCCAGGACATTGCGGATTACCTCGGACTTACGATCGAAACGGTGTCACGGACTCTGACTCATCTCGAAAATGCAGCGACGATCGCCGTGCCAACATCACGTCACATCGTACTCCGCAATCGTGGAGCATTGACTCGCCTCAACTCCTAGCCGGACGTCGTCCTCCCCGACACATGTTCGGCTTTACTGCCCCGGCATTTGTTATGCCGGGGTTTTTTCGTGACGACGCGAGGACGGACGAAGAACAATTTCTGCGTCATTGTTCGGCATATGCCATGGCGCTACGCTCACCGCGATTACGGTGACCACGGGGGTGTCATGACAGATTTTGACGGCGTCGTGGTCGGGGCTGGCCACAACGGCCTCACGCTTGCTGCCTATCTCGCGCGAGCGGGGTTGCGCATCGCTGTTCTTGAACGCAACGGCCGCATCGGAGGAGGTACGAGCACCGAAGAGCGAATACTTCCCGGGTTTCGGCTCAATTTGCATGCCAACTTCTTTATGGGGCTCGGCCTCTGCCCGCTGCTTCATGACCTTCAGCTTCACCGTTACGGCTTTTCCTATATCGAACCGCCGGTGCAGCAGGCTGCTGTTTTTCGCGACGGCACCGCTGTCGTTATCTACAAGGATGTCGACAGGACCTGCGCGTCCCTGGCTCGTTTTTCGAAGCAGGATGCCGAAGCATTCCGCGCCCTCTGGCGCACTTACTGCGAGGAAATGAGGCCGCTCCTCGTCTCGCTTTTGTACAATGCTCCGCTCTCGCGCGAGCAACTTGTTGACCGCCTGAGCGGCCCGAAGGCGAAAGAACTGCTGTCTCACGCCCAGCACGATCTCTTCAGCGTGGTACGCAAGCACTTCGTCGATGAGCGTATTCGGACCCTGTTCACATCTTATATGCACGTCATCACGACCGAGAATGTGCCGGGCGCCGGCATAGTCTTTCCCGCCATTTTCGCGAATATTGCAAGTTTCACTTTGCCGGCCGGAGGGGCCGCGGCGCTCCCGCTGGCGCTGGCACGGGTTGTGGAAGCGGGTGGCGGCGAAGTTGTCACCGGCTGTGACGTCAGGGAAATCAACGTAAAAAATGGGCGGGCGATCGGCGTGACTCTCTCCGACGGCCGCAAGGTTGGGGGACGCAGGTTTATTGCGAGTGCAATCGATTTTCCAGCGACCGTCCGGTTGGCAGGTGAACAGCACTTTCCCGAACCGGTCCGCGAGAAAGCGAGAGCCTGGCACTGGGGCAACCATAGCCTGGTGACTTTACATCTTGCGCTCCGGGATCCTCCGGCTTATCGCGCCGCCACGTTTGATGTCGACGTATCGCGCGCCTACAATATTTTCTTCGGCATGGATCACATCGACGACGTTGCAAGCTGCTTTGAAGACTGTGCAGCGAAGAAATTTCCGCGGATTCTCATGGGCAATGGCGCGTGCAACAGCCAGTTTGATCCCAGCTACGCTCCCGCCGGCCAGCACACCGCTTTCTGGTGGCCGTTTGCGCCGTATTCGGTCGATGGTTCGCCGCAAGAGTGGGAACGAAATCGCGAAGGCTATGCCCGTCATATTCTCGATTATTGGCGTACCTATGCTTCAAATCTGGAAGGCGACAATTTGCTTGGCAGTTATCTCTTTACGCCGCTCGATATCGAGCGGCAAAACGCAAATATGCGGCAGGGGGCCGTACGCGTCGGCGCATACATACCGGATCAGCTTGGGATCAACAGGCCGCATCCTTTGCTGCCGGGATCGCGGACGCCGGTTGAAGGACTCTATCTTTGTGGATCGTCGTCGGGCAATGGCGGCGGTGTGAACGGGGCTGCTGGCTACATTGCCGCCAACGCCATTGTTGACGATCTGAAGCTCAAGCGCAGCTGGACACCGGTGCCTCCACCGGAATGGAAGCACTGACGCTGCTTGACCTGCATCAAATCGTGTTGGCGAGAGGCGTGGTTATATGACCTCCAAAAGAACTGGAGGTCCGCCATGAAAGCCGAAGATGTGATGACTCGGGACGTCATCTCCGTCACTCCCGACGCAACGGTTCTGGAAGCCGCGCGATTGATGCTTCAGCATCACATCAGCGGATTGCCTGTCGTTGACAAGAGTGGACAGCTTGTCGGTGTTTTATCGGAAGGCGACTTTCTGCGCCGGCACGAAACTCGAACGGAGCGACAGCGGCCACGGTGGCTCGAGTTCATCATAGGCCCGGGCCAATTGGCCGACGAGTATACTCGTTCGCATGGCCGCAAGGTCGCCGAAGTCATGACGACCAGGGTGCATAGCGTCGCTGACGATACGCCTCTGGAAGAAATCGTCGAACTCATGGAGCGGCGACGCATCAAACGTGTACCAGTTGTATGCGGAGGCGAGTTGGTTGGGATTATCACGCGTTCCAATCTTATGCATGCCATGGTCAGCATGGCGCGCACGGCCTTGTCGACCGCCGCAAAGGACGATGTCGCGATCCGCGAGGCTTTGCTTGCTGAATTGAAAAAGTCGGATTGGGCGCCCCTGACAATGACGAATGTCGTCGTCAGCGATGGTGTCGTCGAATTATGGGGCGCCATTCTGGACGAGCGGCAGCGCAAGGCGATAAAGGTCGCCGCCGAGAACATCCCGGGGGTAAAGGCGGTGCACGACCATCTTGTCTGGATCGAGCCCAATTCGGGAATGGTGATCGAACCTCAATCGGGAAAAGCGGCCGCACATTGATTGTGGCGGGGCCATCCAGTGCGACTTGACGCACCTCAAGGAACGCTCCGGCCGCGGTTGTAGCTTGAATTCAATACCGCCGAACTGGCGGCAAAGATGAATGGAGGTACGTATGAACCTGAAATCTCCGATACCCGTGAGTCGTGAACGCTCCGTTGCAAATCCGTTCACCTCGCTCCAGCGCGAGATCGACCGGTTGTTCGATGACTCCACCCGCGGGTTCCCATCCGGGTTGCCGAGCCTGTCCGGAAACGGGGCAGCCGCGCTGGTGCCAAGCATGGATGTAACGGAAACAGACAAGGAGATCGAAATTACCGCTGAGCTGCCGGGTCTGGAGGAGAAAGATGTCCAGATCAATGTTGCCGACAGTTTTTTGACAATCCGCGGCGAGAAGAAAGCCGAGAAGGAACAGAAAGACAAAAATTATCGGCTGATCGAGCGCAGTTATGGCTCGTTCGAGCGGACTCTCGAACTCCCCGAAGGCGTCAATGCCGAAGCAATCAAGGCTACGATCTCTAAAGGCGTGCTCAAAGTGACCGTCCCGAAACCGGCGCCGTCGCAGGCCAAGAAGATCGAGGTCAAACCCGCCGCTTGAGTTAAGGGGCGATGGAGAGGGCGCGTTTCCGCGGCCACGATGGCGCGAAACGCGCCCTTGTCTTTTCCGAACGACCATTTTGAAGACTGACGGAGGCTTCAATACGGGCATATTCTTCTTCTTCCGCGGAAAACGCCCGTCCGTGATCGAAGCCGTCAAGGCTCAAATCACTGTCGCGGACATCGAGCGCGAATTTCGAAGCTTGACTTCATTTCGGCCAGACTTGACGTGCATCAAGGTCGATCGCCCGCACCGGCCGCACAATCCCCCGCAAAGTTAACATTGGCGGGAGATTCTCCATGAAAAACAAACTTTGTCTGGTCGCGACGACGGCATTGTTGGCGATCACGCTCTTCGCGGCTCCCGGAGTCGCGCAAGTCACGAATGACCGGGCGGAAGCACCGGCATCAGCCGGGCCTGGTTACGGACCGCGAGGTTATGGCTGGGGACCCGGGATGATGATGGGCCCGGGAATGATGGGTTGGGGTGGCGCGATGTGCGATCCGCGCGGCGCCGGCCTCGCTGAATGGCGAATGGAACGAATTGAGCGACTGATCAATCCAAATGAGGCGCAGCGCGCCGCGCTCAACGACTTGCGCGTGGCTTCGTCCAAAGCAGCCGAACTCGTTTCTGCCGCGTGTCCGCGTGAGCTTCCGTCAAGCGCGCCTGCGCGACTCGAGGTGATGGAAAAGCGGCTCGACGCCATGCAGCAGGCGGTCAAAATCGTTCGCCCGGCCTTCGAGGCATTTTACGCAACGCTCAACGACGAACAGAAAGCTCGCGTCAACTCGGCCGGACCGCGCCACTGGGGATGGCGGGGTTGGTCGCGGGGCGGCTGATTTTGCCGGTTGACTTGCATCAAAGCGCACATCTGTGCCTGCGGCGATAAATCGCCGCAGGCCCCACAGCCTAACCGACAGCGGATTGAACAGCATGGCGAACGCACTCGCTTCACGAAAGTCCATGACTATTGGAGAAGGGGGCTCGGCGCTTGCGTTTGCTGCTTTGGCCCTCGTGTCACTCGTTATAGCCGCGGGCGCATACACGCAGGAATATGCATTCCATGCGTATCTTTTCTGTGCCGCAAGTGTCGCCGCGGTGTTCGCCATCATCAATCGTTACTACGAACGCCCGGCCGCGGCGCCCGCGCTGATGATTGACGGCAAGCCTAACTACAATATGGGCCCTGTGAAATTCGCGAGCATTGCCGCGGTATTCTGGGGAATCGCCGGATTCACGGTCGGCCTCTATATCGCACTCGAACTGGCCTTTCCGTTACTCAATCTCGATCTCCCGTGGATAACCTTCGGACGCCTGCGGCCTTTGCATACGTCGGCGGTGATCTTCGCCTTCGGCGGCAATGTGCTCGTCGCAACATCGCTCTATGTCGTGCAGCGCACCTGCCGGGCGCGACTTGCCGGCGAAATCGCGCCCTGGTTCGTGGTCCTCGGCTACAATTTCTTCATTGTCATTGCCGGTACCGGATATCTGCTCGGCATCACACAGTCGAAAGAATATGCAGAGCCGGAATGGTATTCCGACCTTTTTCTGACGGTGGTCTGGGTTGTCTATTTCCTCGTTTACCTCGGTACCATCATGCGGCGCACGGAACCGCATATTTATGTTGCGAACTGGTTCTACCTTGCTTTCATCCTGACGATCGCGGTTCTGCACCTCGGCAACAATGCGGCGGTGCCTGTTTCGATCTTTTCAGCCAAGTCATACATCGTCTGGTCGGGCGTGCAGGATGCAATGGTGCAGTGGTGGTACGGCCACAATGCGGTCGGTTTCTTTCTCACCGCCGGCTTCCTTGCCATCATGTACTACTTCATCCCCAAGCGCTGCGAGCGTCCGATCTATTCATACCGTCTGTCGATCATCCACTTCTGGGCGTTGATCTTCCTCTATATCTGGGCGGGGCCGCATCACCTGCATTACACGGCGCTGCCTGACTGGGCGCAAACGCTCGGCATGACATTCTCCGTCATGCTCTGGATGCCGTCATGGGGCGGCATGATCAACGGAATCATGACGTTGTCGGGTGCGTGGGACAAGCTGCGCACCGACCCGGTGCTGCGCATGATGGTCGTATCGGTCGCGTTTTACGGCATGGCGACGTTTGAGGGACCGATGATGTCGGTGAAGATCGTCAACTCCCTGTCGCACTACACCGACTGGACTATCGGTCACGTTCATTCAGGCGCGCTTGGCTGGGTTGCCTACATATCGTTCGGCGCATTGTATTGCGTCGTTCCCTGGCTGTGGAACAAGCCACTCTATTCACTCAAGCTGGTCAACTGGCACTTCTGGATTTCAACAATCGGCATCGTGCTCTACATCAGCGCGATGTGGGTGTCCGGCATCCTGCAAGGGCTCATGTGGCGCGCCTACACCGGTCTCGGCTTCCTCGAATATTCCTTTGTCGAGACTGTCGAGGCAATGCACCCCTTCTACGTCATACGCGCGATGGGCGGAGCATTGTTCCTCCTCGGCGCATTGCTGATGGCCTTCAATCTCTGGAAAACCGTGAGCACGGCGGCCTCCGCCGCGCCTGCCGGCCTCAGGCTGGCACCGGCGGAATAGGTGGTGCCCATGTCGCTTTGGTCAAGACACGCGATCCTTGAGAAGAACTCGATCGTCCTCGTCATCGGGATACTGATCGTGATCGCAATCGGCGGCCTGGTTGAGATTGTGCCGCTTTTCTATCTGAAGAACACGATCGAGAAGGTTGACGGCGTGCGACCCTATACACCGCTCGAGCTGGCCGGCCGCAACATATATGTGCGCGAAGGTTGCTATCTCTGCCATTCGCAGATGATCCGGCCATTGCGCGACGAGGTCGAGCGTTACGGCCACTACTCGCTCGCGGCCGAGAGCATGTATGACCGGCCCTTCCAATGGGGTTCAAAGCGGACCGGTCCCGACCTTGCGCGTGTTGGCGGCAAGTATTCCGACGCCTGGCATCAGGACCATCTCAGGGACCCGCGGTCGGTGGTCCCCGGCTCGGTAATGCCAAATTATTCGTGGCTGGCGGAGACCGAGCTCGACTACGCGCATATCGGACAGGACCTGAAGGTCCAGGCGCTGCTCGGCGTTCCTTACACCAACGAAATGATCGCAACTGCGACGGGGGATGTGGTCGCGCAGGCCACCAACGACA
>DATEKG010000138.1:0-7354 GCA_035277565.1 Pseudolabrys sp.
TTCTGGAACCGGTTCCGACGCGTCAGCGCTGCATAGCGCAATAGCCTCAAGCCCGGTCGGGCCTTGCCATCCAGCTGATCAGCGGCATGGCGGGAAGAACCCAGCCAAGACCGGCCACGACATAGTAGATCGCCGCCACAAAACCGTTGATGTCGGTAAGAACCGATTGCGCAAGCGCCATTGCGAGCAAGCCCCAGACAATGACGAGGACCAGCAGCGCCACGGTGCCGATCAATTTGCGAATGCGGATGGGCATGGAAATGCCTTTATTGGATCAATTGCGGTGTGGCGTCCAGGACTATATGGTCCGCGTCATCTCCTGCAAGCAAACCGATGGCAGACTTGTCCGAAACTTCGAATGCGAGACCCGGCGCGGTACGACTTTGGCTGTTATGCGCCGCGGCGATGATTTTCATCACTCTGATCATCGGCGGTGCGACGCGACTGACGGAATCCGGTCTCTCGATCGTCGAATGGAAACCGGTGACCGGCGTGCTGCCGCCCATGTCCGAAAGCGACTGGCAAAGCGAGTTCACGAAATACCAGGCGATTCCGCAATACCGCGAGCTCAATCGCGGCATGAGCCTCGATGCGTTCAAGACCATCTACTGGTGGGAGTGGGCGCACCGGCTGTTCGCTCGTCTGACGGGCGCAGTGTTCCTGCTGCCGTTTCTCTATTTCCTCTGGCGCGGCGCCATTCCGCCCGCGCTCCGCACGCGGCTCTGGATCATCTTTGGCGCCGGCGCAGCGCTTGGCGCGGTCGGCTGGTGGATGGTGAGTTCAGGCCTCACGCATGGCGTGAGCGTGTCGCAATACCGGCTGGCGTTTCATCTTACGCTGGCGACAACGATCTACGCGGCGATTTTGTGGACCGCCCAGCAATTTTCGTCCCAGCCGCCGTTGGACACGTCCGCGCGGCTGCGCATCGGAGCAATTGTGATCGCAGCGCTGCTCTTGCTGCAGATTTATCTCGGCGCGCTGGTGGCCGGGCTCGATGCGGGTCTTGTCTACAATACCTGGCCGCTGATCGACGGCGCGGTCGTGCCTTCGCCGGACCGGCTCTGGTTCATCCAGCCCGCGTGGCGGAACCTGTTCGAAAATACGCTGACCGTCCAGTTTGATCACCGCATGGTGGCGTATACGATCTGGCTGCTTGCCCTGTTACATGCCACGGATGCCTGGCGATCCCGCCAGGCGCAGCGCGGCGCATTCCTGCTAGCCGGCGCGGTCACTTTGCAGGCCTGTCTGGGGATCGTGACCCTGCTGTTTCAGGCGCCGGTCGCGCTGGCGCTGCCGCATCAGATTTTGGCGATCATCGTCTTCACTGCGGCGGTCATCCATGCCGAGCGCCTGTCACATCATACGGTTCGGCGCGTGCCGCAGGGCAGGGCCGCGGAGCAGGGGGCATGATCGAGGGCGAAACGATCGGCGACATCGCCGTGGTGAAAATGGCGCACGGCAAGGCCAATGCGCTCGACATCGAATTCTGCGAGGCCATTGCGGCGCGGTTTCTGGATTTGGCCCAGGGCGACGCCAAGGCCGTGGTGATCACCGGCAAGGGAAATATCTTTTCGGCCGGCGTCGACCTGAAGCGTCTGAGCGCGGGCGGTCCCACCTACATTCGGCAGTTTCTTCCCGCTCTGCACCGCCTCTATGAAACGCTGTTCTTTTATCCGAAGCCGGTCGTGGCGGCGATCAATGGCCATGCAATCGCCGGCGGCTGCGTTCTGGCGTGCTGTGCCGACCGCCGCATCATGGCAAGGGAAAGCGGCCGCATCGGCGTGACAGAAATTCTTGTGGGCGTTCCGTTTCCCGCGCTTGCCTTCGAGGTCGTGCGTTTCGCGGTACCGCCGCGCCATCTCGCGGAATTCACGCTCACCGGGGCGACCTATGCGACCGACGAGGCGGTCAAGCGCGGTTGGATCAACGAAACCGTCGAACCAGGCAAGTTGATGGAAGACGCATTGTCATTTGCCCGAAAGCTGGCGGCGCTGTCGCCCGCCGCGTTCCGGCAAGCCAAATCGCAAATCCGCGAGCCGGTGATCGAGCGCCTGCAGCGCAACAGGGAAGCAACCGACAAGGCGGTAACCGAGATCTGGACGGCGCCGGCCACGCTCGAACGGATCCGCGACTATGTCGCGCGGACGCTCGGCAAGAAGTGACGCTGCGCAACGCAGGCGTTCACTTCGTTCGCAGCGCCTGCTCGAGATCGGCAATGATATCTTCCTTGTCTTCTAGCCCGACCGAAAGACGGACGACATCGGGCCCTGCGCCGGCCTGAATCTTTTGCGCGTCGGAGAGTTGGCGGTGCGTTGTCGACGCGGGATGGATGATGAGTGAGCGCGTGTCGCCGATATTGGCGAGATGCGAAAACAGTTTGACGTTCGAGACGAGCTTTACGCCGGCGTCATAACCGCCCTTGAGACCGAAGGTGAGCACCGCACCGGCGCCGTTCGGGACATATTTCCTGGCGAGCGCATGGTACTTGTCGCTGGGAAGGCCGGGATAGCTCACCCATACGACCTCGGGCCGTTTCAAGAGCCACTGGGCAACGGCAAGCGTGTTGTCGCAGTGGCGCTGCATCCGCAGGGGAAGCGTTTCAACGCCCGTGAGGATGAGAAAGGCGTTGAAAGGCGACAGCGCGGGGCCAAGGTCGCGAAGGCCGAGCACGCGGCAGGCAATTGCAAAGGCGAAGTTGCCGAAGGTTTCGTGCAACACGATGCCCTGATATTCAGGGCGCGGCTCCGACAACATCGGATAGCGGCCCTCGCGCGACCAGTTGAAGGTGCCGGCGTCCACGATGAGGCCGCCGATCGAGTTGCCATGGCCGCCGAGGAATTTGGTCAGCGAGTGAACGATAATGTCGGCGCCATAGTCGATCGGCTTGCAGAGGTAAGGCGTTGCGAGCGTGTTGTCGACGATCAGCGGGACGCCCGCCTTGCGCGCAAGATTTGCTATCGCCTCGATGTCGGTGATGACACCGCCGGGATTGGCAATCGACTCAATGAAGATCGCCTTGGTCTTCGCCGTAATCGCCTTCTCAAACGTACCAAGATCGTCCGGGTCAGCCCAGACGACGTTCCATCCGAAATTTTTATAGGAATGATTGAACTGGTTGATTGAGCCGCCATAGAGCTTTTTGGACGCGACGAATTCATCTCCGGGCGTCATCAAGGCGTGCATGACGATCACCTGGGCGGCGTGGCCGGAGGCGACCGCTAAGCCGGCGGTGCCGCCTTCCAGTGCGGCTACGCGCTCCTCCAGGACGGCGCAGGTCGGGTTGCCGATGCGCGTGTAGATATTGCCGAAGGTCTGCAGTCCAAACAGCGCAGCGGCGTGGTCGACGTCATCGAAAACGAACGATGTGGTCTGGTAGATCGGCGTCGCGCGCGCACCCGTCGTTGGGTCGGGCTTGGCGCCGGCATGAACTGCAAGCGTCGAAAAGCCCGGAATTCGTTCGGCCTCTGCCATGGAGCCCCCCATAAAAGCGGTACGAAGAAATAGCCTTTTCCCTGATTGTGGCGGCGATTAGTGGGGCGGGACGGGTTCCGCGTCAAGGTCGCGAGGAAGGTGTGGCGGGCTGTCTAGCCGTCATCGTCGCCCCGTTCAGGCGCAATCCGCATCCGTTGCACGCCGGCGCCGAGACTTTTTGCACGCTTGGACGAGAGCGTCCGTGAATTTACGCCCATCCAGGAGATTTCGGATGACAGGCGGCCATATTCGATTTTCGGGCAGCGGTTCATGACGACCTTGAGGCCGACGGCTTCGGCGCGACCGGCAGCTTCGTCGTGCCGCACCGTCAGCTGCATCCAGATCACGCGCGGCTTCGGCGTCAATGCAAGTGCTTCCTCGACAACCGGAGGGACATGCGCCGAACTCCGGAAAATATCGATCATATCGACCGGTTCAGGAATGTCGGCGAGCCGCGCATAGACTTTCTGTCCGAGAATTTCCTTTCCGGCCTGTCCGGGATTGACCGGAATCATGTGATAGCCGCGCTCAAGAAGGTATTTGAATGCAAAAAAGCTCGGCCGGTTCTCCTTCGGTGAGATGCCGACCATCGCGATCGTCTTCACCGTATTGAGAATGCCGCGAATATAATTGTCGGAATAGGTGTCGTGATTCATTCAGACGGCGCCGTCACCCGTTTGGCAATTTCGGCTCGCAGGCGTGCGTTTTCTGTTTCGAGCTCGATCATTTTGGCCTTGACCGCCTCGAAGGCCTCTTCAATTTCCGCCTCGGTGAAACGGGCGACGATGTGCGACGAGCAGTTCACGTCCCATGCCTCGATCGTGAAAAGGAGCGCACGCTCCGGCCGCGCCTTGTAGCGGCCATCAAACAGACGCTGCACAAGCTCCGGGTCGTTTTCGACGATGCGTGCGCGCCCCCAGAGTTTGATGCGCTGCCGGCGGGCGGGATCGAGAAGAAACAAAAATGCGCGATCGTTTTCCGATAGGTTGGCGAGCGTGATGTACTGCCGGTTGCCGCGATAGTCGGCAAAACCCAGGGTCCTGTCGTCGATAATTTTAATAAAGCCCTTCGGCCCTCCGCGGTGCTGGACGTAAGGTGAGCCATCCTTCGTCGCGGTTGCAAGAAAAACGGTATCCTGCTCTCCAATGAATTTGGCGAGTTCGGGCGTGATCCTGTCGGGAAAGCCTTCGGCGATGCGCCGCTCATAGGCATTCGCCGAGCCGCGCTCGGCCTGCGCCTGTCGCGCCACAGGCGTAAACACCCGGTCTGCGTTGTTCTGCCCCATCTGCGCCGCCGTCCATCCGGCGGAACAAAGATAGCTCCTCGCTGTTGCTCCCGGTAGGGCCGCGCAGTTGAATTGGGCAGGATTGCGATGCGGAACGACATAAGAAGGTCATTCTGGTTTGCTGCGATCCGGAGGCTGAGGGGCGCCGCCGAAGTTGTGCACAAACAGGAGGCGTTCGATGTGTGACTATAGTCTTCACGATGTTGCATCCCGACCGGCCAAGGTCGGCGATAAGCTTGTATCAACCCAGTTTCCCAATGCCATCACACGCGGCTTTTCCGACCCATCGGAGCCGCGTGTTGCCGTTTGCCTGATGCCGGGAACCGAACTGGCCTTCGAACGGGAAGTCGAATGCGACGCGTCATTCCGCTTTTTGCCGACGCGCAAGACAACGCATAAGGTTGCCCGTTTCCGCCAGATCAATCTCAATCGTCCCGCAGCGCACCACGACGCCCTCGAGTTTCCGGACGGGAGGATCGTCCTGGTGACGGATCTCTGCGAGGGCCAGCAGGCAACGGTGTTGCAGCTCCCGAGCACCGGGCGTCCGACGGACGGTCAAAGCGGACACGAGAGCGAGCGTCAGGACGACGCGTCACTTACCGTCTAGCGACCGGTGAATCTGTCGCGCCTTGCATAGAGAGCCGCCGCAACCCGGTGGCTCTCGGGGGCGTTCTGTCGCGCTGCTAGCAGTCCTGCCAATTTGGGTGGCGCTTGTCGATGAAGGCGCATATCCCTTCTTCCGCATCGCGGGCCATCATGTTTTCCGTCATGACTTCGGATGCGTAGTCGTACGCCGCGGCAAGATTCATTTCGGCCTGCCGGTAGAACGCCTGCTTGCCGGTCTTGACCGTATAGGCGGATTTCGCCGCGATTTCCGCAGCGAGCGCTGTGGCCGCCTTGCACTCCTCGCCGGGCGCAACAACGCGGTTTACGAGCCCTATCGCGGCCGCCTTGTCCGCACCGACCATCTCGCCGGTCAGAAGCATTTCCATGGCGTGCTTGCGCGCAATATTGCGCGAAACGGCAACCATCGGGGTCGAGCAGAACAGGCCGATATCGACCCCCGGCGTTGCAAATCTAGCGGTGCTCGAGGCGACCGCGAGATCGCAGGTGGCCACCAGCTGACAGCCGGCCGCGCTGGCCGGACCTTGCACCGCAGCGATGACCGGCTGGGGGAGGTTGACGACCTGCTGCATCATGGCGCTGCAGGTCTTCATGATGTGGCGGAAATATTGGCGACCACCATCGGGGTCCGTGCGCCGGCTGGTGAGTTCCTTGAGATCATGCCCGGCACAGAAGGCCGGGCCATTGGCGGCAATGATAACGGCCCTTACCGAGCGGTCGGCGCCGATCTCAGCGAGCGCTTGCGAAAGCGCGTTCAGCAGGCCCTCCGACAGGCTGTTGCGCGCTTGCGGCCGGTTCAGCGTGAGCGTGACGATTGCTTCATTGCTTTCGCGCAGCAGCAGGGCAGTGGCTGCATCGGCTGTGCGGGTTGCAGTGGGAGCATTCATTGCAAACGGTCCTGCGCCTCGTGAATCTTAGCGGCATGGCACACCCATGCAAGATGGGGAACGCCATGCGCAGGCTCCGCGTTTCCGTGCATGACCCGGCGGCGCACAAAATCGAAGCGATCCAGGCAGGCCAACGGCAAACGCTGGTCGGGACGTGTCACCCGCGAGAGCGATGCGCTCACGCTGGAGAAGGGCGTTTTCACCAAATCCAGTCCGCGCAAGATCGCAAGATCGCTGAAACGGTCTTCCGACCGCAGCCGCCGGCGCAAATCAAGCGCGTATGGTTCCGCAATGTCGATGCTGGTGTTCTTCATCAATCGGGCCGGACGCAGCCTGTCAAAAGGGCGCAGGCAGAAACTCGAAAAGGCGAAAGGCGCGCTGCGCGCGCTCTATCACCGGGCCTGACCCCCCGTTGACCCCGACGCCACCCGGTCTATGAACCACGTGCCGGATGTGCCGGCGAGGGGGGATCGACATGCCGGCTCCGGCCATGGATGCCGACGCAATCGCCAAATTGTTGCATGACGTCTTTCCGCAGGGCTTTTACCCTGGCTGCGGTTTGACGATCGAGCGTGTCGGCTATGGCGACATCCGGGTCCGGCGCCAGTTCGACGAAGGGCATTTGCGTCCGGGCGGCACCATCTCGGGTCCAACGATGATGGAACTCGCCGATTTTGCAATGTATGTGGCGGTATTTTCCACAATTGGGCCGCAACCGCTGGCCGTCACGACCAATCTCAACATCAATTTCCTGCGCAAGCCGGCAAAGGCAGACCTAATCGCAGACGCTCGCCTGATGAAAGTCGGCAAGCGGCTCGTTGTCGGTGAGGTTGTGATCTGTTCCGAGGGTGTTGCCGAACCCGTCGCCCATGTGACGTCGACCTATTCGGTCCCGGAAACCCGCTCATAGGCGTCGGTATTCGAGTACCAATCTTATAAATATTTGATATCACGTGCGAAATTAAATAAGAACTGCTTGACCGCACAGTGTGCGCTCGTTACATATCCCCACCTTCGCGCGGTATTGCACGCGCACGCTTTCCGGGAGACACCATGAGGACTTACTCGGCCAAGGCCGCCGACATCG
>DATEKG010000139.1:0-2575 GCA_035277565.1 Pseudolabrys sp.
AAGGGCCGGCCAAGACCATCGCCGGCAAGAAGAAGACCCCGGGACCGACTTGATAACAGGATTGGCCCGCGCGCCGCTGGTGCGCGGGACGCGAAAGGATTGAGGAATGGGCAAGGAAGTTACCCGCGTCCGCCGGCGCGAGCGCAAAAACATCGCGTCAGGCGTCGCGCATGT
This sequence comes from Pseudolabrys sp., assembly GCA_035277565.1. Classification (GTDB taxonomy): domain Bacteria; phylum Pseudomonadota; class Alphaproteobacteria; order Rhizobiales; family Xanthobacteraceae; genus Pseudolabrys. The sequence goes on from DATEKG010000139.1 coordinate 175, forward strand.
CGCGGCTTCGTTCAACAATACAATGATTACGATCACCGATGCGCAGGGCAATACGATTGCCTGGTCGTCGGCGGGGACCATGGGGTTCAAGGGCTCGCGGAAGTCGACGCCCTATGCGGCGCAAGTTGCCGCTGAAGACGCCGCCAAGAAGGCGCAGGAACACGGGATGCGGACGCTCGAGGTTGAAGTTTCGGGTCCGGGCTCCGGCCGTGAGTCGGCGCTGCGTTCGCTGCAGGCGGCCGGATTCACGATTACCTCGATCCGGGATGTAACAACGATACCGCATAACGGCTGCCGGCCGCGCAAGCGCCGGCGGGTGTGATTGTTCTCTTTCGCGCGGGTGCTGGTGTGCCCCGCGCGCGTGCTGCCGCCGAAATTTTCCCCACGCGGCGGGTGGGGTGCGCTAGGCGCGAGAAGGCCGCGCCGCTGAAAAGGTGAAGACGTGATTCAAAAGAATTGGCAGGAACTGATCAGGCCGAACAAGCTTCAGGTTTCCGCCGGCAGCGATGCCGCGCGGATTGCAACAGTCGTCGCCGAGCCGCTCGAGCGGGGCTTCGGCGTGACGCTCGGCAATGCGCTGCGCCGGATACTCTTGTCATCGCTGCAGGGTGCGGCGGTGCAATCGGTCCATATCGACGGCGTCTTGCACGAGTTCTCCTCGATTGCCGGCGTGCGCGAGGACGTCACCGACATGGTGCTTAATATCAAGGACATCGCCATCAAGATGCAGGGCGAAGGTCCAAAGCGCATGGTCGTCAAGAAACAGGGGCCGGGGACCGTTACGGCCGGCGACATTCAAACCGTCGGCGATGTCGTCGTGCTCAATCCGGACCTCGTGCTGTGCACGCTCGATGAGGGCGCCGAGATCCGCATGGAGTTTACCGTCAACACTGGCAAGGGGTATGTCCCCGCCGAACGAAACCGGCCGGAAGACGCCCCGATCGGTCTTATTCCGGTCGACAGCCTTTACTCGCCCGTGCGCAAGGTTTCCTACAAGGTGGAGAATACGCGCGAAGGCCAGATTCTCGACTACGACAAGCTGACGATGACGATCGAAACCAACGGCGCTGTATCGCCCGAGGACGCGCTCGCTTATGCCGCCCGCATTCTGCAGGACCAGCTCAACGTATTCGTGAACTTCGAAGAGCCGCGCAAAGAGGCGGCTGCGGAAACGATCCCGGATCTTGCTTTCAACCCCGCCTTCCTCAAGAAGGTGGACGAACTCGAGCTGTCGGTGCGTTCTGCCAACTGCCTGAAGAACGACAACATCGTTTATATCGGCGATCTGGTGCAGAAGAGTGAAGCCGAGATGCTGCGCACGCCGAACTTTGGGCGCAAATCGCTGAATGAGATCAAGGAAGTGCTCGCCCAGATGGGCCTGCATCTCGGCATGGAAGTGCCGGGCTGGCCGCCGGAAAACATCGAAGAGCTCGCAAAGCGCTTCGAGGATCACTACTGACAGGAACCAGCAATCAGGTGTCAGGAATCAGATCGAATTTCTTCTGGTGCCTGACTGCTGATGCCTGACCCCTGTCTCCGAAGGAGACGTAAATGCGTCACGGCAAAGTTCACCGCAAGCTCAATCGCACCGCGGAGCATCGCAAGGCGATGTTCGCGAATATGGCGGGGGCGCTCATCAAGCACGAGCAGATCGTCACGACCTTGCCGAAGGCAAAGGAGCTGCGGCCGATTGTCGAGAAGCTCGTAACGCTTGCCAAGAAGGGCGGCTTGCATGCCCGCCGTCAGGCGATTGCAGAAATTCGCGATGTCGCGCAGGTCAGGAAGCTCTTCGACGTCATCGGCCCCCGGTACAAGGAGCGGACTGGCGGTTACACACGCATCATGAAGGCCGGCTTCCGTTACGGCGACAACGCTGCCAAGGCAGTCATCGAATTTGTCGATCGTGATGTCGAGGCGAAGGGCAAGGATTCGGGGCCGGTCGAGGAGAAGAAGGTCACCGAAGAGGCGACCGCTGCGGCGTAGTTCTTTCTCCGGCAACTACACAAGGGCGGCTTGTTAAGGCCGCCCTTTTTGTTTGCGGCCTCCCGGTGCCCGGATATGATTGCCCGTTTCCATCCAGGGGGGAGCCATGGGAATCCGTCAATTCGTGCTCGGTCTCGCGCTTGCGGCCTTGTTTGCCGGATGCGCGGCCGCCGAGTCGTCAAACGCCGATCTGGTCAAACGCGGCAGCTATCTCGTCAACGGCATTCTGACGTGCGGAAATTGCCATACGCCCAAAGGGCCGAATGGAGACATCATGGACAAGGCCTTCTCCGGCGGATTGTCCTGGGACGAGCCTCCCTTCAAGGTGACCGCGCCCAACATCACGCCCGACAAGGAAACCGGCATCGGCAAATACACCGATGAGCAGCTGCGGAAGCTGTTGCGCAAGGGCATCAAG
>DATEKG010000140.1:0-2420 GCA_035277565.1 Pseudolabrys sp.
GATCACGGCGAGTCATGGGCCATTTATGGTCAGGCCGCCGGCTATACCGACATGATCGAATGGGCACGCGAAGACGACGGCCGCGACCCGAAATTCGCCAGGCTCAAGCCGGCGAAAAAATATCGTCTGACGCCGGGCAAAGCCGGGATCTACCAGAACGGCGCCATCCACTCGATCGACTATCCCGACCGCGCCCGTTTCGTGCGCGTGACCGGCACCAATCTCGACAAGATCGACCGCATCCGCATCGACCTCGAGAGCGGCAAGGTCGAGCAGATGACGGCGCAGCGCGCGACGTGATCAGAAACGGACGTCTTGCCGCACTCCAAAGGATCGTCATTCCGGGACGGCGCGGCACGCGCCGGACCCGGAATCCAGATGCACGCACGGAGCTTGTTTCTGGATTCCGGGTTCGCTCGCATAAACGCGTTTACGCGCGTCTTCGACGCACTATGCGCTCGCGCCCCGGAATGACGAGGCATTGATGCGCGCGCCCGTTTTACAATTGCGCCCCATCACCGCCCCTGCCCTTCGCGCCATGCTCGTGGATGGAGAGGAGCTGGCGCTGATCGACGTCCGCGAGGAGCTGCCGTTTTCGCAAAACCATCTGCTGTGGGCGCGCAATGCGCCCCTGAGCCGGCTCGAGCTGCGGTTCGCGCAGCTCGTTCCGCGGCTTACGACCCGCATCGTGCTGTGCGATGCCAATGACGGCCTTGCCGCGCGCGCAGCCGAGGTGCTCGGCAGCGCCGGCTATACCGACCTGGCCCGGCTCGATGGCGGCATCGAGGCCTGGTCGCGCGCCGGCTTTGTGCTCTTTTCCGGCGTGAATGTTCCAAGCAAGGCTTTCGGTGAATTCGTCGAGCATGACAGCGGAACGCCAAGCGTGAGCGCACAGGAGCTCGCCTCGCTCATGCGTGACGGCACCGACCTCAAGGTGCTCGACAGCCGGCCGTTCGATGAATATTTCCGCGTTTCCATTCCCGGCGGCATCAATGTGCCTGGTGCCGAGCTGGTCATGCGCGTGCGCGATGTCGTGCCGTCGCCCGCGACGACGATCATCGTCAACTGCGCCGGCCGCACCAGAAGCATTCTCGGTGCGCAGTCGCTGATCAATGCCGGGGTGCCGAACAAGGTGGCCGCATTGCGCAACGGGACAATGGGCTGGCATCTCGCGGGGCTTGCCTGCGACAAGGGACAATCGGCGCGTGCTCCGGAAGTCTCAAGCGCGGGGCTGACCTGGGCCTTGCCGGCAGCGGAAGCCGTGGCGCGGAAATTCGGCGTGGAGCGCGTCGACCGCGCAATGCTGGAAAGGTTGCGCGCGGACGGCACGCGGACACTCTATGTCTTCGACGTGCGCGACCCCGATGAATACACGGCTGGTCATTTCCCCGGCGCGATTTCGGCGCCGGGCGGCCAGCTTGTACAGGCAACCGACAACTATGCCGGCACGCTCGGCGCGCGCATCGTGCTCAGCGACGACAAGGCCGTGCGCGCGCTGATGACGGCTTCATGGCTGAAACAAATGGGGTGGAAAGACGTGTTCGTGCTGGCGGAAGCCGGCGGGGAAACATCCACTCCTGACAGGATCCTCGGTGACGTCGATCAAGGCGCCGCGGTCGATCCCTCGTCCGTGCTTGCCTTCGACGATGCGAGCATCATCGATCTTTCACGAAGTCCTGACTACCGGCGCGGACATATTCCGGGCGCATGGTTTGCAGTCCGCTCGCGGCTCGCACGTGCGTTCGAACAGGTCGCGCCGACCGGCGAAGTGGTGCTCACCAGCGAAGACGGCCGGCTTGCAAACCTGGCCATGGCCGAAGCGCGAAACCTGACCAAACGTCCGGTGCACTGGCTCAAGGGCGGCAATGCCGCCTGGGCCGCCGCCGGCTTTCCGCTTTCAACGAGCCCGCGAATGGCGGACGAGCCGGATGATGTCTGGCTCAAGCCCTATGAGCGCACCGGCGACACGCAGGCGGCGATGAACGCGTATCTCTCGTGGGAGGTCGACCTGCTCGAACGCATCAAGCAGGACGGGACCACGCGGTTCTTGCGTGGCTCCGGCCTCACGGTCTCAGGGTGATGTGTTGCTCCCGGTTGCCGCCTCGACAATGATCATTCCCGTCATGTGAGGATGCAGCGAGCAGAAATACTTGTAGGTACCGGGCGTCGTGAAGGTGAAGGAGAATGTCCCGTCGGTATCCATCACTTTCGACCGGAAATTATTGGGCGACACAACAGTATGCGGAATGTCGTCGCCATTGGTCCAGGTGACGGTCGTGCCCGCCTTCACCTTCAGCTCCTGCGGGCCGAAGGTGAAATTGTCGATCTTGACGGCCGCGTCCGCAGCCGAAGCCGGTGACATGGCCGGCGTCGCGGCAAGGACGAACGCTGCCGCGACGCCCGTAATGATGTGCTTCAGC
>DATEKG010000141.1:0-16998 GCA_035277565.1 Pseudolabrys sp.
TCGGTCACCGCCGGCCGGGCCGAAATCTGGCGCGACGACTATCAGAACGTTGTCGCGCGGCATCGAGCGGCGATCCGCGCGGAAACTGACCGGCGCGGCTGGAGCTTTGTCATCCATCGAACCGACCGCCCGGCCAGCGAAATTCTGCTCGTGCTGCACACGCGCATGGGTGACGATACGCAGCCGTTGATCGTCGGCAGCCGGCACGCGCCGGCAAATCCAGCGAGCGCTGCATGATCGGGTCTCTACCGCTCGGCTTTGCGCAGCCGCTGGTGCTGCTGGGACTGTTCAGCCTGCCCGTGCTCTGGTGGCTCTTGCGGCTCATTCCTCCACGCCCGCGCCGCATTGACTTTCCACCAACCCGGCTGCTGTTCGATATCGCGCCGAAGGAAGAAACGCCCGCGCGCACGCCATGGTGGCTCACCCTGCTGCGGCTCACACTCGCTACACTTATCATTGTCGCCGCTGCGGAGCCGCTCTGGAACCCGCCGCTTGCAACGGCCAAACGCGCCGCGGCGCTGCTGATCATGGTTGACGACGGCTGGCCCGCAGCGGCGTCGTGGGATGCGCGCATGCACACTACCGACGAGGTCATTGCGCGCGCCGAAGCCGACAATCGCGGCGTCGCCATCCTGCCGATGTCGGAAACCGATCGCGACATTTCGCTGCAGATGGCCGGCGCTGCGCGTGTTCAGATCAAGCAGATCAAACCGAAACCCTTCGGTGTTGACCGCGCCGAAGCCCTGCCGGTGATAGGGCGATTTCTTGCGGCGACACCCAATGTTGAATTGCTCTGGCTCTCGGACGGAATCGACCTCGGCAAGGGAGCCGAATTCGTCAACGGCTTGAAAAAGACGATCGGCGACCGCCCGCTCACCATCATCGATGGCGGCCTGCCGACCGCACATGCCCTCGCGGCGGCCGACAACGCCGCCGGCGCGCTGACTGTGAAGGTCCTTCGTGCAAAGACGGGCCCGGGCGAAAACGGCCTGGTCAGTGCCATCGATCTGAAAGGTCTGCCCCTCGGCGAGGCCCCGTTCAGTTTCAAATCGGGAGATCGCGAGACTGACGCCGTCATCGACCTGCCGGTCGAAATCCGCAATGATGTTGCGCGGCTCGAAATCGTCGGAGAGCGTTCGGCAGGCGCAGTGCAACTGCTGGACAAGCGTTGGCGGCGCCGCACTGTTGGCGTTGTTTCCGGTTCCACGGCCGATCGCTCCCAGCCGTTGATCGGAGCGACCTACTATCTTTCGCGCGCGCTCAGTCCCTTCGCAGATGTCAGCCTTGCCGAAGGTGTTTCACCTGCTGAAGCAGTAACCCGATTTCTTGATCGCCACCTGCCGATGCTCATCCTAGCCGATGTCGGCAATGTTGCCGAGGCGCTCGATCGCCTCAACAAATGGATCGACAATGGCGGCGTGCTGGTGCGGTTTGCCGGCCCGCATCTCGCAGGCGCAGAAGATAACCTTGTGCCCGTCAAATTGCGCCGCGGCGGACGTATCCTGGGTGGCAGCCTGAGCTGGGACAAGCCGCAACAGCTCGCCGGTTTCTCCCGGGACAGCCCGTTCAACGGCATGACGGTGCCGACCGACGTTACTGTGACACGCCAGGTCCTCGCCGAACCGGACGCGCAACTCACCGACCGCACATGGGCGACGCTTGCGGACGGAACGCCGCTCGTAACCGCGGAACGCCGGGGCAAAGGACTGTTGGTCCTGTTCCATGTGACTGCCGATACGCGCTGGTCCGATCTGCCGCTTTCCGGGGCCTTCGTCGATATGCTGCGGCGTCTGGTGAATCTTGCCGGAGCAAACGCAAGCGCCGAAGGGGACAATACGGCTACGCAGACGAGCGGCAGTCATTCCAATCAGGTCGTGCCGCCAACACGCGTGCTTGATGGCTTTGGTGCGTTCACAACGCCGCCTGCAACCGCGCGGCCGATCCCCAGCAATTTCGCGGAGCGCGGGACACTCGACCATCCGCCCGGCTTCTATGGACCGCCCGAAGGCCTGGTTGCCGTCAATACTCTCGCACCCGCCGACCGGCCTGCCGAACTCAACGTGTCGCCGCTCAATGCGCGCATCGATGCGTATCGCCAGGGCGAGCCGCTCGACCTGCGCGGGCCGATATTCGTGGCCGCGCTTGCATTGCTTCTCCTTGATGCTCTGGTCGTGATCTGGCTCTCGGGCGGCTTGTCGGCACTCCGGTTACGCCGCCGGGCGACCGCGGCCCTGCTGGTGGCCGCCATGTTTGGTACCGTTACCCCAGGTAATCACGCACGGGCCCAACCGGCGCTGACACCGCCCGCGCCGCCGCCGCTGACTGCCCAGCAGGAAGACTTTGCAATGAAAGCGACGCTGCGCACGCACCTTGCATATGTCGTCACCGGCGATGCGAATGTCGATGAAATCAGCAAGAGCGGGCTGCAGGGACTAACCTTGTTCCTCGCGCAGCGCACCGCGCTCGAGGCAGGCGACCCGATCGGCCTCGATCTCGCCCGCGACGAACTTGCCTTCTTCCCCCTTATCTACTGGCCGATAGCACCAGGCGCGCCGAAGCCGTCGCAGGCGGCCCTTGATAAAATCGACACCTACATGAAGCGCGGCGGCACCGTGCTTTTCGATACCCGCGACGCGATCGATGCGCCGCCGGGGCCCGGCGGTGCAATGCGCAGCCCGGGAATGGTGGCGCTGCGTTCCGTTCTCTCATCGCTCGACATTCCCGAGCTGGAGCCGGTGCCGCGTGACCATGTCTTGACCAAGACATTTTTCCTGTTGCGGGATTTTCCCGGCAGATTCACAACCGGTCAGTTGTGGGTCGAGGCCTTGCCCGCGGAAAATGAGGATGAAGAGCCCAACCGCCCGGCGCGCGCCGGCGACGGCGTATCTTCGATCCTCATCACCTCGAACGACCTTGCCGGCGCCTGGGCGATGCGTCCCGACGGACAGCCCATGCTGCCGCTGGTGCCGGGCGAACCGAGGCAGCGCGAATTCGCGTTCCGCTCGGGAGTGAACATCGTGATGTATGCCCTCACCGGCAATTACAAGGCAGATCAGGTCCATATCCCGGCGCTGCTGGAGCGGCTCGGCCAGTAGGAAAGCAATCGTGAACCTCGGCATCTCATTTGCTCCGCTCGTACCGTCCTATGTCGTCTGGACGGCCTTTGCGGCAGCCGTGGCAATATCGATACTGCTTTTGATCGCGCGTAGCCGCGGAGCGCCTCTGCGCGCATTGGCCCTCGGCCTCATGGTGCTCGCACTGGCGAATCCATCGCTTACCCGCGAAGATCGCGATCCCATCCCGTCAATTGTGGCTGTGGTTGTCGACAAGAGCCCGAGTCAGAGCTTCGGCAACCGGACCCAGCAAACCGAGGCCGTGCGTGCGGCCCTGGTCGAAAAGCTCAAGCGAATTCCGGGCCTCGAGGTGCGCGTGGCCGAAGCCGGGGCGGCCGATGGCGAGACTGACGGCACCAAGCTTTTTTCGGCCCTTTCTTCGACGCTTGCGGATGTCCCGCCTGACCGCGTCGCAGGCGCCATATTCATCACCGACGGCCGCGTCCACGACGTGCCGGCAGACGCCTCGACACTCGGTTTCGACGCGCCTGTCCACGCGTTGATCACCGGTCAAAGAAATGAAATCGATCGCCGCGTGGTGCTGACGCAGACACCGCGATTCGGCATCGTCGGACAATCGCAGACGGTGGGGTTCCGGATCGACGACCAAGGAGCCCAGGTCGGCAGCGCGGAAGTCACAATCCGGCGCGACGGCGAGGTTCTGGAAAAGCGCGCAGTCGCGGTGCATACCGATGTGAAAGTCAACGTGCCCATTCCGCATGCCGGATCCAATATCGTCGAGATCGAGGCTTCGCCGCTCGACGGCGAGCTTACGCAGGTCAACAATCGCGCCGTTGTTTCCATCGACGGCGTGCGCGACAAGTTGCGCGTGTTGCTCGTTTCGGGCGAACCACATGCCGGCGAGCGCACCTGGCGCAATCTTCTCAAATCGGACGCTTCGGTCGACCTCGTTCACTTCACCATTCTGCGCCCGCCGGAAAAGCAGGATGGCACGCCGATCAACGAACTGTCGTTGATCGCGTTTCCGACTCGCGAATTGTTCCAGCAAAAAATCGGCGAGTTCCAGCTCATCATTTTCGATCGGTATGCACGGCAGGGTGTGCTGCCTCTCATTTATTTCGAGAACATCGCCAAATATGTGCGCGATGGCGGCGCGGTTTTGATTGCCGCCGGTCCGGACTATGCCAGCCCGACCAGCATCTGGCGTACGCCGCTTGACGGTATCCTCCCCGCGGAACCGACCGGCGAAGTCACCGAACGCAGTTTCCAGGCGCAATTGACCGACGCTGGGCGCAAGCACCCGGTCACGCGGGATCTCGAGGGCTCGCAGACCGATCCGCCCCATTGGAGCCATTGGTTCCGCCTCGTCGACATCAAGCGCAATACGGGAACCAGCGTCATGCAGGGGCCCGACGGCAAGCCCTTGCTTGTGCTCGCCCGCGAGGGCCAGGGCCGGGTTGCGCTTTTACTCTCCGATCACATCTGGCTTTGGGCCCGCGGCTACGAGGGCGGCGGCCCGCATCTTGATCTGCTGCGGCGCCTGTCGCATTGGCTCATGAAGCAACCGGATCTCGAAGAAGAAGCGCTCCGGCTGGTCGTCCACGGCCGCGACATCACGGTGCAACGCCAAACCATGGCCGATACCGTCAATCAGGTCACGCTGACGTCGCCAACCGGGACAAGTCGAACCCTCAAACTTCAGCCGGTCGAGCCCGGACTCTGGCGAGCCAACGCCGCGGCGGACGAGCTTGGCCTTTGGCGGGCGACCGACGGCAAGCTCACTGCTCTCGCCAATGTCGGGCCGGCCAATCCGCGCGAGTTTGCCGAGGTGACGTCCACGACCGACGTGCTGCAAGGCCTCAGCAAGGCAACCGGCGGCGATGCACGCCGCGTGGACGACGGCGGCAACGTCTCTGTTCCACGCATCGTCCCTGTGCGCACAAGTTCAACGTTCAAGGGCGACGATTGGTTTGGCCTCAAGATGCGCGACGTCAGTGTCGTGCGCGGCATCGGCGTGCTTCCGGTCTTTGGCGGCCTGATCGGGTTGGTGCTGTTGGTCGGATCGCTGGCGGTAACCTGGGCCCGCGAAGGACGCTGACGGGCGGCGGCACCGGCATCCTTAGGCAGTCGGCTGCCAGTCGGGGCGGATCAAACCTTTCACGCCGTCAAAAGCGCCGGCAACAAGCTCTGCAACGAGCAAACGCGCAGGGTCGACCGGTCCGGGCATTTTCACGAGCCCTTTCGGTATCCGTTTGAAACCCGATTTGGAATAGATCGGCTCATCGCCAACGAGCACAACCAGCCTGTGACCGCCGGCTCGGGCATTCTCGAGTGCACGTTTGACCAGGGCCGTGCCGACGCCATGCGAACGAAACGGCGGTTCAACCGTCAGAGGCCCAAGCAGCAATGCGGGCGTGTCGCCAATGCAGATCGGCGTCAACCGTACCGAGCCAATGAGCAGAGTGCCGATGCGCGCAGTGAACGACAGGTCCAGCAGGTGTTCCCTGCCCTCGCGAATGCGGAATGCCGTGCGGGCAAAACGGCCCGGGCCGAACGTGCGTTCATGCAGGCGCTCAATCGCCACTGCGTCAGTGGTGGTCTCGGGCAGGATCGTCAGCGCGAGTTCGCTCATGAATATCAATTATCCGGTCAGGCGCAGCCGCTTAGCACCTGAGAAGATTCTGGTCCATTGCCGGTAGCGAACCGGCTCGCAACAGCCTAAATGAACGGCAGCAAAGGTTAAGGAGCACACATGGGACTTCTGGTCGATGGCGTCTGGCAGGAAGACGTTTCGCGTACGAAGGACGGTCACTTCGTTCGCCCAACGACGCAATTCCGCAACTGGGTGACGCCGGACGGCAGGCCCGGACCATCGGGCAAAGGCGGTTTCCCGGCCGAACCCGGGCGCTATCACCTTTATGTCTCGCTGGCGTGCCCCTGGGCACACCGCACGCTCATTTTTCGCAAACTCAAGGCCCTGGAGAATGTCATTTCGCTGTCGATCGTTTCGCCCGACATGCTCAAGGACGGATGGACCTTCAAGACGAGTGAAGGCTCGACGGGAGATACGGCTAACGGCAAGGACAAACTATCTGAAATCTACCTGCTGGCCGAGCCGCGTTATACCGGCCGCGTCAGTGTCCCGGCTCTCTGGGACAAGAAGCGGAAGACGATCGTCAACAACGAGTCGTCCGAAATTATCCGCATGTTCAATTCGGCTTTTGACGCGTTCACCAATATACGCACGGATTTTTACCCGGAAGGCCTGCGCCCGCAGATCGACAAGCTGAACGAGGTGATCTATCCGAACATCAACAACGGCGTCTATCGTGCAGGCTTCGCGACGTCACAGCCGGCCTATGAGCAGGCGTTCCGCAATGTCTTCGACACGATTGAAGAGATCGAACAGATCCTTTCACAGAATCGCTATCTTGTCGGCAGCACCATAACCGAAGCCGACTGGCGGCTGTTCTGCACGCTGATCCGGTTCGACGCCGTCTACTATTCCCACTTCAAGTGCAATTGGCGGCACATCTACGAGTACCCTAACCTCTCGAACTATCTCCGCGATCTGTATCAGATTCCCGGCGTCGCCGAGACCGTAAGCATCGAACAGATCAAGCGGCATTACTACTACAGCCAGCGCCACGTAAATCCGTTCGGCATTGTCCCGGTCGGGCCACAGCTGGACTTCTCCGCGCCCCACGATCGTGGGCGTTTTCGCTGAACGACATTACCACAACTCGCTGATTGCCGCTCCTTCAAATACCTCGGCGACGCGCGCGCGCGTGGCCCGGCTGACATCGTCCGGCAACGCGTCCGGCGAAAAAAAGCCGTGGCCGACGATTTCATGATCGGGTTTCGGGTCGGCGTCCTGCTGAAAATCACGAACGATATACAAGGCCACATGATCGCGCCGTGACATCCTCTTGTTGAAATAGATACCGAACAGCTGAGGCGTGGAGCGAAGCCGGATATTGCCTTCTTCTATAAGCTCCCTTGCAAGCGCCTCGAGGAACGACTCACCCGTCTCAACGCCCCCGCCGGGAAGATGCCATCCTTCTACATAGGAATGCTTGACCAGAAAGATGCGGCCTGCGCCGTCGATCACCATCGCGCGCGCTCCAAGGGTCGCGGCTCGTGAGAACCTCCAATAGAGGTGCATCACCCGCCGGATGGCAGGCTCAAGCAGACGGCGAAATCGCTGCAAACGCGAGCTCCCTTTTGACGTCGCCCACCAATTTCGCTCAAAACCGGTCGCGGCACGCTGTCAATCTGCGACCTACCGACTAGAATGATTCTATATATGTCATAAATCGGCCGGCCGGCGACGGAGAGGACTGCCCGTGAAACGATTTTCTGATCTGACCGAACAGGAAGTTCTGGCGTTAGCCATTACCAATGAAGAAGAAGACAGCCGCATTTATCGTGGGTTTGCCGAAGGTCTGCGCGAGCAGTTTCCGTCGTCCGCCAAGGTTTTCGACGAAATGGCGGAAGAGGAAGTCCATCATCGGACCATGCTTTTCGACCTTTACCGCAAAAAGTTCGGCGAATATCTGCCGCTCATCCGCCGCCAGGACGTAAAGGGCTTTCTGCAGCCCAAGCAACCACTTTGGCTCACGCGGCCACTCGGGCTCGACGAGGTCCGCAAGTTCGCGGAAAACATGGAATTCCAGGCCGAGCGTTACTATCGCAGGGCGGCCGAGACGGCGCGCGACGCTTCGGTGCGCCAACTGTTGATCGAACTCGCGGAAGCCGAAGCCGGTCACGAGAATCTCGCCCACAAGCTGAGCCAGGAAATCCTGACGACCGGCGCGCGCGCGAAGGAAGACGAAACCGCCAGGCGCATGTTCGTCCTCCAATATGTGCAGCCAGGTCTTGCCGGCCTCATGGACGGCTCGGTGTCGACGCTGGCTCCGCTTTTTGCTGCCGCTTTCGCCACCCATAATACGTGGGAAACCTTTCTGGTCGGCCTGGCCGCGTCTGTCGGCGCCGGCATATCGATGGGATTTGCGGAAGCACTTTCGGACGACGGGTCGCTGACCGGTCGCGGAACGCCATGGTTGCGCGGGACCGTATGCGGCGTCATGACGGCCATCGGCGGCCTTGGCCATACGCTGCCCTTTCTTATTCCGGAATTCTATACCGCGACCGTCATATCGGTGATTGTTGTCGCCGCCGAACTTGCAATCATTTCCTGGATCCGGACGCGGTTTATGGACACGCCGTTCCTCCAGGCGGCATTCCAGGTGGTGATCGGAGGCGTGCTCGTCTTCCTGGCGGGAATATTGATCGGAAGCTCGTAAGAGCGTTTCCTCGAATTCGCCGTGACATTCGATGAGTCGGGACCGAACCCAGCGCCGGCATGACACGTAATGTTCGCTCTCGCTCATCTTTCCGATCCCCACCTCGCACCGCTCCCGCAGCCCGGGTGGCGTGAGCTGATCGGAAAACGTATCACCGGCTACATTAATTGGCGCAGAAGGCGGTGCTTCATCCATTCGCCGCAAGCGCTCGCGGCGCTCGTCGCCGATCTCAAGACACAGACTACCGATCACATCGCCGTCACGGGTGACATTGCCAATATCGCAATGGCCGATGAATTCCTGCGCGGGCGCGGCTGGCTCGACAGTCTCGGGCCGCCGCACGATGTGACCTTCGTTCCCGGCAACCACGACATTTACGTGAAGGGGGCTGCGGAACTAGCCGGCCGCCAATGGGGCGCCTTCATGTCCGGCGACGACGGAAGCGTCCGGTTTCCCTTCGCTCGCCGGCGCGGAAATATTGCGCTGATCGGGCTCTCGAGCGGCGTCCCGACTGCGCCGCTTCTTGCGACCGGATGGCTCGGGTCAAAACAGCTTGCTGAACTGGCCGGCGCCCTCGACGCGCTCGGGCACGAAAAGCGCTTTCGGGTGCTCCTCATTCATCACCCTCCTGTCACCTCGGCACGCCGCCACAAGCGGCTGCTCGATGCAGCAATTCTTCTGCGCGTGATCGCCAGCCATGGCGTCGAACTGCTGCTCCATGGGCACGACCATCGGCACATGGTGAATTGGCTCGACGGTCCGGGCGGCAGCCGTATTCCGGCAGTGGGCGTTCCCTCGGCATCGAACGTGCCTGGACAAGCCGGCGATGCAGCCGGCTACAACATCTACCGGATCGAAGGAGAGCGCGGCGCGTGGCAATGCGACGTCATCTCCCGCGGGCTCACCGCCTCAGGCGAAATGACTCAGCAAAGACAGTTCCGATTATTTGGTTAAGGACGCGTGAGGAGAGCCAGCACAAACAGCGCCACGATCCCGGAGACAAGCCCGAAAGCAAAAGTGCGAACCGCGTGCCAGCGCCGGCGATTGCGGTGGCGGCGCAGGACCGTCTGAGCGACGCCACGTCCGGCATCGTCGGACAAGGCGCGCTCACGCTCGACCAGCCGGCGCGCAACATAGCGTTTGATCGCGTCAGCCAGGACCGGCACTTCATAAGACTCGGCCAGCACCGCGCGGCCGTAGCGTGTCTCTTGCAGGAAACGATATTGGCGTTTGTCGCGGCCCATCTCGACATGCGCAATCACGTCGATCCACAGGCGTGGAATGTCGCCTTTGCTCACGCCCCGGTCGAAGAGTTCAACGTCGCCCGGAATTTCCTTGAACAACGGATTGAGCGCGTCATTGAGCAATTCAAGCCGCGCCACATCGGCATCGCGAAGATCCACGACAACAGCCGATCGTTCGGCCGCCTCGATACGAGCCTCGCGCAGCGCCTCCTTCAGCGGCTGCGGCGCTTCATCCGTTTTCTCTTCCGTTTTCTTCGATCCCGACATGCGGCCAATCTATCAATCGCCGCGAAGCCCGCAAAGCGGAAAATCTTTAGTTTTCAAGAAGTTTGATGGCTAAGTATCCGTTAATGTTTAGGAACAACGCCGTAGTCTCGGGCCCAACCCAGGCCATCTTCCGTGCGGCCGCGTGGGCGATACTCCGCCCCGATCCAGCCGCGGTAGCCGAGGCGATCGACCGCTTCAAACACCGCCGGGTAGTTGATCTCCCCGCCATCCGGCTCATGGCGGACGGGAACTGCGGCGCACTGCAGATGACCAATGACAGGAAGGAATTTCTCCAGCCGATATATGAGGTCACCGCCAACGATTTGCACATGATAGAAATCGAATTGCATGCGGACATTGGGCCTGGCTGTGCGGCCGATCACGTCTGCGGCATGCTCCACGTGGTTGAGAAAATAATTCGGCCGGTCGCGGCTGTTGATCGGCTCGACAAGCAGAGTAATATTTTTTTTCGCGGCAAGGTCGGCGGCGCGCACAAGATTGGAGACATAGACCCGATCAGCGGCGGGGCGCTGGTCAGGCGAAACCTTTCCGGCCAGACAATGTATCGCGCTTGCGCCGATCGCCGCCGCATAGTCGAGTGCCCGGGAAAACAGAACCTGCCAGTCCCGTTCACGTCCGGGGACCGCGGCAAGCCCGAATTCCCCTTCGCGCTCGCCTGGCGGCGTGTTGAGCCCGAGTATGGTGAGCTTGTTCCGTTCAATGGCGGCCCTCATATTCGCGGCAGGCACATCGTAAGGAAATTGAAGCTCGATCGCCTTGAAACCCGCCGAGGCCGCGGCATCAACTCTTTCTAAAAGTGGTCGTTCGGTAAAGAGATATCCGAGATTCGCAGCAAAACGCGGCATACGCCCTCCTCGATATTCCCTTGCGCACCGCGGCGCGGGCGTATTCATTAGCGCCAAGAACAACGCAAGACCATCCGCAAAATTCCATGTCAGATTCGATGTCAGATTCCATGTCAGCCAACGCCGCTTTTCACGTTGCTGTTTTGCCGGGCGACGGCATCGGCCCCGAAGTGATGACGCCGACCCTTGAAATCCTCCGGCATATAGAGGCCACGACGCCGAGCCTGAAATTCCGCTTTACGGAGGGGGCGGCCGGCGCCGGCCATTACAAAGAGACCGGCAAGTCGATGCCGGATTCAACCATCAAGCTGTGCGAGGAAGCGGATGCGATCCTGCTTGGGGCCTGCGGGCTGCCGAGCGTTCGCTATCCGGACAATACCGAGATCATGCCGCAGGTCGAGCTGCGCTTCATATTCGACCTCTACGCGGGCGTAAGGCCGGCCCGCCTGATTCCGGGAATTCCGAGTCCGATCGTCGATGCGCACCGGCACGGAATCGATTTTGTGCTCATCCGCGAATCGACGGAAGGCCTGTTCGCATCCATGGGCAAAGGCATCGTCACTGACGATGAGGCGCGTGAAACATTGGTGATCACGCGCAAGACGTCGCAGCGCCTTTTTGATTTTTCCTTGCGGCTTGCCGAGAGGCGCAAGAAGCGGGGCAAGCCGGGGCTTTTGACCTGCGTCGACAAGGCCAATGCCTTCAAGGCCTACGCCTATTTCCGTTCCATCTTCGATGAGCGTGCAAAGAAATTCCCCAACGTGAAGACGGACCACGTGTATGTCGACGCCTGCGCCGCGCTGATGGTGCGCAAGCCGTGGAATTTCGACGTGATGGTGATGGAAAATATCTTCGGAGATATTTTGTCCGACCTCGCCGCCGGACTCATCGGAGGCCTCGGCATCGCACCGTCTGCGGACATCGGCGATACACATGCGGTGTTTCAGCCGTGTCACGGCACCGCTCCTGACATTATGGGTCAGGGGAAGGCCAATCCGACCGCAATGATTCTGTCGGCCGCCATGATGCTGGATTGGCTCGCCGACCGGCACGAGCATTCGCCCGCGGCCGAAGCCGCCCAGCGTATCGAGCGCGCGGTCGACCGGGCATATTCTGACGGCATCAAGCCGATGGAATATGGCGGCAGGGACGGAACGGCGGCCATCGCGAACGCCGTCCTGCGGGAATTGCGATAGCGGGCTCGTCAGCCGTCTAGAGTCCGACAAATTCCTTTATTGCGGCGAGAAACTGCTGTGGCTGTTCGAGCGGCGGACAGTGGCCGCATCCGGGAAGCTGGATATATTTCGCGCCGGCGACTTTTTCCGCGATCTGCCTGTTCAGCGCGGAGGGCGTTGCCTGATCGAATTCTCCGCACACGACCAGAGTCGGCACTTTCAGGCGATGCAGCTGCGGCACCAGATCAGTTTCCTGCAAGATCTTGCACGCGGCCTGAAAAGCCTTCGGATCTATCCCGAGAAGAACTTGTTTACGCTCGTCGATCTTATCCGGATGCGCGGCAAGGTAAGCCGGTGAAAACACCCGCTTGGCTGCGATTTCGGCAATGCTTTCGAGACCTTCCTCTGAAACCTTTTCGGCCATCACGGCAAATGCCTGCCGTCCTTCGGGCGGAAAGGCTGCCGCAGCGTCACAGACAACGAGCTTGGAAATGCGTTCCGGATGCGCGAGTGCGAAGGCGAGCGCGACGGTGCCCCCGAAGCCGTTCCCCATGAGAACGCAATCCTTCTCGATGCCGAACTCGTCGAATCCATCCTCTATGACAGCCAGATAGGCGTCCATGAGCGCGAGCATCGCCGGCTGTGACCCGTGAAATCCGGGTAGGTTGATCAGCGTCGTGCGAAATTTCGCCGCCAGCGCCGGCAGCACCGGGTCAAAGGCGTGACGATCCGCGAGCAGCGAATGGAGGATGACCAGATCGCGTCCCTCCCCTGCTCGCACGGCCATCAGTGCGCCCCGCCCGGCGTTCAATTCCTGCAATTGCATTGAATCCTCCTGAAACTCCTTAATCCCGCCAGCCTGACGAGTTGCGCCGAAGGCCGCATTTATAACCAAAAAGCGGGACGGGGAACGAAAACTGTGATCCGCAACGCGGCGCGTGTGCGACGCATGCCATGGCGCGGCTTGCTCAATGCTCCATGCGTCGCTGCGCGTGGCCGTTCTGGCCGCGCAAGCAGGGCAAGCCGCCAAAGCGGCATCGCCCTTTTGAATTGCGATTATTTTCCCTCGCGCCAAATGCCGAGAGCTTCCTGAGCCGGCCGATCGGAAATCGAAAACAGAACAACATCTCCGCTGCCGGTCACGGCGTGCGAGTAGCGTTTCCATGGCGGCACGACGAACACATCATTGACGGACCAGTTGAACGGCTTTCCATCAATCGTCGTCGTTCCCTGACCTTCCGCCACGGCGAATACGGTGCCGTCGGTCGAGCGGTAGGGCTCTCCTTTGAAACCTTTTGGCAGCAACGCAAGATTGGCACCCATGGTCGGCAGTACCGGCCCGCCATTGATTGGGTTGGCGTAGCGCACGCGGGCGCCGTGTCGCTTGTCGATATCGCCGGTCGACTTCAGCCTCTCGAGGATCGGCTTCATCCTGGCATAGGGATAATTGATGACCGGCGAGCGGTTGAGGTGAACAGGCGCGCCATCGGGAAGCACACCCGTCGCGTAGCGCTCGAAGGAATCGCCGTCACCGTGGTTGATGTTTTGCATCTTCTCGTCGAAGTGCGAGGCAAACGACGCCTGAAAATGATTGATGGTTGGCATATCGAGCACGTCGAGCCACATCACCGGCTCCTTGCCTGGATTTCCGTGATCGTGGGGTGCCCAGTTGGCGGTGATGATGAAGTCGCCGTGCTCCATCTGAGCCTTTTCGCCTTCGACCGCGGTATACGCGCCCTTGCCCTTGAGCACGAAACGTATCGCGGAGGCGACGTGCTGATGCGCATCCGCAATTTCACCCGGAAGGATCAATTGAATCCCGGCAAACAGCGAATTCGTAATTCGGGAATTGCCCGGATCGCCGGGATTTTCCAGCACGAGCACGCGACGCTCGGCTTCCTCGGCGGTGATCACGTCACCAGCCTCGAGCATCAGCTTCTCCACTTCCGGAAACTTCCAGAGCGCAGGGATCATCTGTGTCTTCGGCTCGGGGGTTACGAGTCCCTTGAGGACCTCCCATAGCGGCGTCAAATTGTACTTGGAGATCCTGTCATAATAGGCCTGTCGCGCGCCTGTGATGTTGTGCTTGGAACCGGGGGTGTCGATCGCAAGCGTCATGGGGAATGCTCCTTCCAACCGAAACTGCGAATTTGCGCCCTCTATAGCCGATTTCAGTCCACGTCGGAACCCGGCCGTATCAGGGCGTCTATTCAGTTAGTTATTGACCGACCCGCCGTCCACCACGAGCGACTGGCCTGTTACAAAGTCGCTATCGCTCGACGCCAGAAACACAAGCGCACCCAGGAGATCCTCCGGATAAGCGTCGCGCCTGAAGGCACGGCTGTTGCGAACGGGCACACGTTCATCCTCAACGTGAGCCGTATTTTCGAGTCCGGTCTCACTCAAAATGTAGCCGGGCGACAGAGAATTAACCGCAATGCCGTATTCGCCGAGCTCACGTGACAACGAGCGCGTGAATGCGAGCATCGCGCCCTTGGACGTAACATATGGCAGCATGCGCGGCACTCCCTTATAGGCCGCACCCGACGCGATGTTGATGATCTTCCCGCTTCGACGCGCCATCATGTGAGGCGCGACGTGCCGCACCATGAGGTAAGGACCACGGATATTGATCGCCATCACGCGATCCCAAAGCTCGGCGTCCCATTCGTTAAAACTTCGGGGCTTCAGGGCTGAATAAAGTGCGGCGTTATTCACGAGCACATCGATCTGCCCGAAACGCTCGATCGTTTGAGCGACAAGGCTCTTGACCGATTTTTCATCACTCACATCGAACTTGATGCTGGCGACGGAGTTGGCGCCATGGCGTCCGGCAATCTCTTCGGCGAGTTCGCGTCCATCCGCAATGTCGGCGATCATCACACGCGCGCCTTCGGCAGCAAGGGCTTGCGAGTAATGACGGCCAATGCCCTTGGCCCCGCCTGTAACAATCGCGGCTTTTCCGGCAAGTCTTGCCATGATCTCTCGCTCCGTCTGCAACAAGTCACGCCGGCGCTTGTCGCGGCCAGGCTCGTCCTGCAAGATTGCACCATAAAGACGTGGACGCCCGGGACAAGACCCACGCCTGGCTGGAGGACCCATTTATGCCGCGCGATACTGCCGACCGGCTCGCAATTCGCGAGTTGATTGAGAACTGGGTACTCTGGCGGGATGCCCGCATGTGGGATCGATTTCGTACCGTCTGGCACAAGGACGGACGGATGTGGGCGACCTGGTTTCAGGGCTCGTACGAGGATTTCATACGCGTCAGCCAGGAAGGTTACGATCGTGGCGTTCGCATCATGCACATGCTCGGCGGGATGAGCATCGATATCAAGGGCAAGCGCGCGATCGCCCAGACTAAGATGACGATTTCGCAACGAGCGCAGGTTGAAGGCGTGCTGTGCGACGTCGTTTGCAGCGGCCGCTTCTACGACTTTCTCGAGAAACGAAAAGGCCGCTGGGGTATCGTGCTTCGGCGCCTCGCCTATGAAAAGGACCGCATTGACCCGGTTCAACCGGGCGCGGCACCGGTCCTCGACAAATCGGTGCTGGCACAATTTCCCGAAGGCTACCGCCACCTTGCCTATCTGCAGAGCAAGATCGGCTACAAGATCAGGGACGAGCTGCCCGGTCTCGACGGCCCTCCGCTCGCAGCACTCTATGCCATGGGCGAAACCTGGCTTAAGGGGCGCAAGTTATAGCGGCGCCCGGGGGTTGGCTCATCGGGCAGGAAATGCAATTTTGACCGTGGGTGGGTGCGTCAACAGTGGCCCGGGGGACAGCTGCCATGTCGCTTGCCGAGAAATTCAACCTGTTCAACGAATTCAATATCCTGCGCATCATCTGCGCGCTCTTCTTCATTCCTCACATCGTCGGCAAGATTACGGTGCCGGCGACGCTGGAGTTTTTCGTCAAGGCCGGCTTCAAGCCAGCCGCGACATGGATGTATATCGCCGGCGCCATCGAAACCGTCCTTTGCCTGGGGTTGTTTTTCGGCATTTATCTGCAATATGTCGCTCTTATTGCCTGCATCCATTTGCTGGTTGCGGGCGCGGCGACTTACAAGGTCACCAAAAGCTGGATCTGGGTGATCGGAGGGATCGAGTACTGCGTGTTTTGGGCAATCAGCTGCCTGGTCGTTGCGATGCACGCCTACCATACCGGCATTTGAGTTCTACGAGTGAAAGGAATCCTTACAAATGGCTAGCGTTCTGTTTTCTCCCATTACTCTGCGCGGATTGACCCTGCCAAACAGGGTCGTTGTTTCGCCGATGTGTCAGTACAACTCCGACAACGGCTCCGCCAATGATTGGCATTTGATGCATCTCGGAAACATGTCGCTTGGCGCCGCGGGCCTGGTGATGTGCGAAATGACAAACGTCAATCCGCGCGGCCGTATTTCGCCGAAATGCGCCGGCATGTGGTCGGACGAAAACGAGGCGGCGCTCAAGCGCGTGTACGATTTCTGCCGCAAGTACGGAGTTGCCAAGCTCGGCGTGCAGCTCGCCCACGCCGGACGCAAAGGCCCAACGACACCGCCTGCGGCCGGCGGCAAGCCCATTCTCGAGGGTCCGGATGCCTGGACTCCCGAGGCCCCGTCGGCCATCCCCTATGACACCGGCTGGCCGGTGCCGCACGCCATGACAAAGGATGACATCAAACGCTGCATCGGCGAGTTCGCCGCAGCTGCCAGGCGTGTCGATCGCATCGGCTACGACGTCATCGAACTGCATGGCGCGCACGGTTACCTTGCACATCAATTCCTGTCGCCACTGTCCAACCAGCGCATCGACGAGTATGGCGGTTCGCTTGAGAACCGTATGCGTTTTGCAATTGAAATGTATGAGGCCGTGCGTGCGGTTTGGCCGAAAGAGAAACCGATCGGCATGCGTGTTTCCGCAACTGACTGGGTTGACGGTGGCTGGACGCCGGACGAGACGGTCGTCCTCGCCAAAGAACTCAAGAAGCGCGGCCTGGATTACATGGATGTTTCGACCGGCGGGCTTTCGCCGCTGCAGAAAATTCCTCTGTCGGCAGGTTACCAGGTGCCGTTCGCCGAAAAG
>DATEKG010000142.1:0-13648 GCA_035277565.1 Pseudolabrys sp.
TGTCGAGCAGCGCAAGAGCAATGAGATGATCGGCGCCGAGCTTGGCTATCGCTATCGGGATTCTCCGCTGATCTGGCCGGAGGCGGGCGAGGGGCCGCCTGACAATTTCATGAAATATGAGCCGACGAGCTGGCCGGGCGCACGTCTCCCGCATGTGTGGCTCGCCGACGGCACGGCCCTGCATGACCGCATCCGTGACGGCTACACATTATTATCTCTTGCCGGCGCGACGGCGGGCGGCGCAGCGCTCAAGCAGGCCTTTGCGGCTTATGGTGCGCCTTTCGCCGTGATTGAGCTTGCGGATGCGAGGGCGCGCGATGTCTATGGACATGATTTTCTGCTGGTGCGGCCCGACTTGCACATCGTTTGGCGCGGCAACCGGTTGCCCGAGGATGGAGCGACGCTCGCGGCCGTGGCGACGGGGCATTGAGTGAGGTTTCGTCAGTCAAGGACATTGAGTTCTCGCGAATGATTTGCTTTACCCGCTCGTCCCCGCGAAAGCGGGGATCCAGGGCCACAAATTCAGAGTCTGCAATAGTTGCCCTGGATTCCCGCTTTCCGCCTTCGCGCTCCGCGCTACGGCGGACTCAAACCCGCCGAAGCTCGCGTAGCGAGCGAAGGGCGGGTCGCGGGAATGAGCGGAGCAAGGTGAAAGAATGCCCAAGAAACTCGCGCTGACTCTCGCCTGCGGTGACTATGAGCTCGTGCGCCCAATGCTCCGCGGCAGGGTCGAGGCCGACGGCGTAGGCCTCACCATTCTTACCGACATGGATTCTGCGACGCGCCACTGGCGTTTCCTCAATAATGGCGAATTCGACGTGGCGGAGCTGTCCGCTTCGTCCTACCTCGCGGCGCGTGACAACGACCTGCCATTTCGCGCGATTCCGGTCTTCCTCCACCGGCGTTTCCGTCATGGCTTCATGTTCATCAATACCGGCAAGGGCATCAAGGCGCCGGCCGACCTCAAGGGCCGGCGGATCGGCGTCAAGACCATGATGACGACGGCGGTGCTGTGGATGCGCGGCATCCTGCAAAGCGAATATGGCGTTCCGCTCGGCAGCATCGAGTGGATCGCCGAGATCGAAGACGACGTCAAAGTGAAATCGCCGGCGGGCCTCAAGCTTTCCATTCTGCCCGACAACAAGTCGGTCGAAACCATGCTGGCGGAAGGCGAACTCGATGCCGTCTTCCACTCCGATCTGATCAAGCCATTTATCGCCGGGGATCCGCGTGTCGCGCGCCTCTTCCCCGACCACAAGGCGGAAGAGATGGCTTATTTCAAGCGCACCGGCATCTTCCCGATCATGCATGTGCTCGGGATCCGCAAGGCGCTCGCCGATGAGCATCCCTGGCTTGCGATCAATCTGTTCAGGGCCTTCAACGAGGCGAAGGCGGCGGCAATGAAGCGCATGGCGAATCCCCGGATCGTGCCGCTCGCCTGGTATCGTGACGCCTGGGAAGAGCAGGAGCATGTGCTCGGCGCCGACCCGTGGGAATATGGATTGACGGACAAGAACCGCAAGGTGCTCGACGCCTTGATCGGCTACTCGCACGAACAGGGGCTGATCAAAAAACGGCCGACGGCGGACGAGCTTTTCCTCAGCGTCGATACCGGCCGCAAACGAGGCGGCGAGTTCAGGATTTGATTCGACGGGCTAACTTCCGCTCACCCCCGCCTTGGCGGGGTAAGCGGAAATTGGTTCGGCGGCCTTGCCACATCGGCGTTGCGCAGTCCGGGGCGAGCACGTAGCCTCGCGCGCAAAGAACGCCGTAAAACCTTGGAGGGTTCATCTGTGCGTACAAAAACACTATTGTTCGCCGCCGCTGTCATTGCCGCCGCGTTTTCGTCGGCGCAGGCGCAGGACAAGATCTGGAAACACGGCATTCTCGAAGCCAAAAGCGATTCCGGCTTTATCGCCATGGTCGAGAAGGGCGGTTTTGCGGCCAAGCACGGGCTGAAGGTCGAACTGCTGCAGATCAAGGCCGGCGCCACCTTGATGAAGGCGCTGCTCTCGGGCGAAATTGACAGCGTCGATATGGGTTCGGCGGAATCGATCGTCGCGGGTGTGCGCGGCACGGGCGTGAAGATCGTCGGCTGCACCTGGCCGGGCGTCCCGCAAGTCGTGCTGGCCAAGGCCGAAATCAAGTCGCTCGCCGATCTGAAGGGCAAGACCGTCGCAATTTCATCACCCGGCTCGCTGCCCGACCTTCTGTTCCGCGGCATGCTCAGCGAGGCCAAGGTGCCGTTCTCGGACGTGAAGCTCGCGACGCAGGGCGCCGATCTCGACCGTTACAAGTCGCTGGTCGCGGGCATCACCGACGCCGCGATTGTTTCGAACGAGTTCGAGGCGGTCATGCCGTCGAACATCAAGGTGCTGGCCAAGGGCGGAACCGCGGTTCCGAAATTCATCCGTCTTTGCGTCGCCACCAACAGCAAGGTGCTGGCCGAACGGCGCGACGACCTGGTGAAATTCGTCGCCGCCGAGATGGACGCCTACAAGTTCGCCGCCACGCATCGAGACGAGGCCGTGAAGCTGGCGCATGAGATGACGCACGCAAAACCCGACGACAAGCGCGCCGAATTCATCACGGATCAGGCGATCCGCGACAAGCAGATCGATCCGACCCTGGCAATCCCGGCCGACCGCATCGAATGGATGCAGGACCTGTTCCTCAAAGCCGGCGTCATCCCCAAGACGGTACCGACGGCCTCGCTGATCGACAGCAGCGTGCGCGAGGACGCCCTCAAGCAGGCTGGAAAATAACGCGACTTATAGCGACATTTTCAATTCTTCGCCGGCATGGCGATGTTGCGTCCGGCGGCTTCCGGAAGCGGCAACTGCGAATGGGCCGCCTTCATGCGAGCAAGCGACCGCATCACTGAGGGCGGGAACGCCGCCACTTTCTTCGTGGCCATATCGACGTGCAGCGTCATATTTTCCGAGGTCGCCGACACCCATCCCTCGGTCGCGTGAAACAACTGCTCGAAATAATGAATGCGCTTTGAATCGTAGGCGAGCATCTGGAAGGTCACCCGAACGGGATCAGCTTCGCGCAGCTCGCGCAGATAGCGCACATGCACCTCGGCCGTGAAGGTCGAATGGTTTTCGCGCTTGAGATAGTCGAGCCCGATGCCGATGAGTTCATAGCATTCGTCCACCGCACGGTCGAAGAGCACGTTGTAGTAGGCCATATTGAGATGGCCGTTGTAGTCGATCCATTGCGGCTCGACGCGCATCACCGACGAAACGAAGGGCGCGAAAAAAACCGGTTCAAGGTCGATGCGGTCGAGCATTCAGATCCGCCCCATCACGCGGCAATGCAATTTTCGCTCGTCCTCGCGAAAGCGGGGACCCAGGGTCACGAGCCCTGCGCAGCGAAATCCCATCTGGATTCCCGCTTTCGCGAGATTTGCCTCACGGCCGTCTTTCATCACGCGCTGATCGGGTAGACCGCCTTCTCGCCGCTGAGCACGCGGGCAACATCAGTTGCGCATTTGGTCTGCAACTCGTTCAGGGCCTCGATCGAATAGAAGGCAGTGTGCGGAGAGATGATGACATTGTCGCGGCCAAGCAGCGGTGAATCCTTGGCCAGCGGCTCGGCAGCGACGACGTCGAGCCCCGCGCCGCCAACCTGGCCGGAATCGAGTGCTGCGATCAGCGCCGCTTCGTCGATCAACGGGCCGCGCGCTGTATTCACGATATACGCACCCTTCTTCATTTTTGCGAAGGCGTCCGCGTTCATCATGCCGCGCGTTGCCGGCAGCAGGGGCGCATGCACCGAAATGTAGTCGGACGTTTTCAGCAGCGTATCAAAGTCGACGCCATCGACTCCGGCCGCCTTGAATACTTCGGCTTTGGCGAAGGGATCAAAGGCGATCACCTTGATGCCGAAGGCCTGCGCCTTGGGCGCGACCAGGCGCGGGATATGTCCGAAGCCGACCAGTCCCAGCACCGTTCCTTCGATGCGGCGGATCGGCACCACCGCCGGCATTTCCCATCGGCCGCTTTGCACCAGCTTGTTCGAGAGCGGGATCTTGCGGATCAGCGCCAGCAGCAGCGCCATGGCGTGATCGGAAACCTCGCGGATGCAGTAGTCCGGAACGTAGTTGACCGCGATGCCTTTTTCCTTGGCTGTGGCGAGATCGATATTGTCGACGCCGAGCCCGAAGCGGCCGATAGCGCGGCAGCGCGAGAGTTGCATGAGGATATCGCGGGTGAGCTTCGCATAGGTCACCAGAATGGCGTCGGCGTCCTTGGCGACCGCGAGAATGTCGTCGGCGGTGACGCCCTTCGACATGCGGTAGGTGGGATTGAGCCGCGCCAGCGCCGACTTGGCCGGTTCGAGCGAGGGGAAGACGCTATCAGTCACAGCAATCACAGGCGCGGCCATTGCAAGCTCCGGAAAGAAAAACAACGGCCAAAAACTACGACAGCGGTGGCCGCCCGTCCACCGACCGGGCGCCGGCATGCCACGATTTCAATGGCTTAGGCCGATTAACCAAAAATTAACGACGCGCGCGCGGCCGGGGCTCCTTCGACTATCCTGCAAAAAAAATCGGAGGCGCAGGCAATGGTCGGCACGATGGCGCGAGGCACCTATCTGTTTTTGCTGGCGGTGATGATTGTCGCGTGGGTCGTTTCATTCAACAAGGCTTCGCCCGCCGAGCCCCAGCCAATGCCGGATGTCTGGCAAATCTATTCCTGATTCACGTCGGCAGGCCCGAGCGGTCGTGACGCCCGCCGGTGCAGGGCGGTCCCGCCCGCTGATGGACCACGAATTCCTCGAACAAAAACAGCATCTTGCGGCGTCCGGCGGACGCTTTTGAGGCAGCTCGCCCTCAAGCGAAATCAAGACTTCCTCAAGGACAAATCAAGCGCGGCTCAAAGTTTTCATCGCGTGTGGGGTCCATCAATGCGGCTCATGCGCGGTGGAAAGATGAGCAAAGAGACTTCGCGCCGGCGGAGCAACGGCACCGTCGATATCGACCATACCAGCGGCGGATATCCCGGCGGAGCCTGCGACTCGTCCAGCGCATTCCGAAGTGTGCCGGATATGGCGGACTACGTCTTCTATCGAAATGCCGGTGCGCCACACGCACATCGTTCAAATTGAAGATGGAGACCATCATGAGCAAGCTCATTTCATTTCTATACGGCCTCGTGGCTTATGCGGTGTGTTTCGTCACCCTTCTCTACGCAATCGGCTTTGTCACAGGCTTTGTCGTGCCGAAAACGATCGACACCGGCGTCGAAATGCCGCTGTATGAAGCAATTGTCATCAATCTTGCATTGATGACGGTGTTTGCGGTCCAGCACAGCGTGATGGCGCGACCGCAGTTCAAGGCGTGGTGGACGCAGATCGTCCCGCAGCCGATCGAACGCAGCACCTATGTGCTGTTCGCAAGCCTGGCCCTCATACTTCTCTTCTGGCAGTGGCGCCCGATTCCGGCTGTCGTCTGGCAGGCGAGCAATCCGCAGATTGCGATGTTCCTGACCGGCCTTGAACTGTTCGGCTGGGTGCTGCTGTTCCTGAGCACCTTCATGATCAACCACTTCGAACTGTTCGGTCTGCACCAGGTCATCAACAATCTTGCCGGCAAGCCGATGCCGACGGCGCGCTTCCGGACGCCGTTTCTCTATAATTTCGTGCGCCATCCGATCTATCTCGGGTTGATAATCGCCTTCTGGTCGGCGCCGACAATGACTGCCGGCCGCCTGTTGTTTGCGGCGGTAACGACCGCCTACATCTTCGTCGGCATCGTTCTCGAGGAGAACGACCTGGTCACGGTTTTCGGCGACGACTACCGCCGTTATCGCGAGAAGGTTGCAATGATCGTGCCGTTTCTCGGCCGGTCAACCTGAGTAACGGGGCCCGCGCGGCCAAATCCGCTCGCTCGCGGGCAGTTTCCGGCCATCGACGCCGCGGCCCGTCTTGTTTCACCAGCGCGCTGTCCTCTGCTAACGTCGTTCCGGCGTAACAGCAGAGGACAGCCGCATGGCGGTCATAGACGTTGCCGGCGGGCAGACATCCCGCAATCCAGCTGCGATCAAGAAGGCAATTGCCGCGCTAACGGCGGCGTTCGGCAATCGCGTCGTTACTTCACAGGCGGTCTGCGAGCAGCACGGGAATACCGTGACCTGGATCGTCAATCAGCCGCCCGACGCGGTCGTGTACCCGGAAAATACCGGAGAAGTGCAGCGCACGGTGCGGATCTGCGCGGAGAATGGTGTTGCCGTGATCCCTTTCGGTGTCGGCACCTCCCTTGAAGGGCACGTCAACGCCCCGGCCGGAGGGGTGTCGATCGATTTCCGCGACATGAACAAGGTTCTCACCGTGCACGCGGAGGATCTCGACTGCGTGGTTGAGCCTGGCATCACGCGCAAGGCGCTCAACGAGCAGCTGCGCGACAGCGGCCTGTTTTTTCCGATAGACCCCGGCGCCGACGCCTCGCTCGGCGGCATGGCGGCGACGCGGTGCTCCGGGACCAATGCCGTGCGCTACGGCACGATGAAAGACAATGTCCTGGCGCTCAAGGTGGTGCTGGCCAATGGCGAGGTCATCGATACGGCCCGGCGCGCCAAGAAGACCTCGGCCGGCTATGACCTCACCCGCCTTATCGTTGGCTCGGAGGGGACGCTCGGCATTATCACCCAGCTCACGCTCAGGCTGTCGGGAATTCCGGAGGCGATTTCGGGCGGGATTTGCCCGTTTCCGTCAGTAGAGGCGTGCTGCAAGGCGACGATCCATACAATTCAGTCCGGAATCCCGGTGGCGCGCATCGAACTGCTCGATGCGCTTCAGGTCCGCGCCTGCAACCTGCATTCGCACCTTGGCTTGCCGGAGACGCCGATGCTGTTCCTTGAGTTTCATGGGACCGACGCTTCGGTTGCCGAGCAATCCAAGCGCTTTGGCGAGATTGCGGCCGAATTCGGCGGCGGCCCTTTTCAATGGACGACGCGGCCGGAGGAACGCACGCGGCTTTGGGAGGCGCGCCACCATGCCGCGCTTTCAAACTTCACCTTGCGCCCGGGAGCCTCGATGGTTGCCACCGATGTCTGCGTGCCGATCTCACGACTGGCCGAATGCATGACGGAAACGCAGCGCGACATCGAGCAGAGCCGCATCCTCGCGCCGATCGTCGGTCATGTCGGGGATGGCAATTTTCATCTTACGTTGTTGATCGATATGAACGATGCCGACGAGGTGAGGCGGGCGAAGGCGCTGTCCGAACGTCTGGTCGAACGTGCGCTCGCCATGGACGGAACCTGCACCGGCGAACATGGCGTCGGTCAGGGCAAGATGAAATATCTTGTAGCCGAGCACGGTGCGGCCGCGCTCGCCGTCATGGCCTCGATCAAGCGCGCGCTCGATCCGCAGAACATCATGAATCCGGGCAAGATCGTCGCGCTGAGCTGAGCGGCTTTTCGGGCCGCGCAGCCGTGTGTTCGGTCCACAGTGGTCGCCGGACACCTGCGACACAGATTTGCCGCCAAGAAACGGCAAAATGGCTTATATTTTCACAATGCGAGAGCGTAAACGCGGACGTTAGGCGGTTCCGCGCCGGAGTTGGCGTTGCAAACCACGTTACTCGGACTGGCTATTGCGATCATTGTGGCGCTGGCCGCGGCGCTGGTCGGCCCGTTGTTTATCGACTGGGGCAGCCATCGTTCACTCTTCGAAGCGGAGGCAGGGCGTCTGATCGGCCTGAATGTGCATGTCGCGGGCGCGATCGATGCACGTCTGTTGCCGTCGCCGCGCCTTACCTTGCACGATATCGCAATCGGCAACGGCCGGGACACAATCCGCGCCCGCTCGCTCGGTGTTGAATTTGCGCTTGGTCCGCTGATGCGCGGCGAATGGCGCGCCGCCGAACTGCACATTGAAGGTCCGCAACTCAGTCTTGGCCTCGACCCGGGCGGACACATCCAGGCGCCCAATCTCGCGATGAGCTTCAGGCCGGATGAACTGTCGGTTGACCGGCTGAGTATCGTGGACGGCACGATTACTCTTGCCGACGCACGGAGCGGCGCAAGCGTGACCCTGAGCCGACTGTGGTTCAACGGCGAGGCGCGCTCGCTTCTCGGCCCGGTCAAGGGCGAGGGCGCGGCCACGATTTCCGGCGAGCTCTACCCGTACCGTCTGTCGGTCGGACGACTTTCCGATGAGGGCTCATTGAAACTTCATGTCAATGTGGATCCCGTCGAGCATCCGCTGAGCGTCGAGGCTGACGGGTCATTGACTTTCGCCGCCGGCGCGCCGCGCTTCGAAGGGACCCTGGGACTGTCGCGGCCGGTCGGCATTTCCGGGAAGTCGCCCGGGGCTCCCGTCGAAGCCCTGACCCAGCCCTGGCGCGCGAGCGCCAAGGTCAAGGCGACGCCGCAGTCGGCCCTGCTGCAGAACGTGGATCTCCAATATGGTTCGGAGGACCAGGGCTATCGCATGACCGGTGTCGCCGATTTCGAGTTCGGCGCCCATCCGCGCTTCGACGGCGTCCTCTCCGGCCGGCAGATCGACATCGACCGCGCGTCCGGCGGACGGCAATCTCCGGTCGCTGCCATTCGCCGGCTTGCGACGCTCGGTGCGCTTGCAATCCGGCCGGCGCTGCCGGTGCAGATCGGCATCGGGATCGATCAGGTCACGCTCGGTGGAAACAGCGTGCAAGAGCTTCGAGGGGACATCAGCAGCAACGGTCATGGGTGGACTCTCGACGGTTTTGAATTCCGTGCGCCGGGCCTGACAAAGGTAAAACTGAGCGGGCAGCTTGCGGGTGAAGGCGACAAAACCTCTTTCACGGGCCCCGCCGAAGTCGATGCTTCCGATCCCAAAGTGCTCGCTGCATGGCTGGAGGGGCGCAGCGATCCGGCGCAGGGCGGGTTGCGGCCGCTGAAGCTGCGCGGCGACGTCACCCTGGCAACAGGCAAGGTTGCGATCGACCGCCTCCAGGCGGAAATCGATCGCCGGCCGATGACGGGGCGGCTCGCGTATTCTTTCGAGGCCGGTGATCAGGATGCCCGCCTCGATGCCGAGCTGAAGGCGCCGCAGGTCGATGTCTATACGGTTCTGGATTTTGGCCGTGCGGTTTTTGCCGGCTCCAGACTGACGCAGCCGCAAGAAATGACCCTTGCCGCCGATATCGGACGCGTGACGTTTTCCGGGGTCGAAGCCCGGGACGCGCATGTACATCTGAAGATCGACGCAAATGGCCTGCAGCTCGATCAGCTGTCGATCGGCGATCTGGGCGGCGGCAGCGTTTCGGCAACGGGCCGCATTGACACGGGCGGGCATGCGCCGCGCGGCACGCTCTCGCTCGATCTTGAGACGAAGCAGGTCGCGGCGCTGGCCGCAGTCGGGTCGAAATTCGCACCCGGGTTTTCCGGTCAGGCTGCCGACGTGCTGAACCGGACCAGGCAGGCGAGGCTGCATGCCAGTCTCGATGTTGCCGGCGGCGAGACAGGGAGCGAGAGCAATGCACGGCTTACGGTCAGCGGGACCCTCGACAATTTGCGCATCAATACGCTTGTGCAGGCAAACGGCGACTGGGCGAAGCGGCGCCTGTCAGGCGCCGAGTTGAGCGCGGCCATTGATGCGGACGATGGACCTTCGCTTGCTGCGCTTCTGGGGATTGGCCCATTCGTTGCGGTCGGCAAGGGGCCGGGCCAGTTGAACATCAAGGTGGCGCGGTCGGCCAAGGGCGGTGCGACGCTCGATCTGCGGCTTGCAGCCGGCGGTCTGGCGGCGGAGGTCACGGGGGCCGGACAGTATTCCACGGACGGTAATCTCGCCGGTACAGGGAACCTGAAAGTGGTGCAGGCGAGCCTGCGGCCTCTTGGACCTGTGGCCGGCGATTCAATGGGATTGCCGGTGAAGCTCGCGGCACGGGTGAAAGTCGCGGGCGAACAGATCGCGTTTGACGACATCGATGCGACAATCGACGAGTCGAAAATTCGCGGCTGGCTCAGCATCGGCGGCGGATCGCCGCGGCGCGTTGATGGTGCAATTGAAGTGGACTCTGGAAGTCTGCCCGCGCTCATCACCAGTGTCACCGGTTCGGTGCCTGTGACTTCGACAAGCAATGGCTGGAGCTGGTCGCGCGAGCCGTTCGTATCCGCCGCCTTCGGCAAGCTTTCCGGCAAGGTTTCGCTTGAATTTGGACGCGCCGAACTGCTGCCGGCCGTCGCGGTGCGACAGGTCCGCGCGACCTTGCAATTCGACAAGGACACGATCTCCCTCCAGGACGTGAAGGGCGAACTCTCCGGCGGCGAACTTGCCGGGGCCCTGAGTTTGCAAAGCGCCGAGGATGGCCTCGCAGCGCGCGCCAGGATTTCTCTCGAGCATGCCGACGTGGCCGCTCTTCTCTCCTCGTCGGCCCGTCCAGCGATAAGCGGAGTTGGCGGTCTGACCCTGGAATTTGCCGGCACGGGCATGAGCCCGATTGCGCTTGTCGGCGCGCTCAAGGGCACCGGAAAGTTGACGCTGACCGATGCCGCCCTCGCGGGCCTTGATCCGCGGGCTTTCGACGCCGTGACACGGGCAGTTGATCAGGGACTGCCGATCGAAACCGGACGCATTTCCGACATTGTGGCCAAAACAATCGAAAGCGGGCAGTTGAACGTAAAGCGCGCAGAACTGCCGGTGACGCTCGCTGCCGGCCAAATCCGCCTGAACAAGGCGACGGTCGAGGCAAATGATGCCGCGCTTTCGGTCACCGGCGCGCTTGATCTCACCGACGGCGTGCTCGATGCCCGCCTTGTGCTTTCCGGCCAGAGCGAAGCTGCAGGCGCGCGTCCCGACATTTTCATGGCTTTGAAGGGGCCGGTTCAGGCTCCGTCGCGTAAAATCGACGTGTCGGCACTCACCGGCTGGTTGACCCTGCGGGCGGTCGAAAACCAGACAAAGCGATTGCGCGCCATCGAAAATGTTCCGGTTCAGCCAGTCGCTCCGGCGCCGAAAAGAAAACCGGCGCCGGCATTGCCGGCGCCGATTGATATCAAGCCGGCCCCAAAGCCACGAAGTGCGGGACAGGGTGCGGCGTCAATCCGCTCGCAATACTGAATGCAGGACGCGAGGCGTCTGCATGTCGCGAGGTTCGGATTCCACGACCGTGTGCTCGTCCCCATTGTGCATACGGTAGTGGTCGAGGACGAAAAGACGAATCGCCGAAGAGAGATTTCCGTGGCGCCGTTCGGTATCTATCGAAGCCACGAGATCAGACAGGGTTAGTTCTCTGCCATTGGCGATTTCTTTGAGTCCCTTCCAGAATGCGTCCTCAAGACTCACGCTTGTCTTGTGACCCGCAATAACAATCGAACGTTTGACAACCGGAGATTTCATCGGCGGTCCCCTTTTTCGATCCGGCGCCGGTCGAGGTCCCGATTGGCTTTGGCCTGAAGCGCAGCTTCAAGCTTGCGGACATGCTTGGGCTGACCAAATGCAAGTCGGTTGGCTTCCGCACTTTGCTCGTGCTGACGCCGCTTTACTTGCTTGCGGATTGTCCGAAGATTGATCACTTCAGCCATTCCGGTGGCCCTCGACGGTAACCAGTTAGTTTCAGTTCGGTGTTCAGCTAGCAGCGAAACCATTGCTGCTAAATGCGCCTACACGTGGGCGGAAACGTGCCAATACGGCGAACTTCACAAGATTGCCGCTGATACTGCTCTGCTGATTGCGGCTATAATTCAATACACAGTTAGTTGATTAGAAAGTCGAATAAATGAATCCGAATGAATGTGAGTAGAAACAAATGGCGAATATGGAACGGTTTTTGAAATTTCCATAGGTATATTCAAAGCTACCGCCAACTATACTATCGAAATCACGAGCCCCTCACTGCGTGTAACTCTAGGGGAATTTTCCGCCCTGCAGCAAATTGACAGACGAGCGCAAGGTATCTGTAGCGGGATACGTACGGCAGCGCGCCGCCAATACAGTGCACATTTTCAAAAAAATTCGGGAATGTTGGTGTCGTATTTCCTGTCGCTGCCACATTTTTGTCGGGGCACGTATCTTGCCTGCGCTGCCCGAACTCAGGCGCGGTCAAAATCATGACAATGGAACTCAGCGCGGCCGCGTCATATTTTCCGGACGGACGATGCGATCGAATTCTTCCTCGGTAATGAAGCCAAGACGGGTCGCCTCTTCGCGCAGAGTGGTGCCGTTGGCGTGAGCGGCCTTGGCGACCTGCGCGGCCTTGTCGTAACCGATTTTTGGCGCGAGCGCAGTCACGAGCATAAGCGAGCGTTCCATCAATTCCCGAATGCGTGTTTCGTTGGCGCGGATGCCGACGACACAATTGCGGGTGAACGAATTTGCCGCATCACCGAGCAAACGGATCGACTGCAACATGCAGTGCGCGAGAACCGGCTTGAATACATTGAGCTCGAAATGCCCCTGACTGCCGGCCACCGTCATGGTCGTCTGGTTGCCGAAGATCTGGCAGCAAACCATCGTCAGGGCTTCGCTCTGGGTCGGGTTTGTCTTGCCCGGCATGATCGATGATCCGAGCTCATTGCTGGGAAGGATCAATTCACCTAGTCCTGAACGTGGTCCGGACCCCAACAAGCGGATATCATTGGCGATCTTGAAGAGCGCCGTTGCTGCGGCGTTGATCGCGCCGTGAACAAACACATAGGCGTCATGGCCGGCCATGTGCTCGAATTTGTTCGACGCGCTCGTGAACGGCAATTTCGTGAGACGTGCAATTCGTTTGGCGAACGCTTTCGCAAATTGCGGCTTGGAGTTCAGCCCGGTCCCGACGGCGGTTCCGCCCTGCGCGAGGGGATAGAGTTCGCGCTGCGCCAATGCCAGGCGCATCAGAGCCGATTTGACCTGCGCGGCATAACCGGAGAACTCCTGGCCCAGCGTGACAGGGGTCGCATCCATCGTGTGCGTCCGCCCGATCTTGATGATCCTGGAAAACTCCTTCGCTTTCCTGTCGAGCGCACCGTGCAGATGCGCAAGCGCCGGCTTCAGGTGCCGTTCTATGTCGAGTGCAGCCGCAATATGCATCGCCGTCGGGATCGAATCGTTCGACGACTGGCTCATATTGACGTGGTCGTTGGGGTGGACCGGAGATTTCGAGCCTAGCTTGCCGCCAAGCTTGAGATTGGCGCGGTTCGCGATCACCTCGTTCACGTTCATATTGGTCTGCGTGCCGGAGCCGGTCTGCCACACAAGCAGGGGAAAATGCGCGTCGAGCCCGCCATCGGCGATTTCCTGGGCGACCGCGGCAATGGCCGCCGCGCGCCTGCGATCAAGTGAGCCGAGATCGCGATTGACCTCCGCGGCCGTCCGCTTGATGAGTCCCAGCGCGCGCACGATGCCGATCGGCATTTGCTCTGTGCCAATCCGGAAATTGTGCAGCGAACGCTGGGTTTGGGCGCCCCAAAGCTTGTCGGCTGGAATTTCGAGCGGCCCGAACGCGTCGCTTTCTGTCCGCGTCTTTGAAGGTGTTTTGCGCGCCTTGCCCATGGAGGTCGTCCTCGCGGCGAGATGGCAGCTACAACCTATGCCGTCTGACAGTCCGGACAAGCCCAGGTCAGGTTGACGAACGCGAGTGGCCTATTTCTTCCGGAAACGGTCGAGGCGAACGACTTCGCCGCCGCCGCCACTCTTTGGTTTGTCGAGCTTTTCACGGCTGGACGCGGAG
>DATEKG010000143.1:0-16816 GCA_035277565.1 Pseudolabrys sp.
TTGCGCTCGCGCATGCCTTCAATGATCGGGCGGCACATGTTGAACAACGAACCAAGATTGGTGTTGATGACGGCCGTCCATTGTTCCGGCTTCATCCGGTGAAACATGGCATCGCGGGTAATGCCTGCATTGTTGACCAGCACTTCGATCGGTCCGAGTTCACTCTCGACCTTCTTGATGCCTTCCGCACAGGCTTCGTAGGACGCCACGTCCCACTTGAACACGGGGATGCCGGTCTCGGCCTTGAATTTCTGGGCGGCGTCGTCGTTGCCGCCGTAATTGGCGGCAACCTTGTAACCGCTTGCCTTGAGGGCCCTGGCGATCGCCGCCCCAATACCGCGAGTTCCGCCTGTCACCAACGCAACGCGAGCCATGGCATCGTCCCCTTCCAAAACATCATCTTAAAACAGCATGGCCGGGACAAGCCCGGCCATGCGTTAGATCAAAAATAAATAATGCGGCCGCGATCAGCGCTCTACGCACATGGCAATGCCCATTCCGCCGCCGATGCACAATGTGGCAAGGCCCTTTTTGGCGTTGCGCTTCTGCATTTCGTAAAGCAGCGTCACCAGGACGCGCGCGCCGGAGGCGCCGATCGGATGGCCGATCGCAATCGCCCCGCCGTTGACATTGACCTTCGAGGTATCCCAGCCGAGATCTTTGTTGACGGCGCAGGCCTGGGCGGCAAAGGCTTCATTTGCTTCGATGAGGTCCAGGTCTTCCTTTTTCCAACCGGCCTTTTTCAACGCGGCACGCGAAGCGGGAATCGGGCCGGTCCCCATGATGGCAGGATCAACGCCCGCCTGCGCCCAGGACACGATCCGGGCAAGCGGCGTCTTGCCGAGCTTCGCGGCTTCAGAGGCTTTCATCAGGACAAGCGCCGCTGCTCCATCATTGATCCCGGACGCGTTGGCTGCAGTCACGGTTCCCTCCTTGTCAAAGGCGGGCCGTAGCTTCGCAATCGATTCCATCGTCACACCCGCCTTCGGATATTCGTCCTTGTCCACGACCACATCTCCCTTGCGGGACTTGACCGTGACCGGCGTAATCTCGTCTTTGAACTTGCCCGCCTTCTGCGCGGCCTCGGCCTTGTTCTGCGATGCTACCGCGAACTCATCCTGCTGCTGCCGTGTAATTTGCCATTGCCTGGCGACATTCTCGGCCGTGGTTCCCATGTGATAGCCGTTGAAGGCATCCCACAGGCCGTCCTTGATCATGGTGTCGACCATCTCGAACGCGCCCATCTTCACGCCGGAGCGCAAATGCTGGCAGTGCGGCGCCATGCTCATCGATTCCTGACCGCCAGCCACAACAATCTCGCTGTCGCCATTGAGGATCGCCTGATAGCCGAGCGCCACGGCACGCAGGCCGGAACCGCATAGCTGGTTCACGCCCCATGCGGGGGTTTCGACCGGAATTGCCGCCGCAATCGATGCCTGACGCGCCGGGTTCTGCCCCTGTCCCGCCGTCAGAATTTGCCCCAGGATCACCTCGCTGACGCGGCCGCCTTCGATACCTGCCTGATCGATGGCCCCCTTTATCGCGGCTTTTCCAAGCTCATGGGCGGGTAGATTGGCAAATGCCCCATTGAATGCGCCGACGGGGGTGCGGGTGGCGCTTACGATGACAATATCGTCTTTCATCTGAGGCTCCTGTTACATCAAGTTTTGCGGCAGACAGCGATTTTCGGCAGTGCCGCATCCTCGGCAGGCTGCGCGGGCGTGTCAACAAGAGGTGCGCAGCGGTTATGCCTGACACTTGGCGCTTTTCAGGCCATTCCGCAAGGGACACGGCCCCGCAGACGGGCCTCCCGCGGTGCCACAAAACGGTGGCCCCGCTAAGCGGAAATTGGCTATGCTCAATGCCTGGGCAGGGGAAATGCGTGAACCAAGATGTCTGAGGAAAAAAAAGAGCCGGTTACAATCAAGAAATACGCCAACCGGCGACTCTATAATACCGGAACAAGTACCTACGTGACGCTCGAAGATCTCGCCGCGATGGTAAAAACCGGCGAAGATTTCATCGTCTACGACGCCAAGAGCGGCGAGGACATTACTCGTTCGGTGCTGGCGCAAATCATCTTCGAACAGGAAAACAAGGAAGGCCAAAGCCTGCTGCCGATAACTTTTCTTCGACAGCTGATCCGGTTTTACGGCGACAGCATGCAGATGCTCGTTCCGCGTTTTCTCGAGGCATCGATAGAATCACTGTCGAAAGAACAGGACAAGTTTCGCGAGCAAATGGCGCAGGCATTCGGCGTCGGGGCTTTTGGTCCGCTCGAAGACCAGGTCCGGCGCAACATGGAAATGTTTGAAAAGACCTTTGCCATGTTTGCGCCCTTCGCTCGCGGTCAGGCGAAAGCGCCGGATAAGCCGCAGGGACCGGGCAACGAGATGGATGATCTCAAGCGCCAGCTCGATGAGATGCAGAAGCGGCTTGATAAGCTCGGCGGGAAAGGCTGATTTCCCGCCGGTACGCGACGCGGCGTTCTATGCAGAAGCAGAGCGTTGACGATCGCGCTGCCACGGCCGCTCCGAGGTCGCGAGGCCGATTAATTTGCCCTGCAGATAGTCGCATCCCCATTCGATCAGCAGTTCAGCCGTCTGTTCGTCCTGCACCCATTCGGCGACACATTCGAGTCCGAGCCGGTGCGAGAGATCCACGAGCGTGCGGACAAAGGCCCTGTCGTCGTTCGACTTTACAATGTTCGGCACGAACGCGCCGTCGATCTTGACGATGTCGACACCCAGCTTGCGGAGGTTGCGGAACGAAGTATGGCCGGCGCCAAAATCGTCGATGGCAATCCTGCAACCAAGATCCTTCACCCTTGTGACAAAGCCGCGCGCATCGTCGAGGTCGTGAATGGCGGCCGTCTCGGTAATCTCGATGATCAGCCGCTGCGCCGCGTCGGTATTGGCCCGCAGCAGCGCACCCAGACCCTGCCACCAGTGCGGGTCGATGGCCGAGTTCGGCGAGACATTCACGCTGGCACGGAGTGATGGCATTGACGAAAGCTCGGCAACGACCAGTTCCAGCGCGCGAAAATCAAGCATCCGCACCAGCCCCACGCGTTCAGCCACCGGAATGATATCGTTCGCCAGCGC
Organism: Pseudolabrys sp.; assembly: GCA_035277565.1. Lineage (GTDB taxonomy): Bacteria > Pseudomonadota > Alphaproteobacteria > Rhizobiales > Xanthobacteraceae > Pseudolabrys. The sequence goes on from DATEKG010000143.1 coordinate 3,105, forward strand.
GACGCTGCCGTCGTTGCGATGAACCCGTATCAGGCATTCATAAAACCCCGTCTGCCGGCTTTGCGCTTTCACGACCGGCTCGTAGGCCAGTGCTATCCGGCGCTCGTTGAGCGCGGCTACGATCTCATCGCCTGCGCGCGCGCTGCGCCGGCGTATCGCGTCCCGCTCCGCGTCAGGTATATATGCTGTAAATGAACCGTGCCGCTTGAGCCGTGACGAATGCAACGCGTCCTGCGCGCGCGAAAGCGCTTCCGATACGGTGCGCGCGTGACGCGGCGCGGTTACGCCGCCAATCGTCACCGTTATCGCCATCGGGCCTGCCGCCGTATAGAAAGGTTCGTCTCGCGCACTGGCGAGCAGACGTTCGGCGGCGTTCGACAGTTCGTCCGCCGTGCAGCTGGTCAGGATCACGCCGAATTTATTGCCTGAGTAACGGCCCAGATGATCCTTGCCGCGCAATCGGGCGCGAATGCGCTTGGCAACCTGTCCGATCACGGCGTCTGCGACTTCGAATCCACAGGATTCGTTGAGATGGCTAAGGTGATCGATCGACACAAGAAGGAATGCGCAAGACGTGCGGAAGCGAATGGCTTCCTCGAGAGTGGTGCCGAGAGCTTCGATCAGGCTGACGCGATTAAGTTCGCCGGTAAGAACATCGAACTTTGCTCTCTGCTCCAGCTGCCGCTCGCGCTGGTAACGCTCATTGATCGAGCGCACGACACCATGAGCACGCGATGGTGTGCCGTCAGGGCCTGCGAACCATCGACCCGTATCCTCGACCCAGAGCCTTTCGTCGCCGCGCCTGAAGGCATATTGGATTCGGTATGGCGCGCCGCTACCGGTGTCCGGGCGTTGAGCTTGCTGGATGGCATCAATGCGCGTTGGCCCGCCGGCACTATCGACATGGCGCGCAAACGCACGGCCGCTGGCGATCTCCTGCGAGTCTGTGCCGAACAGGCTGCGGACGTTTTCGCTCCAAATCAGCGCGTCGGTGTCCAGACGCCATTCGTAAACGACGTCTCCGATCGAACGGAGTATTTCCGCAGCGTCGACGGCAGCCATCGATTGATCGAAGCGGCTCACAATCGCCCCTTTTTGGAACGCCAGGTCGCCTTCGGATGTTGTTCGGTGCGACAGGTATGCCGACAAAACTAGAGCAATTCGTTAAACAATCTGAAAAGGTGGGAATTTCGCCGGATCCGGCGCGGTTAATGCGCACGGCACGCCATTTGCGTGTCCGGTAAAGGAATACGGCCAGATGTCCTGAATCGGTACGGTACCGAGATGAAGCGCAACGACGTTAACGCACCGGAATTACGTCCCTCCGAGTCGGCCGCCCGGCTGCCGGACGAGGGTGGGCATTTGCAGGAACAGGAGAGCCGTGCGCTGGTCGTGACTGCGGCGGCGGCCGAACATCCGGTGCATGCAAAAGGCTACCATTACGCGCCTTTCCTGGCCCAGCTCGTGGCCACAAAGGATGGACATCCGCAGACACGTGAACGGCGCCGCGCAGAACCGGTAGAGGTGCTGGCGGCCTACCGCGCAGCGGTGTCAAGAGCCTAACTAGTAGCCGAGCGCACAACCGTCCTTGCGCGGCTCCGATCCCGCAATCAGCACACCTCGATCCCAATCAATCTTGATGGTCTGCGCGCCGCCCCACGGTGAGGTAGCCATGACCACATTGTGACCGCGCGCTCTCAGCCCCTCAATAGTCGCTGCCGGTGTCCCATGCTCGACGTCGCTCTGCTCGCCTTCAAAGAAGAAGCGCGGCGCATCGATTGCCTGCTGCACATCCATCCCGTAGTCGAGCATGTTGAGTATGATCTGGACATGGCCCATCGGCTGATAGTGAGCGCCCATCACGCCGAAGCTCATGTCGCAGCGGCCATTGCGCATGGTCAGCGACGGAATGATCGTGTGCATGGAGCGCTTGCCGGGGCCGAAGATATTCGGGTGGTCCGGCTCCAGCGTGAAGCAGGAACCGCGATTGGTGAACAGGATTCCGGTTTTCTCGGTGCAAATTCCCGTGCCGAAGTGGGAGTAAAGCGAATTGATGAAGGAAACCGCCATGCGGTCACGATCCACGACGGTGAGATAGACCGTATCGTTTCCTGGCGCCGGCGCGTTTGGCAGTTTTGTGCGTTTTTTCATGTCGATGCGCGATGCGAGCTTTCTGGCAAAGCGCTTGTCGAGCAGTTCCGCAACGGGAATACGCATGTGCCTCGCGTCGGCGATATGAGTGTCACGGAGCGCAAATCCGAGACGCGCCGCTTCGAGCACAAGATGGAAGCGATCGGGCCCCAGCGGATCGAGTGATGCAACGTCAAAGTTTTCGAGGATGTTGAGCATGACAAGGGCGGTGAGCCCCTGCCCGTTTGGCGGAATCTCGAGCACATCGAGGCCACGATAGTTTGTCGAGATTGGTTCGACCACTTCGCCCGTGTGTTGCGCAAAATCGTCGCGCGTCAAAAATGAATCGCGCGCGGCCAGCGTCCTGGCCATATCTTCGGCGATCTCACCTTCGTAAAATGCACGCGCTCCCCCGGCGGCAATGGATTTGAGCGTGCCGGCGAGCGCCGGAAAACGGATAACGTCGCCCTCTTTGGGAGCGTGCCCATTGAACAGGTAGTGCTTCGATGCGCCGGGGTCGGCCTTGAGTTTAGCCGCGTGTCTGCCCCAATCCCAGGCGACGCGCGACGCGACGGGAAATCCATGCTCGGCATATCTGATCGCGGGCGCCAGTGCGCGATCGAGCCCGAACCGGCCGTGCGCATTCAGGATTGCTTCCCATGCATCGACGGCGCCGGGGACGGTGGCTGAATGAATCGAGTCACCGATTTCGTTCATGCCCTTGTCGCGCAGAACCTGAACGGACGCCCTGGCGCCGGCGCGGCCCGACCCGTTATATCCCCAGACAGGCTTGCCGGGCTGCGACACGAGGCAAAAGCAGTCGCCACCGATACCGGTCATGTGCGGCTCGATCACGCACAGGACCGCACCTGCCGCGACAGCCGCGTCTGCAGCCGTGCCCCCCGCGCGCAACACATCGACGGCGGCGAGAGTCGCCAGCGGATGTGATGTAGCGGCCATACCTTCGCAGGCGATGACAGGCGAACGGCCGGGCAGCTGAAAATCTCGACTCATGGCGACCGGAATCAATCGAAAGTCAGGAAGGCACGCGTTCGACACCTTCGACGGTGAGGTCGCGTTGGGCAGAACGCAGGGCGATCGCAAATCCGCCCAGCACATCGATAAAGCTTACAACCAGCAGGAGGAAAAAGGTGGCGCTCGCGGCCTGCTTCACCAGCAGAAATTCGACCAGCATGCCAAGAAACAAGATGAGCGACAGCGCATGATCGACAACCGTGCGCATGCCGATACGTGTCGATTTCATAATTTCGCCGAACAGGAGCAGAATCGCGAAGGCGACCAGCATATCGCCGACTGACATTGCCCAGTCGGCACCGGACACCATGTGAACCGTCACTACGGTGCTGGTCCAGCCAACGCCCGGCATCAGAAATGCGATGATGTTGTAAATGGCGAAGGGCACCAGCAGCAACGGAAAGCCGAGCATGAACATGGCACAGCTTCCCTTGAGCCTGCGGCTCCCCCGTTATGCCTCTGTCTTTGCCTTGAGGACCTGCCGGCCCTTGTACATTCCGGTTTTCAGGTCGATGTGATGCGGACGGCGCAGCTCGCCGGAATCCTTATCCTCGATATAGGCAGGCCGCTTGAGCGCGTCAGCCGAACGGCGCATGCCGCGGCGCGACGGCGAGGTTTTTCTTTTCGGCACAGCCATGAGACGAAACTCCTGAAAAAGCGCGATTTGTCGGTTTGAAGTCGGGCTTATAGAGGAAGGCGGGGCCCAAGGCTAGTGCCTTTGCCGCAGGCAGGATACGGCGGCCGGGGCTTTGCTTGCCCGGGCAACATAGAGACCGGCGAGACGGCGCAGCCCGGGGCCGGGCTGGCGTGCATTGCGTTCAATCGGATTCGGCAACATCGCGGCTAGAAGCGCGGCCTGGTAGCCGTTGACTTCGCGGGCCGACTTTCCGAACGCGCGCCTTGCGCCGGCCTCGACGCCGAATTCGCCGTGCGGGCCCCACTGCGCAATATTCAGGTAGATTTCCATGATGCGGCGCTTCGGCAGAACGAGGTCAATCCAAAGCGCGAGCGGAAATTCCAGCGCCTTGCGGACAACGCTGTGGCCCTGCCAAAGAAACAGGTTCTTCGCGACTTGCTGGGTAATGGTCGAACCGCCGCGCATATCCTGAAGATCATCAGCCTCGGTCATCGCCTCACGGATCTCGGCGAGATCAACCCCATGATGGGTGCAGAAACGGCCGTCCTCGGCGATGACCACCGCCAACGGCACAGCCGGCGATATTCGTGAAAGCGGCACGTAGATCCGGTCGACTCTGGCGCCGCTGAGATAGCGCCAGAGCATGACGGTCGATATCGGATTGATGACCGCATAGAGCGGGGTGATTGCATAAGGAACAAGAAACAGGACCACCGCGGCGGCGATCAACAGGCGCCACAAGCGCGGCAGCCGCGAAGAGAACCCCATGCCCGATTTTTTCGGCGATCCCAGCACCGGGAGAGCTTAACCCATTGAACTCCAAATTGCGGAAGCGCCCATATCACATGGAAAAGAGGGCCACTTTGCGGAAGGGCCGCTAGCGGCTATCAATGCGGCGATGAACGATAAGCCTGATAGCTTTAGCGGTCGTCTTTCCGAAATCGCCGGTGAGACCGAAACGCTGCTCGCGCGCCTTCTCGGCGACGCCCCGCTGGAAAGTGAAACGGCCCGGCCTGCGCGGCTGGTGGCGGCCATGCGGCATGCCGCCCTCGATGGCGGAAAGCGACTGCGCCCTTTTCTTGTAGTCGAAAGCGCGGCGCTGTTCGGAGTCGACCGTCGAGGCGCCCTGATGGCGGGCGCCGCGCTCGAATTGATCCATTGCTACTCGCTGGTCCACGATGACTTGCCGGCAATGGACAATGACGATTTGCGGCGGGGCCGCCCGACGGTCCACAAGGCTTTTGATGACGCGACTGCCATCCTTGCGGGCGATGCGCTGCTGACCCTGGCTTTTGACGTTATTGCACGCCCCGAGGTTCACTCGGATGCATCAGTGCGGGCCGAGCTCGTTGTAGAACTTGCTCGTGCGGCGGGACTTGGTGGTATGGCCGGCGGTCAGATGCTCGACCTTGCCGCGGAAGGCCGCTTCGAGAAGAAACGGGCCTTGAGCAGAACGGAAATCGCGACATTGCAGGCGATGAAGACTGGCGCCTTGATCCTGTTTGCATGCCGTGCCGGCGCAATTCTCGGCCAGGCCGATGCGGCGGCGCATGCCAATATTGCGCGCTACGGCAGCGCCATCGGACAGGCGTTTCAGATCGCCGATGATCTGCTCGACGTGGAGGGCGACACGAAGACACTCGGCAAGGCCGCCGGCAAGGATGCCGCCGCCGGAAAAGCGACGCTGGTCGCCATCCTGGGCGTGGACGGCGCGCGCATCCGGCTCAAGGAGCTGATCGAGGAAGCCAATGCAGCACTGGCCTCCTTCGGAGCAAAGGCGCAAACATTGCGGGCCGCCGCTCTTTTTATCGCCGAGCGGCGCGCGTAAGGCCGCGAGGGGCCATGAGTCGCAAATCGCCCGAACCGTTGATGCCTGTGCGTCTCGCGCGGCTGCACGGCCGCATGCTGGTCTCTGCCGGATTCGGCATCATCGTCACGCTTGCATCTGCGGCGACAGGCTGGCGCATGTCAACCCGGCTTCTGGCGGGGTGGGACGCCGGAGTCGGACTTTATATGGTCTTCACCTGCATCCTGATGTCGCGCGCGACGGTGGCGGAGATTCGCCGTCGCGCGGCGGTCCAGGACGAAGGCGCCGCGGCACTTCTGATACTCACTCCTGCTGCAGCGATCGCGAGCCTGGCAGCCATTGTCGTGGAGCTCGGCAATGCGTCATCGAATACCGCATGGGGCAATCTTGTCCTTGGTATGGGGACGATACTGCTGTCGTGGCTGTTCCTGCACACCATCTTTGCCCTGCACTATGCGCGCGAATATTTTGGTGAAGGCAGTGACGAAAAGGTCGGCGGATTGAAGTTCCCGGGGACCGAGGCGCCCGACTACTGGGACTTTTTATACTTTTCTTTCGTCATTGCGATGACGTCGCAGGTTTCGGACGTGGCAATCACCAGCAAGGTGATCCGCCGGATCGTCAATATGCACGGTGTGCTTTCGTTTTTTTTCAACGTCTCGGTCCTGGCTTTGACCGTGAACATGGTCTCCACCATCATCAGGCCGGGTTGATCCATGGCCGCAACCGCCCAGACACTGTTGCTCATGGTGGCTGTGCTCGCCCTCGTGGCGGTCGCCGCCACGCGGTTGAGGATTTCAGCATCGATACTGCTCGTTGTGGCCGGCATCGGCATGGCGCTCATCCCCGGCCTGCCGAAAGTCGAACTCGCACCTGAACTCGTACTCCTCGCGATCTTGCCGCCGCTCATCTATTCGGCAGGCGTTGCGATGAGCTGGCGCGAGTTCAAGTTCAACTTGCGGCCGATCGGGCTGCTCGCCGTCGGCTGCGTCGTGTTCACCACCTGCATGATCGGGGTGGCAGCGCATTACTTGCTTGGCTTTGACTGGGCTGTCGGGTTTCTCCTTGGCGCGATCATTTCGCCGCCGGACGTGGTGGCACCCCTCGCAATCGCAAGGCAACTCGGTTTACCGCGACGGATTGTTGTGGTGCTCGAGGGCGAAGGTCTTGCGAACGACGCGACGGCCCTTGTGCTTTACCGGTTTGCCGTCGTCGCGGTGAGCACCGGTGCTTTTTCGCTTGGGCACGCATCCATCACCTTTGTACTGATTGTCATCGGCGAGACGCTCTACGGTCTGGCGGTCGGCTGGGTCAGTCTCCGCCTGCGCCAATGGGCGCACAACCCGCGCGTCGAGATCACACTGTCGCTGATGACGCCGTATGCCGCGTTCTGGCTCCCGGCGCATCTCGGTGGATCGGGTGTGCTCGCTACCGTCGCATGCGGCCTTTATGTCAGCTGGAATGGGCCGTTGTTGATCTCATCCGCGACGCGATTACAGGGGATCTTCTTCTGGGACCTCATCGTCTACCTGATTGAAGGCCTGGTATTTCTCGTGACCGGACTGCAGGTGCGCACGCTCATCGAGCAGTCGCATGCGTTCACGTTCCGTGAGCTCGTGGTTGCGACCGCCCTGACGACAGCGATCGCAGTCGTGGCGCGGTTCCTCTGGATTTTTCCGGCGACCTATATTCCGCGCTGGGCGAGCCCTGCGCTCGCCAGACGCGATCCCTCGCCGAATTGGCAAGCGCCGTTCTTCCTGGCGTTCACCGGCATTCGCGGCGTGGTTTCTCTGGCGGTGGCGCTGGCCATCCCCTACTCGGTCGCCAGCGGCGCACCGTTTCCCAATCGCGATCTGATCCTGTTCGTGACGTTCGGCGTCATCATTCTCACCCTTGTTGGCCAGGGCCTGTTGTTGCCGTCGGTTGTGCGCTTGCTGGGCCTCGGCAAGCTGGGAAGTAAAGAGCACGAGGAGGAGATCAGGTCCGAACTCGATGCGCGTGTTGCCGCTCTTAAGGAAGTTGAGCAGCGGCTGCAGAAAGTCATTGACGAACGTAAATTGCCCGACGAAGTGATCGAGCTGTTGCGGACCCGTAATCAGAGCCGTTCGCAGATCCTGCCCGACAATCTGCGGGAGAGCCTCGAGCAGATGCGCTTGAGCGCGGCGGTGAAGAAGGAGCTCATCGATGCCGAGCGCGAATTCATTTACCGGCTCTTGCGCGACGGAAAGATTACTGACGAAGCGCGGCGCCGCATCGAATACGAGCTCGACCTCGAGGAGGCCGGTGTCGCCAACCGTGGCCGGGATGGCGGCGGCTGGATGTAAGCAGTCTCAGCGCGCCCTGTTGACCAGCACCAGGCCGCCGGCGACCAGGGCAACTGCCGCGGCAAAAGCCGGCGTCAATGGTTCACCCAACAGCAGATGCCCGGCGGCCACGCCGAATAGCGGCGTCAGGAACGTAAAGGCCGAAAGACGGCTTGCCGAGAATCGTGCAATCAACGCGAACCAGATCACATATGTCACGCTCACAACCCATACCGTTTGATAGACGATCGAAGCGAGCGCCATCGCTGAAGGCATGGTCACCACTCGCTCGCCCGTAACAAATGCAGCAACAGCCATGATGGGTGCCGAAACCACCAGCTGATAAAGCATGATCTTCTCGGCGGACGCGCGCGTCAGCGGCGTCGCCTTGATTGTCAGCGTGGTTGCCGCCCAAAACGCCGCGGCGCCAATCATCATCGCATCGCCGACGGCTTGCCGCGGGTCGAGAGCCGGTGTCGGGACGCCGAACGCTATCAACATCCCGACAAACGACAGAGTCAGGCCGAACCATTGCGCGATGCTGAAGCGGTCGACAGGCAAGAAGACGCGCGCGCCAAGCACAACGAAGAACGGGGCGAGATAGATGAACAGAACGGCGCGCGTCGCAGTCGTATAAAGCAGCCCCTGATAAATCAGGATGAATTCGATTGCGAATAAGACGCCTGCGGCAAGTCCAAACCAGAGCGTGCCGTCACGCTTGAAAAGAGGGATTCCCCGCAAGTGGCACCATGCTGCGATCAGCAGCGCTGCAACAGCCGATCGGACCGCGGCCTGGGTAAGCGGCGGAATTTCGTGGATCGCGAACTTTGCCGCGACCTGATTGATCCCCCATGACAGACACAGGACGACAACGATGGCCGCAGCCATCGCGTCGAGCGGCCGCGTCGTCGATGTGTAGGCTGGCGTGGAGGACACGGCGGATTCCGGGAGCGGGCGAAACGATTTGGCTTTTCTTCTAGGCAGCTCTGCAGTGCGCGCAGACGCCCGATATCTCAATGACAGGTGTTTTCGGCGCAAAGCCCGCAGCGCGTGATGCGCTTTTGATTGTGTCCGCGACGGCAGCCGACGCGGCCTCACCGACCGCGCCGCACTTCTCACAGATGAGAAACACGACCGGATCGGTGGCACCATGATTGTGCACGCAGGCGATAAACGCATTGCGGCTTTCGATCCTGTGAACAAGCGCCTGTTCCCGCAGAAAATCGAGCGCGCGGTAAATCGTGATCGGCGCCGGCCGCACCCCACGGAGCGCCAGCCGGTCAATCAACTCATAGGCTCCAAGCGGATGATGGCTCGCGAGCAAGGCCTCCAGCACGCGGCGCCGCATCGAGGTGAGCCGCTCCTTGCGCGCACTGCAAATCGCTTCCGCGCGGGCGATGGCATTGCTCGCGCAGCGTTTATGATCGTGATCGGGCTTTGGAAAGACCGCGCGCGCAGATGATTTTCGGGCCACTGACAGTTCCGCCTTCCGACACAAGTCTAATCTCAAACCCCCTGCAAACCTAAGCCAGCAACATATATATTGCACTGCAACAAAAATAGAGGCAGGTTCCGCGGGCATTAAAGCTCGGGCGCTGGATCAGAAGCGGCAGCAGGAAGGAGATGCCATGCTCAAAGGCAAAACGGCACTGGTCACCGGTTCAACATCCGGCATCGGCCTTGCGATCGCTCAAGCGCTGGCTCGCGACGGCGCAAATGTGACCCTCAACGGCTTCGGCGACAAAGCCGCAATCGAGAAGATACGCAGTGGCATCGAAAAGGATTTCGGCGTCAAAGCGCGCTACTCGCCGGCGGACATGACCAGGCCGGCCGAAATCGCGGAAATGATCGGCACGACGGAGAAGGAGTTTGGCGCACTCGACGTCCTGGTCAACAATGCCGGCATCCAGCACGTCGACAATATCGAGGATTTCCCGATCGAAAAATGGGATGCGATTATTGCGATCAATCTGTCATCCTCATTCCACACGATCCGCACGGCCGTCCCCGGCATGAAAAGGCGGAAGTGGGGCCGCATCATCAATATCGCTTCCGCGCACGGCCTCGTGGCCAGCGTGCAGAAGGTGGCTTACGTGTCCGCCAAGCATGCACTGGTCGGACTCACCAAAGTTGTCGCGATGGAAAACGCAAATGCAGGCATCACCTGCAATGCGATCTGTCCTGGCTGGGTTCTGACGCCCCTCGTCCAGCAGCAAATCGACGCGCGCGCGAAGGCCTCCGGAAAGAGCGTTCGCGACGAGGAGATTGCGCTTCTCTCGGAGAAGCAACCGATGCATCAGTTCACCAGGCCGGAAAGTATCGGCAGTCTGTCGGTGTTCCTGTGCAGCGACGCAGCGGCGACGATTACCGGCTCCGCCTATTCGATCGACGGCGGCTGGGTGGCTCAGTGACGCGGGCGCGATGATCGAATTTCTTGCGCGCGCATTCGGCGGCGCCAGGCCGGAAAAGCCGAAGGGCGGCAAACGTATCAATCTCGCGCTGCAGGGCGGTGGCGCCTACGGCGCATTTACCTGGGGCGTGCTCGACCACCTGCTCGCCGACGGTCGCCTGTCGGTGGAAGGAATATCGGGAACTTCTGCCGGCGCAGTCAACGCGGTCATGTTGGCGGACGGACTCAAGCGCGGCGGTTCCGAGGAAGCTCGCAAGCGGCTCGCTGATTTCTGGAAGGCCGCAAGCCTCGGCGGCGAGCTGCCTCCGGTGCAACGCGCGGTGCTCAACCGGCTCTTTTCGCTGCTGCCGGCAAGTGACTCTCCTACCCTCGACTGGCTTACGGCGTGGTCACGTTATCTGTCGCCATATGACGTCAATCCGCTCAACATCAACCCGCTCAAGGATCTTATCGAACGTTTTGTCGATTTCGACGGGCTCCGGAATGACAGCCGGCAGATCTTCATCGCGGCGACCAATGTCCAGACGGGCCGGTTGCATATTTTTGCGAAAGACAGGCTGACGGCCGAAGCCGTGATGGCGTCGGCGTGCCTGCCGGCTGTTTTTCATGCTGTCGAGATCGACGGTGCGGCTTACTGGGACGGCGGGTATCTCGGCAATCCGGTCATCTATCCATTTTTCCGCTCGACCGACACCGAAGACGTTCTCATCATCCAGATCAATCCGCTCGTGCGCAAAAAGATTCCGACCTCGACCCATGAGATCATGAGCCGGGTGAGCGAAATCACCTTCAATTCATCGCTGATGGCCGAGCTGCGCGCCATTGAATTCGTCATGCGCCTGATCGATCAAGGCCGTCTGCCGCACGGCACGGGCCCCGGCCAATACCGGCGCATCAGGATCCACCGCATCGTTCTGTCGGGGTTGGGCGAGCGATTCTCGTCGGCCGGGCGGCTGCGCAACGACTATGAGTCGTTCGAACTCCTGCGCAAGCTTGGGCAGCGCGCCGCCCGCCGCTTTCTCGATGCGCATTACGACGATATCGGCGCGCGCTCGAGCATCGACCTCAAGGCCGAAGTCCACTCGGAGTGGGGTTGAATGCGCTGCCGGGAAAATGGCCCCGTGCTATAGTCGGGCATGCCGCTTCTGAGCGCCGAAATCGGACAAACAATTCTCGATATTGTCATCGCCGACATCACGACACTGAGTGTCGACGCGATCGTGAATGCCGCCAACCGAAGCCTGCTTGGCGGCGGCGGCGTTGATGGTGCTATTCACCGCGCGGCGGGCCCGAAACTGCTCGAGGAATGCCATACGCTTGGCGGCTGCGATACGGGCTCCGCGAAGATCACCGGTGGCCACAGGCTTAAGGCAAAATACGTGATCCATGCGGTCGGTCCCGTGTGGAGCGGTGGTGCGGCGAACGAGGAGGGATTGCTCGCAGGCTGCTATCGCGCCGCACTTGATCTGGCTGCCGGGCGACAACTGACGTCAATCGCTTTCCCGGCCATCTCGACCGGCATCTATCGTTTCCCTGCTGATCTCGCCGCACGGATTGCCGTCGGGACGGTTGCGTCGGAGGTCGCTGCAAACCCGCGCAGCATCATGCAGGTGACGTTCTGCTGCTTTGCGTCAGAAAGTGCCGAGCATCACAAGAACGCGTTCGCTGAATTGAGCCTCGCCTAAGCGCGGCTTTGCGGGTCAGGCTTTTGGATCCGCATCAAGCCGCACGACCCAGTTTTCGAGGCCGCTTTTTGCCGCCGGGTAAAGTTTCAGGACCTCCGGGTCGTGACCAGGCACCACGTGATGGCGCGAGGTCCCGAGCCTGAGCAGCGTTTTATAACCTTCCAACGTGTCGCCGACGCTGTAGGTGATCGGGAAAACCCGGCCCTCATCGAGATGCGAATAAAGATGGCAGCAATCGGAAGCCACGACCACATACCCGCGCCTCGTTTTGACGCGCACGCATTGCAGACCTTTTGAATGGCCGCCGATCTTGTGGACGGTGATGCCTGGCGCCAGCTCCTCGACGCCGTCATGAAACTCGACACGATAGGCGAAGATCTTGCGCACCATCGCATGAACGTCGTTCTCGCTGAACGGAATGCGCAGCATCTGATGGCACATGCATCGGCCAGTGGCATAGGCCATCTCGGTGTCCTGAATGTGATAGCGCGCATTGGGAAAGAGATCGTAATTGCCCGCGTGATCCCAATGCATATGCGTGGCAATCACATGGTCGACCTTGTCGGGAGCAACACCGACAGCCTGCAGACCTTCGCCGACCGGATGCATGATCTTGCGCGCGCGTTCTTTGGCCGCGGCCTCGTCGAAGCCCGTATCGCAGACGAAAGTACCGTGCGGACCTTTGATCACCCAGACGTAGTAGGCGATCGATGTCATTTCATCGTGCGGATCGCCGAAGATGTAGTTTTCCGAACGTTTGCGTGAATGGCTTGCGTAACAGACCGCATAAACTTCATGAATGTCGTTACTCATGATTTTTTACCCACCGTGACGCCCGCGCGTTTCTCGATCATCTTTACAATCGCGGTGAAATCGCTGTCCCCGCCATACTCGCTGTTGGTCGTTTCCCATTGCGCGAGAACCGCGCTCATCACCGCGTCGGGAACGTCGAGGCCTTTGGCTTCCTCGGCGCACAATCGAACATCCTTGAGCATCAGCGCGGTCGTGAAACCGTAGTCGAACGTGCGCGGCAGTATGGCCTGCGGGAATTTTCCGTCGGAAGCCGTCGTCCGGCCCGATCCGGCATTGATGACATCGATCATGACCGCGGGATCAAGTCCTGCTTTCACACCCATCGCGACAGCCTCGGAGGTCGCCGCCATTGCGGTGGCGGACAGAAAGTTGTTGGCGAGCTTCATTGTCTGCGCCATGCCGGGCCTTTCCCCGATCACGAAGACGCGGCCGAAGATCGAAAGGACATCTTTCACCAGCTCGATTTCGGCTCTCGGGCCTGAAACCATCACCGCCAGCGTTCCCTTCCGGGCTCCGCCGACACCGCCGCTGACCGGGCTGTCGATCTGCACGATGTTCTTTTTGGCAAGAGCATCAGCAATCCTGGCAGCAACACGAGAACCGGTTGTCGAAAGATCGATAAAGCGCCTCACGCGCTTGCCATGGATGATGCCACCCTCGCCGAGCGCCACCTTTTCGGAAATCTGCAGCGATGGCAGGCTTGCCATGACCGTTTCTGCACGGTCGGCAACGTCGGCCGGCGATGATGCAAGCTGGGCGCCCAGCGCGACAAGCGGCGCCACGGCATCATTGCGTGTGTCGTAAACGATGAGCTTGTGCCCGGCCTCTATGAGCCGGCGCGCCATCGGCTGTCCCATGTTCCCGAGGCCGATGAAGCCGATATCCATGTGCG